>JAGXIF010000032.1 GCA_024635755.1 Halothiobacillus sp.
CGAGGTACAGGGCCTCGAGCACCTGCCCAAGGAAGGTGGCAGTGTCGTACTGGCCAAACACCAGTCGACCTGGGAAACGATGTACCTGCCCACGGTGCTGCGACTGGCGGCCTTCGTGCTCAAGCGCGAATTGCTGCGCATTCCCATCTTTGGCCAGGGCCTCCAGGGTATCGGGGCCATTGCCATCGATCGCGCCGCCGGGCGCCAGGCCCTGGAACAGGTCATGGAGAAGGGGGCAGCGGCGCTTGCCCAAGGTCGCGATGTGGTGATTTTCCCCGAGGGCACACGCACCCGGCCGGGGGCGCGGCCACACTATCGGATGGGCGGCGCCAAGCTGGCCGTTCACGCGCGGGCCACGGTGATCCCCGTGGCCATCGATTCCGGCTGTCTCTGGCCCAAGCAAGGCTTTCTCATGCGCCCCGGCACGATCCACGTCGTCTTCGGCCCGCCGATCGAGACCGAGGGGCGTACGGCCAGCGAGGTCAACGCGATCGTCCAGAACTGGATTGAAACCAAGCAGGAAGAACTCTACCAACGCTATGGCTGCCCGACCCGACTTTCAGACACTGCTCGATGATGCCCAGGCCCGCATTCAGAATCTCGACACGCCCCCCGAGGGATTGAGAGGGAAACTGGCCGATTCCCCGCGCCTCGTGCTGCGGGGACATCAGCCCATCGGCGGCGGCTGCATCGCCGACGCCGCCCTCCTGGAAACCGATGCCGCTCCGCTATTCATCAAGACGCATGTCGACCGGGGTGATGGCATGTTCCCGGCCGAGGCCCGCGGGCTCGAGGCGCTCGGCACGCACATCCGCACGCCACAGGTCGTCGCTGCGGGCAGTGTGGACGGCATCGCCTACCTGCTGATCGAATGGCTCGATCTCGGCCCCGTCAATGACGCCGCGCTGGGCGAGGCGCTGGCCGAATTGCACAGCGAAGCCCAGCCGGCGTTCGGCTGGCCGGAGGACAATTTCATCGGCGCGATGCCCCAGCTCGGCGGCGACGATGACGACTGGGCTTGCTTCTACGGCCAGCGTCGCCTGATGCCACAGCTGGACTGGGCGGCCGAGCGCGGCCTGGGCGGCCGGACCATCGACGCCGGCCATGAACTGGTCGAGGCGCTGCCCGCCTTCTTTACCGACTATCGCCCCTACCCGGCCCTGATCCACGGCGACATGTGGGGGGCTAACCACGGCGCGCTTGCCGACGGCACCCCGGTGCTCTTCGACCCGGCCACCTACCGCGCCGACCGCGAGGCCGAGATCGCCATGACCGAGCTGTTCGGTGGCTTTTCGCCTGGCTTCTACCGCGCCTACCAGGCGCATCTGCCGCTCGACCCCGGCTACCGAGTACGCAAGACGCTCTACAACCTCTATCACGTCCTCAACCACTTCAACCTGTTCGGCGGCGGCTACGGTAGTCGCGCCGACGGCATGATCCGCCAGCTCCTTGCCGAACTGCGCTGAAGGAGCCCCCATGACGGACACATCACCCCGCGCCTTGGTCACCGGCAACAGCAGCGGGCTCGGCCTCGGGCTGAGCCACGCCCTGCTCGACCGCGATTATCGCGTCTACGGCTGCAGCCGGCGCGGCTGTGCGGCCCTGGCCGACCGGGTCACCGACGTGCTCTGCGACCTCACGGACCTGGACTCGATCGGCCCGGCTCTCGACCAGCTGCTGGCCGGGGTCGAGCGGCTCGAGGTGGTGATCCTGAATGCAGGCATCCTGGGCGAGATCGAAGACATGAGCCGGCTGTCGGTCGAGCGACTGCGCGAGATCATGGACATCAACGTCTGGGCCAACAAGGTCATCCTCGACTGGCTGCTCGCCTCGGGGATCGAGATCGAGCAGATCGTCGCCATCTCCTCCGGCGCCGCGGTCCTGGGCAACCGCGGCTGGGGTGGATATGCCCTCTCCAAGGCAAGCTTGAACATGCTCTGCCGCCTCTACGCCCATGAGTTCACCGGCACCCATGTCAGCGCAGTGGCCCCGGGACTGGTCGATTCGCGCATCATCGACACGCTCTGCGAGCAGACGGATATCGAGCGCTTCCCGGCGCTCAAGCGAATACAGGACGCGCGCGGCACCGACACCCTGCTCTCCCCGACCCGCGCGGCAGAGCGAATTCTCGAGGCACTGCCGTCGCTGCGGGAGTTCGAAAACGGCAGCTTCGTCGATCTGCGCCAGATTCTCGCGCCCGAGGAATACGCGGCCCTGATGGCGAGAGGAAACCGACCCGGCCACTGATCGGTGGCGACGAAGAACGTATCCGGACACCGTCCCGCGCCTCCTCCCCTGACCCCCCGACCCCACGACAGAAAGCCCCGCCCGGGTTCACCCGGACGGGGCTTTCTTTGATGTGGCGGAGAGAGAGGGATTCGAACCCTCGAAGGGGCTATCAACCCCTTACTCCCTTAGCAGGGGAGCGCCTTCAGCCACTCGGCCACCTCTCCAACAAGCGCCGCATGGTAGCGGCTTTGCAGGGAAGAATCAACGCCCCAACCACGGTCGGGCGCCCCTCCCCCTGTCATGCGTCCCCCCGCATCGGGGCATGCGACAAATCGCGGGACCGCTGAACGAGGATTAGGCCGACTGGTCGCCGTCGTTGCCTTCGTCCGTCTCGCTCTTGATGCGCTGATAGATCTCCTCGCGATGCACGGAGACATCCTTGGGCGCATCAATACCGATTCGGACCTGGTTTCCCTTGATGCCGAGCACCGTGATGGCGACGTCGTCGCCAATGCGCAGCACCTCGCCAATTCGGCGGGTCAAAATCAACATAAGTCAGCCTCTATATTAAAGGGCCCCGGCAAGCAATCCGTTCGGGGCCTAGCTGGATATTAGCCTGTAAGCGCGTTCAGGTCAGAGACACTTCGGGAGTGTCCAGCTCGAAGGCATCGTGCAGTGCACGCACGGCCAGCTCCAGGTACTTGTCGTCGATCACCACCGAGATCTTGATCTCGGACGTGGCAATCATGCGGATATTGATCTTCTCTTCGGCCAACACCCGGAACATCTTCGAGGCGATGCCAGCGTGTGAACGCATGCCCACACCCACCAGCGAAATCTTGACGATGTTGTGATTGCCGGACACCTCGCGTGCCCCCAGCTCTTCGGCGGTGCCCCGCATCAGGTCGAGGGCCTTGTCGAAATCGTTGCGATGCACCGTGAACGTGAAGTCCGTGGTGTCATCGGCACCGATGTTCTGCAGGATCATGTCGACCTCGATGTTGGCGTCGCCAATCGGACCGAGGATCTTGTAGGCGATCCCGGGACTATCCGGCACGCCCTTGATGGTCAGCTGGGCCTCGTCCTTGTGGAACGCGATCCCGGAAATGACTGGTTCTTCCACGCTGTCGTCCTCCAGAGTAATCAGGGTGCCGGGGCCATCCTGGAACGAGGACAGCACCCGCAGGGGCACGTTGTACTTGCCGGCGAATTCCACCGAGCGGATCTGCAGAATCTTCGAGCCCAGGCTGGCCATTTCCAGCATTTCCTCGAAGGTGATCCGGTCGAGGCGACGCGCCTTGGGCACGACCCTGGGGTCGGTCGTGTAAACCCCGTCGACGTCGGTATAGATCTGGCACTCATCGGCCTTGAGCGCCCCGGCCAACGCCACCGCCGAGGTGTCGGAACCACCGCGCCCCAGCGTGGTGATCTGGCCGTGTTCGTCGACGCCCTGAAAGCCGGCGACCACCACGACGCGCCCGGCATCCAGATCACGCTGGATGTTCTCGGTGTCGATCGACTGGATCCGCGCCTTGGTATGCATGCTGTCGGTGAGAATACGCACCTGTGCCCCGGTGTAGGAGCGGGCGTCCTGACCGCGGGCCTGCAAGGCCATCGCCAGCAGTGAAATGGTCACCTGCTCGCCGGTGGCCACCAGAGTATCGAGTTCGCGCGGGGTGGGATCGGCCTGGATCTCTTTCGCCATGCCGATTAGACGGTTGGTCTCGCCGCTCATCGCCGAGACCACCACGACCACCTGGTCGCCGTTGCTCACCGCGTGTTGGACGCGCTCGGCAACCGCCTTGATACGATCGACCGTACCTACCGAGGTACCACCATATTTCTGAACGAGTAACGCCATAAGGTTTCCTTAGCACCCGAATCGCCGGTGCCAGCTCCATGTCGCTGACGTGAAAAAGTCAAAGCAGCCGCACAGTATAAACGGACCACCCGGCTTTTTCATCTCCCTGGGCCGCCATCCCGGTGCAACCGACCCGTTAGACAGCCCAACTTGGACAACCAAAGGCCGCCGTAATTCAGTCGAGCTGTTCGCCAATCCATTGGCGGGCCGCCTCGAGCGCTTCGGACAGGCGCTCAGGCTGACTGCCGCCGGCTTGTGCCATGTCGGGGCGACCACCGCCCTTGCCGCCTACCTCGGCGGCCGCGACATTCACCCAGTCGCCCGCCTTGAACCGCTTGGTCAGGTCCTTGGACAGCCCCGCGACTAGGCGCACCTTGCCCTCGTCGACTGTGCCCAGGAGGATCGCGGCCGTGCCGAGCTTGTCACGCAATTTGTCCATGCTTTCGCGCATGGTGGCGGCATCCGCGCCGGGAAGCTCGGCCACCAGCACCTTCGCCGGCCCGACACTCTCCGCGCGGTCAGCCAGTTCGTCACCGCTCGCCGAGGCCAGCTCGGCCTTGATGCGTGCCAGTTCGCGTTCGAGCTGCCGGGAGCGCTCCAGCATCTGCGCCACCCGGTCCGTCGCCTCGCTTCTCGGACCGCGCAACAATTCCGCGATCGCATCGACCGTCTGGTCGGCACGCTCGGCCTCCGTCAGCGCGGTGGCGCCGGTGGCCGCCTCGATGCGGCGCACACCCGAGGCGACACCGGACTCGCCCAGGATCTTGAACAGGCCGATGTCGCCACCACGACGGGCATGGGTGCCGCCGCAAAGCTCCATCGAGAATGGCCCCATGGTCACCACGCGCACCGTGTCGCCGTATTTCTCACCGAACAAGGCCGTCGCGCCAGCCGCGCGGGCATCGTCAATTGCCATCTCGCGGGTCTCGACGGCGTTGTTCTCGCGGACCTGGGCATTGACCAGCCGCTCGATCTCGGCCAGTTGCTCGCGGGTGACCGGCTGGTCATGGGAGAAGTCGAAACGCAGGGCCTCGGGGCCGACGCGCGAGCCCTTCTGCTGGACGTGATCGCCCAGCACTTCGCGCAGTGCGGCGTGCAGCAGGTGCGTCGCGGAGTGGTTCAGGCGGATCGCGGCCCGGCGCTCGGCATCGATGCGCGTGGTGACCGGCTCACCGGCGGCCATGTGCCCATCGGTGAGCGTGCCATGATGCAGGAACACACCGCCCTGCTTCTGGGTGTCGTGGACGACGAACCGCCCCTGGGCCGACTCGATCACGCCGGTGTCTCCCACCTGGCCGCCCGATTCGGCATAGAACGGCGTGCAATCGAGGGCGATCACGCCGTCCTGGCCGCCCTCGAGCGACTCGGCCTGGCTGCCTTCGCGGGCCACCGCGACTACCTGCGCCTCGAGGCGCTCGTGCGCGTAGCCTTCGAACACCGTCGGCTCATCTGTGCCGATCTTGACCGTCTCGGCGGTGAAGTGGCTTGCCGCGCGGGACTGGGCCCGACGCTCGGCCATTTCCCGCTCGAAGCCTGCCTGATCCACCGCGAGATCGCGCTCGCGGGCGATATCGGCAGTCAGGTCGAAGGGAAAGCCGTGGGTGTCGTACAGCTTGAAGGCGGTCTCGCCGTCGATGGTGCCACCGGCCGGCAACCGGCCGACCGCCTGCTCGAGCACCTGCATGCCCGAGGCCAGCGTCTGCAGGAAACGCTCTTCCTCGGCGAGTAGGACGCGGGCGACCTCGTCTTCGGCCTTGGCCAGTTCCGGGTAGGCCTCGCCCATTTCCCTGACCAGCGGGCGAACCAGCTGGTGGAAAAACGGCCCATCCTGGCCGAGCTTGTGGCCGTGACGGGCAGCGCGGCGGACAATCCGGCGCAGCACGTAATCGCGTCCCTCATTGCCGGGACGCACGCCATCGACGATCAAAAACGCGCAGGAGCGGATGTGGTCGGCGATCACCTTAAGTGAACTCGACTCGCGGTCGTTCGCGCCGGTAACCTCGACGGCCGCGTCGATCAGGTGGCGGAACAGGTCGATCTCGTAGTTCGAGTGGACGCCCTGCAGCACCGCGGCCAGCCGCTCGAGGCCCATGCCGGTATCCACCGAAGGCTTGGGCAGATCGGAGAGCGTGCCGTCGGTCGCCCGGTCGTACTGCATGAAGACGATGTTCCAGATCTCGATGAAGCGATCGCCGTCCTCGTCGGGGGAGCCCGGCGGGCCACCGGCGATGTGCTCGCCGTGGTCGTAGAAGACCTCAGAGCAGGGCCCGCAGGGACCGGTATCGCCCATCTGCCAGAAGTTGTCGGACCCCCCGTCCGGGTCGGAGCCGATACGCAGGATGCGGTCTTCCGGCAGGCCGATGTCGTCACGCCAGTGTGCGTAGGCCTCGTCATCGGTCTCGTAGACGGTCACCAGCAAGCGTTCGCTGGGCAGCCCCAGTGTCTCGGTCAGGAAGTCCCAGGCGTAACGGATCGCCTCACGCTTGAAGTAATCGCCGAAGCTGAAGTTGCCCAGCATCTCGAAGAAGGTGTGATGCCGCGCGGTGTAGCCGACATTCTCCAGATCGTTGTGCTTGCCGCCGGCACGCACGCAACGCTGAACCGAGACCGCCCGCGGGTTACTGCGCTTCTCCTGGCCGAGAAAGGCCTCCTTGAAGGGCACCATGCCGGCGTTGGTAAACAGCAGGGTGGGATCATTGGCCGGGATCAGCGAGGCGGAAGGCACGATCTCGTGCCCTCGTTCGGCGAAGAAATCCAGAAAGGCTTGGCGAATCTCGGCGCTGGTTTTCATGCACGGACCATCTCGAAAAAGCGGGAAGACAAAGCGTGGATTGTAACGCAGGCTAGGGGAAACCGCGCCCGGCGGGTCAAAGACCTGGATCCGACTCGGCATCCGCGGGCCACCAGCCGGCCAATTCATGGGCCAGATCGCCCGGAAAGCCGCGCCGCACCAGATGCCGGTGGCGACGCGCCCGATCGGGAAAGTCCTCGGGCGGCGCCCGGAATCGGCTCACCAACTGCTGCCGTGCCAGTTCGGCCCAGTCACGTGGCTCGGCGGCAAAGGCCTCGGCCACGATCGACTCGTCGACCCCCTGTTGGGCCAACTCGAAGGCGATGCGCTCCGGTCCGTAACGCCGGGCGGAACGAGCCCGCAGGAAGCTTTCGGCATAGCGGCGGTCGGATTGCCAGCCCTCGTCGGCAAGCCGATCGAGAACCGGCTCGATCTCCTCGGGGGTAAAGCCGCGATCGGCAAGCTTGCGCGACAGCTCCTGGCGACTGTGCTCACGCCGGGCCAGCAGGCCGACGGCACGTTTCTCGCACTCGAGCAAACGGGGGTCGGGACGATCGGCCGCCGTGTCGTTCATGCCACCGACGGCGATCAGGAGATCTCGTCGACCGCAGCCTTGTCGGCGTCACTCGCTTCCGGGGCGACCGGCTTGGGCATCATGATCTCGCGCAGCTGGGCATCGACCTCTTCGGCGATTTCCGGGTTTTCCTTGAGAAACTGGCGCGCATTGTCCTTGCCCTGACCGATGCGGGTGTCGCCATAGGAATACCAAGCGCCGGCCTTCTGGATGATGCCGTGCTTGGCGCCCAGATCGACCAGCTCAAGCAGGTGCGAGATGCCTTCCCCGTAGAGGATATCGACGTCGACGACCTTGAACGGCGGGGCCATCTTGTTCTTGGCCACCTTGATCCGCGTCTGGTTGCCAATGATCTCCTCGCCCTTCTTGACCGCGCCGACACGGCGGATATCCAGGCGCACGGAGGAATAGAACTTGAGCGCATTGCCACCGGTGGTAGTTTCCGGGCTGCCGTAGGTGACGCCGATCTTCATGCGGATCTGGTTGATGAAGATCACCATGCAGTTGCTGCGCTTGATGTTGCCGCTCAGCTTACGCAGCGCCTGACTCATCAGGCGGGCCTGCAGGCCGACGTGGCTGTCGCCCATCTCGCCCTCGATCTCCGCCTTGGGCACCAGGGCCGCCACCGAGTCGACCACCACGCAATCCACGGCACCCGAGCGCACCAGCATGTCGGCAATTTCCAAGGCCTGCTCGCCGGTATCCGGCTGGCTGACCAGCAGATCGTCCACGTTCACGCCCAGCTTTTCCGCGTAGCCCGGGTCGAGGGCGTGCTCGGCGTCAATGAAGGCGCAGGTGCCGCCGGCCTTCTGCGCCTGGGCGATGGTCTGCAACGTGAGCGTGGTCTTGCCCGAGGATTCCGGCCCGTAGATCTCCACCACGCGGCCGCGCGGCAGCCCACCAATGCCGAGCGCGGCATCCAGTGAGATCGAGCCGGTGCTGATCACGGGAACGTTCCGTCGCCCCTCGTCGTTCATTCGCATGACCGCTCCCTTGCCGAACTGCCGTTCGATCTGGGACAGGGCGGCGCCTAGGGCTTTCTTGCGGTTTTCATCCATCAATCAACTCCCAGCCCAGCGGGCTTGAAAATCGGGCAAAACAAACGCGGCCGCGTCCCGGCGGCCGCGCGAGGAAGAATCGGGTGTCAGGCGGGCAGAATGCTCTTGATGCGACCGATCGCCTCGCGCAGCGAGTCCAAATCGGTGGCGTAGCTCAGCCGGACGTGCCCCGGGGCGCCGAAGGCCGAACCGGGCACCACAGCCACCCCGGCCTGCTCGAGCAGGTGTTCGGCAAAGGCGACATCGTCGGCCAACCCCAGGGCACGAATGGCCTCGGAGACATCCGGGAAGCTATAGAACGCCCCCTGGCCGGGCAGGCAACTCACGCCCGGCAACTGGTTGAGGGCCTCGACCACGTAATCGTGACGCTCGCGGAAAGCGCGCACCATCGCGTCAATCTCCGACTGATCGCCGGCGACCGCCTCACGAGCGGCCTTCTGGGCGATCGAGCAGGCGCCGGAGGTGCTCTGCGACTGAATCACCTTCATCGCCTTGATCAGCTTGGCCGGGCCGCAGGCATAGCCGATGCGCCAGCCGGTCATCGCGTAGGCCTTGCTCACGCCATTGAGGACCATGGTGCGCGGCAGCAGATCCGGGGCGACCATCACGATATTGGAGAAAGGCTCGTCGGCCCAGAGTATCTTTTCGTACATGTCGTCCGTGGCGATCACGATCTCCGGGTGATCGCGCAGGACGTCCGCCAAGGCGGCCCAGTCCTCACGGGTATACGCGACGCCGGTGGGATTCGATGGGCTGTTGAGCATCACCAGACGCGTCTTGTCAGTGATCGCCGCGGCCAACTGGCGCGGCGACATCTTGAATCCCTGGTCCTGCCCGGCCGAGACGATGACCGGCTCGCCGCCGGCCAGTCGCACCATGTCCGGGTAGGACACCCAGTACGGTGCAGTGATGATGACCTCGTCACCCGGATTGAGCAGCGCCTGGCAGAGGTTGTAGATGCTCTGCTTGCCGCCCGTGGAGACAATGATCTGGTCCAGACCGTATTCCAGGCCCTGCTCCGTTTGCAGCTTGTCCTTAATCGCCTGGCGCAGCTCGACGATGCCCTCGACCGCCGTGTAGCGCGTGAATCCGTCATGGATGGCCTGGATGCCGGCGTCGCCGATGTGCTTGGGCGTGTCGAAATCCGGCTCGCCAGCGCCCAGGCTGATGATATCCCGGCCCGAGGCGCGCAATTCGGCGGCCTTGGCAGTGACGGCAAGTGTCGGCGAGGGGCGGACCCGGCGGACCCGATCGGAAAGGTTCATGACGACAACTGACTCCCTGGTTGACCCGCGCTCGCCGGGCGGCGACTACGGGCCACTGTGAAACGGTGTGGCCGGCATTTTACCGGAAACGCCCAGTGGTTTCGAAAACCGGCGAACCGGCCGCCGGTTCGACCATCAATCGCCCGCGATCAGACGCTGTCGGCGGAACTCGAACAGGCAGACGGCGGAGGCGACCGAGACATTGAGGCTCTCGACGCTGGGCGCCATCGGTATGTGAATCAGTTCGTCGCAGCGATCCTGGGTCAACCGACGCAGCCCGCTGCCCTCGGCGCCCATCACCAGGGCGACCGGCTCACGGGCAAAGTCGCTCTCGTAGAGGGAGACCAGGCCGTCGCCGGCGGCGCCCACGATCCAGACACCCTGCTGCTTGAGGTCAGCGAGCGTGCGGGCCAGGTTGGTCACTTGGATAAAGGGGATGCGCTCGGCGGAGCCGGCCGAGGTCTTGCGCACGGCGGGCGTCAGGCCGCAAGCGCGATCCTTGGGGGCGATCACCGCGAACACGCCAGCGGCCTCGGCCGCGCGCAGGCAGGCGCCCAGATTGTGCGGATCGGTCACCCCGTCGAGCACCAGTAGCAACGGTGGCTCGTCCGAGGCGGCAAGCAGTTCGGCCAGGTCCTGCTCGTCACCGGGAACGGTCAGGGTCATGCGCGCGGCCACGCCCTGATGACGCAGCGGACGACCATCGCTCTTGAGCTTGTCGAACCAGGCCTCCGGCTGGGTCTCGACACTGACCCCCACCTTGCGCGCCTGCGCCTGCAGCCGCCGCACCCGCCGGTCGTCCCGACCGGCGAGCACGGCAACCGTCCCCAGCCGTTCCGGGTGATCCCGCAAGGCCGCCTCGATGGCATGAAAGCCACCGATCCAGGTCACCTCGCCTGTTTCGGCCATCCGTCCGCCCCGGGTCTCGATCAGTTATCCGCCGGCGCATTGCCGGCATCGCCATCACTCGGCTGGTTGCCGGCGCCGGTCGAGTCACCCTCGGGCTTGCGCCGACGGCGGCGCCGCGGCCGACGCTTCTTGGAAGCGCCCTCGTCCGCGGCACCCTCGCCGGCGTCGGCACTCTCCTTGTCGGACGGCGCAGGCTCGGCCTTCGCGTCTGCCTCGGCCTTGTCCGCTGCGTCGGCAGAGGCCTTCTCCGGATCGGCCTCGGACTCCTGCGCCTTGTCCTGCGCTTCGCCCTTCGGGCCCTTCTTGCTGCCCTTGTCAGACTTGCCACTCGACGACGCGCCTTCGTCGTCCTCGTCGGGCAGCATGAAGTCGATCTTGCGCTCATCGAGATCCACACGCGCCACGCGCACCTGGACGGTGTCGTTGAGCGAGTAGGTCTTGCCGGTGCGCTCACCCTTGAGCGAGACGGTCACCGGATCGAAGTGATAGAAATCGCGCTTGAGGGCGGTGATGTGCAGCAGGCCATCGACGAAAAAGTCCTTGAGCTGGACGAACAGGCCGAAGCCCAGCACGGAGGCGACGCGCCCTTCGTAGACATTGCCGACTTTGTCGAGCATGAATTCGCACTTGAGCCAGTCGGTGGCATCGCGCGTCGCTTCGTCGGCACGACGCTCGTTGTTCGAGCAGTGCTCGCCGATCAGCACCATGTCTTCGTGGCTGTAAGGGAAGCCCTCGACCTCGCCGGTGCGCAACACGTGCCGGATGGCGCGATGCACCATCAGGTCCGGGTAACGCCGGATCGGCGAGGTGAAATGGGCGTAGTGCTCGTGGGCCAGGCCGAAATGCCCCAGGTTTTCCGGCGCATAGACCGCCTGCTGCAGGGAGCGCAGCAGCAGGGTCTGGATGGTGGCGAAATCCGGACGGTCCTTCGCTTCGGAAATCAGGGCGTTGAAGTCCGCCGGCGTGGGCTTGTCGCCCCCACCAAGGGTCAGCCCCTTTTCCTTGAGCTTGGCGCGCAGGTCGTCGATCTTCTCCGGCCCCGGGCGGTCATGCACCCGGTAGAGCGAAGGAATCTTGCGGCGCGCCAGGAAGCGACCGGCGGCGACGTTGGCCGCGATCATGCATTCCTCGATGATCTTGTGCGCGTCGTTGCGCTCGTAGGGGACGATCGCCTCGATCTTGCGGTTCTCGCCGAAGACGATCTTGGTTTCGATAGTGTCGAAATCGATCGCCCCACGCGATTCGCGCTCGGCCCGCAGTACCTTGTACAGGTCGTGCAGGGCCTCGAGCGGATCCATGACGTGCGAGAACTTGTCACGCTCTGCCCGGTCGTTGTCCAGCAGCATCGCCGCGACATTGTCGTAGGTCAGACGCGCATGGGAACGCATCACGCCCTCGAAGAAACGCGAGCGGATGATCTGACCCTGGCTGTTGATCAGCATCTCGGCACACAGGCAGAGACGGTCGACGTCCGGGTTGACCGAACACAGGCCGTTGGAAAGGATCTCGGGCAGCATCGGCACGACCCGGCCGGGGAAGTACACGGATGTGCCCCGGCGGAACCCCTCCTGATCCAGCGGCGAACCGATCCGCACGTAGTGCGAGACATCGGCAATCGCCACCAGCAGACGGAAGCCCTTGGGCGTCGGCTCGCAGAAGACCGCGTCGTCGAGATCCTTGGAGTCCGAGCCGTCAATGGTCACCAGCGGCACATCGCGCAGATCGACGCGGCCGACCTTGTCCGATTCGGCCACCTCGTCACGCATGCCGCCGATGTGCTTTTTCACCTCGGTCGGCCATTCGTGCGGGATGCCGTGCGCGTGAATGGCGACATCTATCTCCATGCCCGGCGACATGTGATCGCCCAGCACGTCGGTGATCTTGCCCACCGGCTTGTGCCGCTGGGTGGGCTGCTCGATCAGCGCGACCTGGACGATCTGGCCGTCACGCGCGCCGCCGAGCGCCTCCATCGGGATCAACACGTCCTGCGTCATGCGGGTGTTGTCGGGCATGACGAACGCCACACCGGCCTCGATCACCAGACGGCCGACGATTTCGGCATTGGCCCGCTCGATCACCTCGACCAGCGCGCCCTCGGGACGACCTCGGCGATCCTCGCCCACCACCTGGACCACGGCGCGGTCGCCGTGCAGCAGGGCGCGCATCACGCGTGGCGAGAGGAAGACGTCATTACCGCCCTCGTCGGGCACCAGGAAACCGAAACCGTCGCGGTGCCCGATGACCCGGCCACGCACCAGCTCGGCCTTGCTGACCGGCATGTAGCCGCCGCGGCGATTGCGGATGGCCTGGCCATCGCGCTCCATGGCGCGCAACCGGCGACGCAGCCCCTCGATGCGCTCCTCGTCATCGTCGTAACCGAGCTTGCTGATCAGCCGGTTGAGGGTGGTCGGGCCGTCCTGGTCGGCCAGCAACTCGAGCAGGTACTCGCGGCTGGCCACCGGGTTGTCGTACTTCTCGGCCTCGCGCGGGGCATTCGGATCTTCGAGGTTTGAATCGGTCATGGATACCTGAAAACTGAAACGGGAAAGCCGATCACGGCTATGAATCGCATCATCATAAAGCAAAAGGGGTCAGAAAGCCGAGGCACAACCCTTTATACTGCAAGCCTATGTCAGAACACCGTTTCCAGATAGCAACAGACTATCAGCCCGCCGGCGACCAGCCCCAGGCCATCGAGACACTCGTGGAGGGGCTCAATGATGGCCTGATGCACCAGACCCTTCTGGGGGTCACCGGATCGGGCAAGACCTTCACCATGGCCAACGTCATCAACGAGGTCCAGCGACCGGCCATGGTGCTGGCGCCCAACAAGACGCTGGCCGCACAGCTCTATGGGGAACTCAAGGGGTTCTTCCCGCACAACGCGGTGGAGTACTTCGTCTCCTACTACGACTACTACCAGCCGGAAGCGTATGTGCCGGCCTCCGACACCTTCATCGAGAAGGACGCGTCGGTGAACGAGCACATCGAGCAGATGCGCCTGTCGGCCACTAAGGCCCTGTTCGAGCGCCGCGACGTGATCATCGTCGCCACGGTCTCGTCGATCTACGGGCTAGGTGACCCGGAGGCCTACCTCAAGATGATCCTGCACCTGGTGCGCGGCGATCACGTCAGCCAGCGCCAGATCCTGCGCCGACTCGCGGAGATGCAGTACACCCGCAACGACATGGAATTCCGCCGCGGGACGTACCGCGTGCGTGGGGACGTCATCGACATCCACCCCGCCGAGGCCGACGACGAAGGCGTGCGCATCGAACTGTTCGACGACGAGATCGAGCAGATCACCCTGTTCGACCCGCTCACCGGCCAGATGCGCCGACGGGTGCCGCGCTACACCGTCTACCCCTCCTCACACTACGTCACACCGCGGGAACGCCTGCTCAAGGCGATCGAGCTGATCAAGGAGGAGCTCGCCGAGCGACTCGAGGATCTCGAATCGCAGAACAAGCTGGTCGAGGCCCAGCGGCTGGCCCAGCGCACCCGCTTCGATATCGAGATGATCCAGGAGCTGGGTTACTGCAACGGCATCGAGAACTATTCCCGCTACCTCTCTGGGCGCCATCCGGGCGAGCCGCCGCCCTGCCTTTACGACTACCTGCCCTCGGACGCCCTGTTGATCATCGATGAATCGCACGTGACCGTCCCGCAGCTCGGCGGCATGTACAAGGGCGACCGGTCGCGCAAGGAAACCCTGGTGAATTTCGGCTTTCGCCTACCCTCGGCGATGGACAACCGCCCCTTGAAGTTCGAGGAATTCGAGCGACTGATGCCGCAGACGGTCTACGTCTCGGCCACGCCCGGCCCCTACGAGGAGGCCCATGCCGACCAGGTCGCCGAGCAGGTGGTGCGCCCCACCGGTCTGATCGATCCGGAAATCGAGGTCCGCCCGGTGGCCAGCCAGGTCGACGACCTGCTTTCCGAGATCCGCCTGCGGGTGGAAAAGGGCCAGCGCGTGCTGGTCACGGTACTCACCAAGCGGATGGCCGAGGATCTCACCGACTACCTCACGGAGCACGACGCGCGGGTGCGCTACCTGCACTCAGACATCGACACGGTCGAGCGCGTCGAGATCATCCAGGATCTGCGGCTGGGGACCTTCGACGTCCTGGTGGGCATCAACCTCCTGCGGGAGGGCCTGGACATTCCGGAGGTGTCGCTGATCGGCATTCTGGACGCGGACAAGCAGGGCTTTCTGCGTTCGGAACGCTCCCTGATCCAGACCATCGGCCGCGCCGCGCGCAACCTGGAAGGCAAGGCCATCCTGTACGGCGACACCATCACACCCGCCATGCGCAAGGCGATCGACGAAACCGAACGCCGCCGCGAAAAGCAGATCACCCACAACAAGGCGATGGGCATCACCCCACGCGGCATCGTAAAAAGCGTCGAGGACATACTCCAGGCGGGCCAGTCGCGCATTCCCGGGGCACGCCCCGGCCCGCGCAAGCAAGCGGCAGACAAGGCGGCCGAGGAGGCAGCGCACTACGCCACCTTGTCGCCCGATCAGGCAGCCAAACGGATGAGGGCGCTCGAGGCGGACATGCATCGCCACGCCCGGGATCTGGAGTTCGAGGCGGCGGCACAAGCGCGTGACGAACTGCAGAAACTCAAGGAAGGCTTCTTCGGGGCCGCCGAGCTGGGCTACAGCGACGACTAGCCGATCCGGCTGATCCCGCCGGTGGCCGAGCCGGCTCGGGTCATGGCAGCCACGCTGCCGTTGGTGCCCAGACCCCACCTTCACGCCGGACACCGCATTAAAAAGGCCGGGCCCATTCACCTGGGGCCCGGCCTTTGTCGTCAGCCAGAAGAACGGATGACGCTTCTCTATCAGCCGCCTTGCTGCATCTGCATGGCTTTCTTACGCAGCTGCTGCATTTTCTGGGCCTGCTTGTCCATTTTCTCGAACAGGCGGTCGGCCTCGGGGTTGTTGGATTTCATCTGCTTCTCGACATCCGAACGCAGGCTCTCCGCCATTTCCTGCACCTCCTCGTCCTGGAAGGCCTGCTGCTGACGCTGCTGGAACTCCTGCTGCTTCTCGCGGAAGGCCTGCACCTCGCTCTCGGATGGCTGCTGGTCGCCACTCTGGTACTTGGCCATGGTCTGCTTCATCTGCTCGAACTCTTGCTCGGCGTCATAGCCCCCGCTGGACATCTTCTCGGCAATCTTTTCCTGCAGCTGCTGGCGCGTCTGGCTCAGCTCGGGATTGTTCTCGTACGCCTGCTGCTCCATCTTGCCGAGCTGGGCCTGGGTCTCCTGCAGCTCTTGCTGGACGCCGCGCATCTGCTCCATCAGTTGCCGCTGCTCATCGGTCATCTGCGACATCTGGCCCTGTGCCGCGGCTCCAGCGCCTTGGCCACCTTGCTGGGCCACCGCGGCGCCGCTCATGGTGAGCGCGGCGGAGATCCCGGCGGTCAGCAGGGTCTTGCGCAAATTCTGGTTCCAAACGGACATGCAATCACTCCTAAGGTTCGTATGTAACGACTTAACACTCTAACGCGTTGGGCGCCGTGACCCAATGAACTGAATGCGACTCGCCCGCCGGTCGATGAGTTCCCCGACGCAGCCAAAATACTTCTCCCGGCGCCCGCCACCCCGTCACCACCAGGCGAGCCCCGTCCCGCGTAGTCTCTCTGCTAAGCTCCCGAGTTCATTCAAGCGCACGGGACCATCACCATGATCGAAGAAAGGCGAAGCCCCCACGATTTCGAGACCACCTGCAGCCGCCTGGCCGCCGCGGTGCCCGAACACCAGTTCGGCCTGCTTCACACCCATGACATCCACGCCACCCTGAACGCCAAGGGCGTGAACTTCGCGCCGGCCTGCCGGGTCTTCGAGGTATGCAACCCCAAAAGGGCCGCCGAGGTCCTCGCGGTACGCATGGACCTGGCCAACGCGCTGCCATGCCGGATCGCCGTCTACGAGCAGGACGGCGAGGTGATCGTCTCCATGATCCGCCCCACTGAGATGCTCCACATGCTGAGCGACGACCGTAAGCTGGCCGACGTCGCTGGCGACGTCGAACAGACCATGCTGCGCATTATGGAGTCGGCCGTCGCCGCCTGACAGCCCCTTACATATTCTAAACCGACCTACCCAAGCCCCCGGCCAGTGGGCCGCCGGCGCCAAGGTGGGGCCTTTCGGGGGCACGCCCCGGGGGTTGCGGCAGAAAAAATAAAGGCCCGAGCCTGCGTAAATGCAGCACTCGGGCCTTCCTACCCGGCTCACCAACCTTTGACCGTGTCATTCGGGTCAAGGCGAGTGCCGGGCTAGCTCTGCGCGACGAAGCGGTCGACGAGACCTTATTCCGCCGCGGCTTCCTCGGTCGCCTTCTCCGCGGCCGGCGCGGCACCGCGCTCGACCAGCTCGACGTAGGCCATCGGCGCGGCGTCGCCGGCACGGAAGCCGCACTTCAGGATACGCAGGTAGCCACCTTTGCGCTCCTTGAACCGCGGACCGAGGTCCGTGAACAGCTTGCCGACCGTCGCCTTGTTACCGACCTTGGAAAAGGCCTGACGGCGTGCGTGGACGCTGTCTTCCTTTGCCAACGTGATCAGCGGCTCGGCGACCCGGCGAAGTTCCTTCGCCTTCGGGACGGTGGTTTTGATGACTTCATGCTCGATCAGGGCATTGGTCAGCGACCGCATCAGCGCCTTGCGCTGAGAGGCGTTGCGACCCAGTTGCCGACCGGATTGACGGTGACGCATGTCAGTTACTCCAAATCAATTCGTTCAAATCTTGGATTCGCTCAGATTCTGAAGCTCGGCCGGCGGCCAGTTCTCCAGTTTCTGCCCCAGGGACAGACCTTGCTTGGCCAATACGTCCTTGATTTCCGTCAACGACTTCTTGCCAAGGTTCGGCGTCTTGAGCAACTCCATTTCCGACCGCTGAATCAGGTCGCCGATGTAGTAGATGTTCTCTGCTTTCAGGCAGTTGGCCGAGCGCACCGTCAGCTCCAGATCGTCCACCGGACGCAGCAGCACGGGGTCTACAGACGGAGCCTGTTCCTCGACCGGCTCGGCCTTTTCCGCCTTCAGGTCGACCAGTACCGACAGTTGATCCACCAGGATGCCGGCCGCTTGGCGGATGGCGTCCTCGGCGGAGATCGAACCGTTGGTCTCGATATCGAGCACCAGCGAATCCAGGTCGGTACGCTGTTCGACACGAGCGCGCTCGACCGAGTAGGCCACGCGGCGCAACGGCGAGAACGAGGCGTCGATCAGCAGACGCCCTACGGTGGTGTCGTCCTCTTCGCGACGCGCGCTGGCCGGCACGTAGCCCATGCCACGCTCGACCTTGAAGGTCATGTTCAGCTCAGCATCATCACGCAGCGTGGCGATGAGATGATCCGGATTGATGATCTCGACCGAATGGTCGGCCTTGATGTCCGCCGCCGTGACCGGACCGGCCCCGGACTTCTTGATGCTGAGCACCGCCTCGTCGCGGCCATGCATCGTGATCGACAGGCCCTTGAGATTCAGCAGGATCTCGAGCACGTCCTCTTGGACGCCCTCCAGCGCGCTGTACTCGTGCAGGATGCCTTCGATCTCGGCCTCGGTGACCGCCACCCCGGGGATGGACGACAGCAGGATACGCCGCAACGCATTGCCCAGCGTGTAGCCGAAACCACGCTCCAACGGCTCGAGCACGACGCGCGCATGTGTGTCGTCGATCGCTTCCACGTCGACCAGGCGCGGCTTGAGAAGCTCTGTAGAACCCAGTTGCATTACGTACCCCCGAAAACCGTTACTTCGAATACAGCTCGACTACGAGCGATTCGTTGATGTCCGCCGGCAACTCGTCCCGAGTCGGAACGGTCTTGAAGACGCCTTCCATCTTGGTGGAATCGACCGACACCCAGGAAACCACTTCCCGCTGGGCGGCCAGCTCCAGCGCATCCTTGACGCGCTGCTGCTTCTTGGTCTTCTCGCGGATGGTGACCACGTCCTCGGCAGATACCTGATAGGACGGGATGTTCACCACCTGGCCGTTGACCATGATGCCGCGATGCGAGACCAGCTGACGCGCTTCGGCACGCGTGGCGCCGAAACCCATGCGGTAAGCGACGTTGTCGAGACGGCACTCGAGGATCTGCAGCAGGTTTTCACCCGTGGAGCCCTTCATTTGCGCGGCGCGCTTGTAGTAGTTACGGAACTGCCGCTCCAGCACACCGTAGATACGGCGCAGCTTCTGCTTTTCCCGCAGCTGCAGGCCATAGTCAGAAACCTTCTTGCGCCGACCCGAGCCATGCTGGCCGGGGGCGCGATCGTGATGGCACTTGTCTTCCAGCGCACGGACACCGGATTTCAGGAAGAGATCCGTGCCTTCTCGCCGAGCGAGCTTACAAGTAGGACCGAGATAACGAGCCATAAGTCAAATACTCCTTACAAACGCACCGTCAAACGCGACGCTTTTTGGGCGGACGGCAACCGTTGTGTGGGATCGGGGTAACGTCAGTGATTACACCAACCTTGAAGCCCACGGCGTTAAGCGCGCGGATGGTCGACTCGCGACCCGGGCCGGGACCCTTCACTTCAACGTCGACGCTCTTGACCCCGTAGACTTTGGCCGCTTCACCGGCCCGCTCGGCTGCTACCTGGGCAGCGAACGGCGTGGACTTACGCGACCCGCGGAAGCCCGAACCACCGGAGGTGGCCCAGCTGAGCGTGTTGCCCTGGCGATCAGTGATCGTGACGATCGTGTTATTGAATGACGCATGGATATGCGCAACCGCATCGGTGACGACGCGTTTTACCTTTTTACGGGTAGCTTGACTTGCTTTAGCCATTAAAATCCTACTCTCGAAAGAATATTAAGCCCGATTAGCGCTTGACCAGGCGACGCGGGCCCTTACGGGTCCGTGCGTTCGTGCGTGTGCGCTGTCCACGCAGGGGGAGACCGCGACGGTGACGCAAACCACGGTAACAACCAAGGTCCATCAGACGCTTGATGTTCATGGAAACGTCCCGACGCAAGTCCCCTTCGACTACAAACTTACCGACCTCCGTACGCAGGGTTTCAACCTCTGCCTCGGAAAGATCGCGCACCTTGCGATCCGGCGCCACCTCGGCGGCATCGCAGATCTGCTTGGCGCGGGTAGGCCCAACCCCGTAGATGGAGGTCAGGGCAATCACCACATGTTTCTGAACGGGAATGTTGATCCCAGCAATACGTGCCATCGATATTTCACCCCAAAAAAGAGCGCGAAAGCGTAACGCAACGCGCCGTCAATAGCAAACGGAAAAGACGGGCCGGCTTACAGCCCGTTCTTGAAATGTGCCTTGCGGACAAGACTGTCGTACTGGTGCGAAACCAGGTGCGACTGTACCTGCGACATGAAGTCCATCAGCACGATCACGATGATCAACAGGGACGTGCCACCGAAGTAGAACGGCACGTTCCAGTACAGGATCAGGAACTCCGGCAGGAGGCAGACGGCGGTGATGTACATCGCGCCCCAGAAGGTCAGCCGAGTCAGCACCTTGTCGATATAACGAGCCGTCTGCTCGCCCGGACGGATACCCGGCACGAACGCGCCGGAACGCTTCAGGTTATCCGCCGTCTCACGGGCATTGAAGACCAGCGCCGTGTAGAAGAAGCAGAAGAATATGATCGCCGCGGCGTAGAAGAGCACATACAGCGGCTGCCCCGGGGACAGCGTGTTCGACAGATCCGCGAGCCAGCCCATGCCTTCCTGCTGACCGAACCAGTTACCGATCGTCGCCGGAAACAGGATGATGCTCGAGGCAAAGATCGGCGGAATCACACCCGCCATGTTCAGCTTGAGCGGCAGATGGGAGGACTGCTGCCCCGCCATGCCGCGCCCCTGCTGGCGACGAGCATAGTTCACCGTGATCCGGCGCTGGCCCCGCTCGACGAACACCACGAAGGCGGTGACCGCCAAGATCAGCACGCCCAAGATCAGCATGGTGAACACGTGCAGCTCCCCGGTGCGCACCAGCTCCGCGGTGCCACCGATCGCACTGGGCAGGCCAGCCACGATACCGGCGAAGATGATCAGCGAGATGCCGTTACCCACACCGCGTTCCGTGATCTGCTCACCCAGCCAGACCAGCAACATGGTGCCACTGACCAGGGTTAGCGTCGCGATAAACAAGAAGCCGATCCCCGGCGCGAACACCAGCGGTGACCCACCAACAGACTGCCCCTGCAACGCGATGGAGACGCCCATCGCCTGCACCAAACCCAGGCCCAGCGTCCCGTAGCGGGTGTACTGGGTAATCTTGCGCCGACCGGCCTCACCTTCCTTCTTCAGCTTCTCCAGCGATGGGACCACCGCCGTGAGCAGCTGCGTGATGATCGAGGCGGAGATATAGGGCATGACGCCCAGAGCAAACAGGGACATCCGCGACAGCGCACCCCCCGAGAACATGTTGACCATGCCCAGGATGCCGCCCGAATTCTGATCGAACAACGCCTTCATGACGTCCACGTCGATACCCGGCAACGGGATGAATGTCCCGATCCGGTACACGACCAGCACCATGATGACGAAGAAAATGCGTTGTCGGAGCTCGGTCAGTCGACCGGCCCCGGCAAGCGCGCCTATCCCTGAGTTTGCCTGTGCCACGCTTTACTCCGCTGAGCCGCCGGCTGCTTCGACCGCCTGACGCGCACCCTTGCTGATCGCCAGACCCTTGACCTGCAGTGCCTTCTCGACATCACCCTGGAGGATGATCTTCACGCTCTTGACGTCGTTCCGGATCAAGTTCGCTGCCTTCAGGGTTTCCAGCGTGACCTCGCCATCGAGACGGTTCAGCTCCGCGGTACGGATCTGCGACCGGCTCAGCGACTTGGCGGCGCGGAAGCCCATCTTCGGCAGGCGACGCTGCAGCGGCATCTGACCGCCCTCGAAACCTGTCTTGTGGAAACCGCCCGACCGCGACTTCTGACCCTTGTGGCCACGACCGCCGGTCTTGCCGACACCGGAGCCGATACCGCGACCAACGCGTACGGCGTCCTTGCGGCTACCCTCGGCAGGAGAAAGTTTGTTCAAACGCATTACTTTGCTTCCTGTACTTCGAGCATGTAGTGGACCCGATTGATCATGCCCCGGTTTTCCGGGGTATCGGCCACTTCCACCTCGTGGTGCATACGACGGATGCCCAGCCCGCGGACGCAGGCCTTGTGTGATTCGAGACGATTGTTCATCGAGCGAACCAGGCGCACCCGGATCTTGCCGTTGTCTTTCTGGCTCATGCCTCACCCCCAACGATTTCCTCGACACGCTTGCCACGCTTGGCAGCAACCGCTTCCGGAGACTGGATCTGGGAGAGACCATTGATCGTGGCCCGAATCACGTTCATGTGATTGCGGGTCCCGATGCACTTGGCCAGTACGTTACGCACCCCTGCGGCCTCGAAAACGGCGCGCATCGCGCCACCGGCGATTACGCCGGTACCTTCGGAGGCCGGCTTCATGAATACGCGGCCCGCGCCATGAGCACCCTTGGTCTGGTAGAACAGGGTGCCGTCGCGCAGCGGCACGTCGATCATGCTGTTACGGGCCCGATCCATCGCTTTCTGGATGGCGGCGGGGACCTCTTTGGCCTTCCCGTATCCATAACCGACCCGGCCCTCGCCGTCACCGACCACGGTCAGCGCGGTGAACGAGAACTGACGACCACCCTTGACCACTTTGGATACGCGGTTGATGGCGACCAGCTTCTCGATCATGCCTTCGTTCGAGACGTCGTTTGCATTACGGCTCATTGCTTAAACCTCTTTAGAACTTCAGGCCGGCTTCGCGTGCCGCATCGGCTACCGCCTTGACACGCCCGTGGTAAATGAAACCCGAGCGATCAAACGCCACGGAGTCGATGCCCTTGGCCTGCGCGGCCTTGGCGATGGCCTCGCCGACCTTCTGAGCCGCGGCCACGTTACCGCCGTACTCGCCATCGGCGAGGACGCCCTTGGCTACGGTGGAGGCAGTTGCCACGACCTGGCCTTCCGGCGCGAAGATCTGGGCGTATGTATGGTTGCTGCTCCGGTGCACGCTCAGACGATGCACGCCGAGCTGCTTGATCTTGGCCCGGGTGCGACGTGCGCGGCGCAACCGCTGTTTGGTACTTTCGTTCATCGCGTCACCCTCGATTATTTCTTCTTGGCTTCCTTACGCAGGATGCGCTCATCCGCGTACTTAACGCCCTTGCCCTTGTAAGGCTCCGGCGGACGCAGCGAGCGTACGTTGGAAGCCACCTGGCCGACCTTCTGCTTGTCCGCGCCCCGGATGACGATCTCGGTCGCCGACGGGGTTTCCGCGGAGACACCGTCCGGCAGCGGGAAGTCGATCGGATGCGAGAAACCCAGCTGCAGATTCAGGGTCTGACCCTGGACCTGCGCGCGGTAACCAACACCCACCAACTGCAGCTTGATCTCAAAGCCATTGGCGACGCCCTCAACACTACCCTGGGCCAGCGACCGCATGGTGCCTGCCATCGGGATATCGCCATCGTTGTTCGGTACGAACCGGATTTCGCTATCCTCGAAGGTCACCCCGACATTCGGGTGGACATTCAAGGTCAGCTCGCCGTTCTTGCCCTTGAAGGACAGAACGCGCTCATTGAGCTGGACCTCGACGCCCTTGGGGACTGCGACCGGCTTGCGTGCTACTCGACTCATAAATCCCCCACCCGGTTACGAAACAAAGCAGACCACTTCACCACCGATGTTACGGCGGCGAGCTTCGCGGTCCGGCATCACACCTTGCGAGGTGGAAACCACGGCAACACCCAGACCACCAATCACCTGCGGCAGGTTCTCGGCGCCAAAGAACTTGCGCGAGCCTGGGCGGGAGACGCGGTCGAGCTTTTCGATAACCGGCTTGCCTTCAAAGTAGCGCAGGCCAATGACCAACGTCGGCTTAGCCTCGCCGTCCACCTTGATGTCGGCGATGTAGCCTTCATCCATCAAGGTCTGGGCGACGGCCTTCTTGAACTTGGAGGCCGGCATGCGCACTTCCACATGTCGTGCCGCCTGCGCATTGCGGATGCGTGTCAGCATGTCCGCGATCGGATCATTCATACTCATGGCGTTATCTCCTTACCAGCTCGACTTGCGCAGGCCCGGGATCTCGCCGGACATGGCCAGTTGACGGAGCTTGTTACGCCCCATGCCAAACTTGCGATACACGCCCTTGGGGCGCCCCGTCAGCGCACAACGGCGGACCTGGCGAGTGTAAGAAGAATCGCGCGGGAGCTTCTGCAGCTCGGCGGAGGCCGCCATCTTCTCGTCGAAGTCGACCTCCGGGTCGGCGACGACAGCGCGCAGCTTGGCGCGCTTGTCGGCGTATTGGCGAACAAGCTTTGTTCGCTTAGCCTCGCGGGCAATCATGCTTTTCTTAGCCATCTCTGATTCGTCTCCTTAACGGCGGAAGGGGAAACCATAGCCGCTGAGCAATGCCCGGGCCTGGTCGTTGTCCTTCGCCGTCGTTGTGATCGTGATATCCATACCCCGGACCTGATCGACCTTATCGAATTCGATTTCCGGGAAGATGATCTGTTCGCGCACCCCGAGGCTGTAGTTGCCACGTCCGTCGAACGACTTCGGGCTAAGCCCGCGGAAGTCACGGATACGGGGTGACGCCACATGGATCAACCGATCGAGGAATTCGTACATCGTACTTCCTCTGAGGGTGACCTTGACACCCAGCGGCATGCCTTCGCGAAGCTTGAAGCCCGCGATCGACTTGCGCGCATACGTCACTACCGGCCGCTGACCGGTAATAAGACCGAGTTCTTCCACTGCGTTATCGATTACTTTCTTGTCACGAGCGGAGTCACCCAGCCCCATGTTCAACGTAATCTTGGTCAGCTTCGGAACGGCCATTACGTTCTCGATGCCCAGCTTTTCGGCGAGCTCGGCACGCAACGTCTTGGAGTAATATTCCTGAAGTCGAGCCATTTCACTGATTCCTGTTAAGCGTCAACGACTTCGCCGTTGGATTTGAAATACCGGACCTTACGGCCATCTTCGAGTGTCTTGAAGCCAACCCGGTCGCCTTTTTCGGAGGCGGGATTAAACAGCAATACGTTCGAGATATCAATGGATTTCTCCATCTCGATGATGCCGCCGGTCTGCCCAATCATCGGATTGGGCTTCTGGTGCTTCTTGATCATGTTGACGCCCTCGACTACCACTCGAGCGCCTTCTTGGATCACCCGCAGCACGGTGCCGCGGCGACCCTTGTCTTTTCCGGCGACGACGACCACGTCGTCACCCTGGCGAATCTTACGCATCTCGACCCCCTCTTAAATCACTTCTGGCGCCAGCGAGACGATCTTCATGAATCGCTCACCCCGCAGCTCACGGGTGACCGGGCCGAAGATCCGGGTACCGATCGGCTGCAACTGGTCGTTCAGCAGAACCGCCGCGTTGCCGTCGAAGCGGATCAGCGACCCGTCCGGGCGACGAACGCCCTTGGCCGTGCGAACCACCACCGCGTTGTAGACCTCGCCCTTCTTGACACGACCCCGGGGGATCGCGTCCTTCACGGACACCTTGATTACGTCGCCGATTTCAGCATAGCGGCGGTGCGAACCACCCAGCACCTTGATGCACTGGACTTTCCGCGCGCCGCTGTTATCTGCCGAATTCAGCACTGTTTGCATCTGGATCATGACGAAACTCCTTACTCAGCAGAGCGCTCGACGACACGGACCAGGGTCCAGCTCTTGTTCTTGGAGATCGGACGTGTCTCGCGAATCTCGACACGGTCGCCCTGGCGGCAGGTGTTCTCCTCGTCATGCGCACGCAACTTGCTGGTGCGCGTCATGTACTTGCCATACAGCGGGTGCTGAACGCGTCGTTCAACCGCGACCGTGATGGACTTGTCGCCCTTGTTACTAACTACGACCCCTTCGCGGGTCCGTACATTCTTTTCTTCGGATACCGTCGTCATCTCAGGCACGCTCCTTTTCCGCAATCACGGTCTTGATACGAGCAACATTGCGGCGCGCATCACGGCCGAGGTGAGTCTTGGACTCCTGCCCCGTGGCATGCTGCATGCGCAGGTTGAATTGCTCGCGCTTGACGGCCGTCAGCTCTTCGCGCAGCTCGTCGACGGATTTCTCACGCAATTCTGTTGCCTTCATCACATCACCAACCGTGTTACGAACGTGGTCTTCACGGGCAGCTTGGCCGAAGCACGCGAGAACGCCTCACGCGCCACTTCCTCACCGACCCCCTCGATTTCATACAGCATCTTGCCGGGCTGCACCTTGGCAACCCAGTGCTCGACACTGCCCTTGCCCTTACCCATGCGGACTTCCAGGGGCTTCTGGGTAATCGGGGTGTCCGGGAAGATCCGGATCCAGATCTTACCGCCCCGCTTCACGTGCCGAGAGATGGCTCGACGGCCAGCCTCGATCTGACGAGAAGTAATGTTTCCGCGTTCCAGTGTTTTCAGGCCGAACTCGCCGAAGCTCACCTTGTTGCCGTTGTTGGCAACGCCGCGGTTCTTGCCCTTGAACTGCTTGCGGAATTTCGTACGTTTTGGCAGCAGCATTTTTCAAAGCTCCACTTCAAATCGTTGATCAGGCGGCAGACTTTCCGTCTTCGCTGCCCGGCACACCGAACACCTCGCCTTTGAAAATCCAGACCTTGACACCGATGATGCCGTAGGTGGTCTGGGCCTCTGCCATGCCGTAATCAATGTCCGCACGCAGCGTGTGCAGCGGTACGCGACCTTCGCGATACCACTCCGTCCGCGCAATCTCGGCACCGCCCAGACGGCCGGCAACGTTGATCTTCACGCCGCCTGCACCCAGACGCATTGTGGTCTGCACCGCACGCTTCATGGCGCGACGGAACATCACACGGCGCTCCAGTTGCTGAGCGATGGATTCCGCCACCAGCTGGGCGTCCAGCTCGGGCTTGCGGATCTCCTCGACGGAGACCTTCACTGCACTGCGGTCCAGGCCCAGCATCGGGGCGATCTCGGTTCGCAGACGCTCGATGTCCTCGCCCTTGCGGCCGATGACGATCCCCGGACGCGCCGTGTGGATAGTGACGGAAGCCGAACGAGCGGGACGCTCAATCTGCACGCGAGACACCGACGCGTCCTTCAGACGCTTACGGATGTACCGGCGCGTACGGACGTCCTGCTCGAGATAATCGGCGAAATTCTTGTTATCGGCGTACCAGCGAGAGCTCCAGTCGGAGGAGATCCCAAGCCGGAAGCCTACCGGATGTACTTTGTGACCCATGACTGCTCCTTAGCGCTCGCTGACGACGACTTTGATGTGGCTGGTCCGCTTGAGGATTCGCACACCGCGGCCTTTCGCCCGCGCCCGGAATCGCTTCAAGGTCGGCCCCTCGTCGACCATGATCTCGGAAATGCACAGACGATCGACGTCCGCACCTTCGTTATTCTCCGCATTCGCGATCGCCGATTCGACGACCTTACGAATGATCGCGGCACCCTTCTTGGTCGAGAACTGCAGCGTCTCCAGCGCATTGGCGACATTGACGCCACGCACCTGATCCGCCACCAGGCGAGCCTTCTGCGGGGAGATCCGGGCAAACCGGTGTAGTGCTTTTGCTTGCATCACGGAACCTCTTTAACGCTTGGCTTTCTTGTCGGCGGCATGACCACGGTAAGTGCGCGTCGGAGCGTACTCGCCGAGTTTCTGGCCAACCATGTTCTCGTTGATCAGCACGGGAACGTGCTGACGACCGTTGTGCACCGCGATGGTCAACCCGATCATGTCGGGAAGGATCATCGATCGGCGCGACCAGGTCTTTATGGGCCGGCGGCTGTTAGCGGCCGCGGCCTCTTCCACTTTCTTCATCAGGTGGTGGTCCACGAAGGGACCTTTCTTGAGTGAACGTGGCACCTTTAAGCCCTCTTAATTGCTTTATTTCTTGTTACGACGACGAACGATGTACTTATCAGTACGCTTGTTCGTACGAGTCTTGTAACCCTTGGTCGGCACGCCCCAGGGCGTAACCGGATGACGACCGCCGGACGTCCGACCTTCACCACCGCCGTGCGGGTGGTCGACCGGGTTCATCACAACACCCCGGACGGTCGGACGAACACCACGCCAACGCTTGGCGCCGGCCTTGCCGAGCTGGCGAAGGCTGTGTTCCTGATTACTGGCCTCACCCACCGTCGCACGGCACTCGGAGAGCACCTTGCGCATCTCGCCCGACCGCAGACGAAGGGTGGCGTAGGAACCATCACGCGCCACCAGCTGGGCGGCACTGCCGGCACTGCGTGCCATTTGTGCGCCCTTGCCCGGCTTGAGCTCAATCGCGTGGATTGTGGTACCCAGCGGGATCGAGTACAGCGGCAGCGCGTTACCCGGACGAATCGGTGCCTCGACGCCAGACACGATCGCCTGACCAATCTCGGCGCCACGCGGCGCGATGATGTAACGACGCTCGCCGTCGGCGTACTTGAGCAGCGCGATGTGAGCCGAGCGGTTCGGGTCGTGCTCGATCCGCTCAATCACGGACGCGATGCCGTCCTTGTTGCGCTTGAAATCGACAACACGGTAGTGCTGCTTGTGCCCGCCGCCGATATGGCGCGTGGTGATCCGACCGGCGTTGTTACGGCCGCCGGAACCATGCTTCTTCTCCAGAAGCGGCGCGTATGCCGGGCCCTTGTGCAGCTTGGAACGATCCAGCTCGACGACGCTACGGCGGCCCGGTGAAGTCGGTTTTGCAACTTTCAATGCCATGAGTTGAGTCCCCTTAGGTTTAGCCGGCCGCGCCGAAGTCGATGGTCTGACCTTCGGCCAGCGTCACGTAGGCCTTCTTGGTGGCGGCCCGGCGGCCCGGCATGCCGCGGAACCGGCGGGTCTTGCCACGCTGGTTCGCGACCTGTACGGCCTCGACGGATACCTCGAAGACATGCTCGACGGCCGCCTTGATTTCCGGCTTGCTCGCCGACGTGGCGACCTGAAACACGTACTGGTTGAATTCGCCCGCACGCGCCGTTTTCTCGGTGACAACCGGGGCACGCAGGACGTCGTAAAGTTTTTCCGTATTCATGACAGCCACTCCTCAACCATCTTGAGCGCGCCCTGGGTAATGACGACGTGGTCGGCATCCACCAGGCTGACCGGATCGAGCGTATCCGCCGTGCGGTACCCCAGCTCAATCACGTTGCGTGAACCCAGCAACACCGCTTCGTCCATCGCCTCGGTGACGATCAGGCGCTTGCCCTTGTCCACGCCGATGTCGTTGAGCGCCTTGACGACCTGCTTGGTCTTGGGCGCCTCGACGGTCAGCGAATCGACCACGACCAGGCGTTCCTGGCGCAGCAGCTCGGAGAAAATCGAACGCATCGCGGCACGATAGGCCTTGCGGTTCATCTTCTGACCGAAATCACGCGGGCGGGCGGCAAAGGTCGCCCCGCCGGCACGCCAGATCGGCGACCGCGAGGAGCCGGCACGGGCACGGCCAGTGCCCTTTTGACGCCACGGCTTGGTGTTGCCACCGGAAACCTCGGCGCGACTGCGTTGACGCTTGGTGCCGGAACGGCTGCCAGCGAGAAACGCAACCACCGCCTGGTGAACCAGTGCTTCGTTGTATTCCCGGCCGAAGACGCTGTCGGAGACGTTCAGCGCGGAGCCATTTTTAACTTGGATATCCATACCTGCCGTCCTCACGCTTTGTTCTTGACCGAGGGACGAACCAGCACGTTGCCGCCGGTTGCGCCTGGTACTGCACCCTTCACGAGCAGCAGTCCGTTCTCGACGTCCACGCGAACCACCTGGAGGTTCATTGCGGAGACGCGCTCGTCACCCATGTGACCGGACATCTTCTTGCCCGGAAAAACGCGGCCCGGGGTCTGGTTCTGACCAATCGAACCCGGAACGCGGTGGGAACGTGAGTTGCCGTGCGTGGCATCCTGCATACCGAAGTTGTGGCGCTTCACCGTACCGGCAAAGCCCTTACCCTTACTCCGTCCAGTGACATCCACGGCCGGGACCTCGTTAAAGATCTCGACGGTGATTTCGCCACCCAGTTCGTGTTCGCCCAGCGCGTCCTCATCGACGCGGAACTCACGAACGGCACGACCGGCGGCAACCGACGCCTTGGCAAAGTGACCCGCCATCGGCTTGGTCACCCGACCAGGACGGCGCTCACCGACAGTCACCTGGACGGCGGTGTAGCCGTCGACATCCTGAACTTTCTTCTGAGTCACACGGTTCGGCTCGACCTCGATGACGGTCACCGGCGTGGAAACGCCGGAATCGTCGAATACTCGGGTCATGCCGACCTTGCGACCGACAACACCTAAAGCCATTGTTGTTTCCTCTTTATGCACTTCGACGCCGATTTCGATTGACCGGTTCGCCGGAAAAAACCAGCCCGACGCGGTCCGAAGACGCATCGGGCTGAACAAGAGCGCGGCACTATAACAGAAAACGCGCCGACCCCAAAGTGTTTAGGGCCGGCGCGTCCTTAGCGGGGCAAGAGATCAGTTCAGACGGATCTGAACATCCACGCCCGCGGCCAGGTCAAGCTGCATCAACAGGTCGACCGTCTTGTCGGTCGGGTCGACAATGTCGAGTACACGCTTGTGAGTACGGATCTCGTACTGGTCACGCGCGTCCTTGTTGACGTGCGGGGAGGTCAGCACGGTGTACTTCTCCTTGCGGGTCGGCAGCGGGATCGGGCCCTTGATCCGCGCGCCACTGCGGCGCGCGGTCTCGACGATCTCCGCAGTCGAACGGTCGATCAGACGGTGATCGAAGCTCTTCAGCCGGATGCGAATCGTTTGTCCTGACATACTAGTTTACTCGATGATCTTGGAAACGACGCCGGCGCCGACGGTACGACCGCCTTCGCGGACGGCAAAGCGCAGACCTTCTTCCATCGCGATCGGCGCGATCAGCGTGACGGTCATGGCGACGTTGTCGCCCGGCATGACCATCTC
>JAGXIF010000001.1 GCA_024635755.1 Halothiobacillus sp.
CGATTGGTCGGCGGAAGCATCTTCTTCAGTACCGCTTCCTTCCGTTCCTTCGCATAACGCATCGATCGCTCCTGTGCCCCCTCTCGGATTCCGTTTTAGAATCCTACGCGACTTGGACGACATCTATCCTGACCGAGGGGGTCGAAGACCTGCGTGCCAAGGCGATCCATGAGCCCCAGCTCTTCGGCCAAGGGGATGAATTGATCGGGCCCGATGGGGGCGTGGCCATCAGGCTGAGGCCAGCGTGCCAGCGCCTCGGCCCCCACCACCTCGCCGCTATCCAAATCCACAATGGGCTGATAGAAGAGCACCACCTCTCGCTCGGTGACGGCACGCTGCAGGTCAGCCTCGAACTTGATCTTCCGGCGCTGTATCGGCTTGATGTCATGATCCGCCCAATGGATGGAATTCGCGTCCGTGTTGGACCTGTCTTGGACGACCTCCTCTGCGAGGAGCGCGAGCTCCTGAGCGTGGTGGCTATCGATCGGCGCGCGGGCGATCCCCGCGCTGACCTGGACATGGAAGGCCTCACCGGCGACTTCAAAGGCTTCTTGCGTGACGGCATCGACGAGCGCGCGGGCCCGCGCCATCAGATGACGGTCCGTGTCGTTCGCCGTGTTGCTGTCGACCGGGACGAGGATCGCGAAGGTGTGCTCATGGGAGCGCGCGAGGGATTCGTCTGCCTCGAGCCGGTTGCCGAGGCGCACACCGATATCGCTCAAGAGCAGGTTGATGGCCTCGACGCCGAAGGCCTGATCGACGCGGTTCAGGCGCATGAATTGCAACGACACGAGACCGGTCGCCGAATGCGAGGCTTTCGAATCGTCAATGAGGCGCTGGAGCCGTGACAGCATTCCCCGATGGTTCAGGGCGCCAGTGACCGGATCGTGGTTGGCACCTGCCGCATTCAGGAGGGCGCTCAATCGCCGGGTTTGGCCCGCCAGCCTCTCCTGGGTCGGATGCTGCTCCGTGACCAGCCGCTGCACGGAAAAGAAATACTCGATCCCTTTGCCCTCCGGGCGCAAAGGCGTGATGGTCCACTCCACCTGGTAGGGGGTGCCGTTCTTGTGGTAATTCCAGGTGCAACCCTCAAAGGAATCGCCGGCACGTAAGTTCGACTTGAGTCGATCCAGGACCCTGCGATCCGTGGCCGGGCCCTGCAGGATCCGGGGCGTGGCACCGAGGACCTCCTCGCGTGTATAGCCCGTCATGCGCGTGAAGGCATCATTGACGTGCACGATCACCGGCCCCGGCGGGTCCAGCTCGGCGCTGGTAATGACCACTGCAAAGTCGGATTGCTCGATGGTCGCTTCCAGGCCGTTAGGTGGTTCTCTGAATTCCATTCCCTCTACCCCTCCAGGTAATGGTGACCGTCCATGGGTGCGGCATAAAGACACATCATCTCGTCGATGACAACCAGATAATAGCCGGTGCTTAACGTCGTCGGCCAACACGGGATAGACCCCCATCGGCCACGTCACTCGCAGGCACGCTTATTCGGCTTCGGCATGCTCAACTGTAGTGTTTTTTCATCACGGTGAGGGGCATGCTGGGGTTCAGTCCGATCCAAAAAGGAGTCAGAATCCTTTTGGGGCGGCTTGGGCTCACACGCAAGAGGTCAGGTGATTTGCGCTTTGCCACGTCCATTCCTATCCGTGACGCGACCCAGGGTCTTACCCAAAGGGTTGTCGAAATGGCGGAAGAGCCGGTTTTCGAATGCCGGGGCCAGTGATTCGACTGCCTAGGCTCTAACTTCGCCGCTTTTCGGTGTGCGGTAGGCCGGCCTGCGGATCAACATTCTTGTTACGACTAAGGCGGGGCAGACATGACGTTCCCTTCGAGCATGAAGTTCGCGCTGTTCGGTGCCGGGCTGATCGCGATCACCTACGGTCTCGCGTGCTTCGTCTTCGGTCTGTTCGTGCCCCCGATCCGGGCCGATCTGGGGCTGACGCCGGAAGTGGTCGGCATCATCGGCGCGCTGCCGCTGATTAGCTTCGTACTCGCCTCGGTGGTCGCGCCGATTCTCGCCGTGCGGATGGGGCGCGGTATATCGCGATGCTGTCCGGTACGGTCGGCGCCAATGGCCTGCTGGTGATTGGCCAGTCCCCGGATGCGTTGTCGGATGATGCTGGCCACGAGCCTCGCGCTCCTCGCCGCCAGTCCCTCTAATCTGTTCCTCGCGGCCTTTTCCGCCCTGGTCTTTGGCCTGGCCTACATGAGTCTGACGGGGCTTTACCTGATGACCGGCATTCGCCTGCCTGTTGCCGGGGCGCCAGTCGATGGGGCCGGTGCTGCCTTTCGTGGCGGTCTCGCTCGGGCAGGCGGCCGGCTCGCCCGTTGTCGGCATGCTGGTAAAGGCATTCGGCTACGCCGACGCGTTTGCGATGTTCGCCGCGATCGGCGTGGTGGTCGCCACCCTCTCGCCCCTGTATCCGCGCACCATCGGCGAAGAGCCCGAGGAGGACGAGCGGGAAACCGGCCTCCAGGCGGCCTACGACAGCCAGCTCCTGGGCGCGGATGGCGAGCCGCTCGAGCCCCCGTCACGGGAGAAGCAAAACACGCCTAGTCCGTACGCATCCCGGCCCGCAAGCCCCAAGGAGACGGGGTCCGCCCGCCCTGGCCCTGCGGGCTCTCCCCGTGTCGCCCCGACTCTGCGGCACCTTGGCCGCTAGGCGGGGCGAAGTGGAATGGTCAGCCCGAAAGGTCGGGCGAGAAGAGGCCGGCGCCGGCCACGTGCCTTTCCTGGCCTCCGTTCCTGTTAGCGAAACGCCACGGCATTTCGTCCTTTCTCTTTGGCTTCGTAGAGGGCGTCGTCGGCGCGCTTGACCAGGGTGTCGGGGTTATCGCCGTCCTGGTAGACGCTCGCGCCGACGCTGGTGGTGACTTGCTCGACGTCACGGAAGGTCGTGGCCTCGATGGCGGTGCGCAGCTTTTCGGCCAGGGTGAGGAGGGTTGCCTTGTCGGCATGCGGGGCGACGATGAGGAATTCCTCGCCGCCCCAGCGTCCGAGGATGTCGGTCTGGCGGCAGTTGTGGCGCAGCAGTTCGACGAACTCGCGCAGCACGATGTCGCCGGCACGGTGACCGAAGCGGTCGTTGATGGCCTTGAAGAGATCGATGTCGAGGATGATCACGCCGAAAACGTCGCCGTAGCGCTCGGCCTTGTGGGTTTCTTCCTCGAGGGCCTGGTCGAGCCGGTGGCGGTTGTAAACCCCGGTGAGCTTGTCCGTGACGGCCAGCCGTTCGGTCTGTCGGTAGGCGGATTCGAGCTGGCGCTTGAGGCTGACCTGCTTGAGGTAGACGAGCCCGCCGGCGAGCAGCAGCAGGATGAAGACGGCGCTGACCTGCCAGAGCAGGGTGTAGTCGACCCGCTGGTCGTAGCGGATGGAGATCCATTTGTTGTTGATGTCTCGCCGCTGCTCCTCGGTGAGGCTGGCGACCGCCTTCTGCATGATGCCGTGCAACACCGGCCGGTCCTCGCGCACGGCCACGCCCATGTCCCAGGACTTGCCAGTATCGCCGGTGATGCGCAGCTCGCCGCTGTATTCGGTCTGCAGCTTGTAGCCGATGGTGGCGAGCGTGCCGATGTAGCCGAAGACCTCGCCGCTTCTCACCATCGCCAGGCCGGCGTCGATGTCGGTCACCTCGACCAGGTCGAGGTCGGGGTAGTCGTCGCGCAGCAGTTCGGCGAAGGCGTACAGCGCCGGGATGGCGATCGTCCGGCCTTTCAGGTCATCCAGCCCGTGGATGAAGGCGACGTCGGCCTTGGTGGCGATGACCAGCGGGGTCTCGATGTAGCTGTCGGTGAACTCGGCGTAGGTCTCGCGTTCCGGGGTGCGCATGGCCAGGCTGAACAGGTCGCAGTCGCCCGCCTTGAGATGCTCGACCGACTCGGACCAGGTCTCGACCGGCAGGGGGCGGAAATCCACACCCAGGGCCTGCTCGAACAGGGCGAAGTAATCGGCGCTGATGCCGTCGTGCTGGCCGTTTTCGTCGAAGCGTTCGAAGGGCGTCCAGTTCGGGTCGATGCAGATGTCGATGTGGCCCGCCTCGTCGAGGTAGGCGCGTTCGGCGTCGGTCAGTCGAATGGCCGCTGTTCGTTCCTGACGCGTCCCCTCGCCGCGCACGGCGAGCCAGCGTCCGGTCACGGTGCCCCATTCGGCCGGGGTGATGGCGTCCAGGCCCTTCTGCATGATCGAGCGCAGTTCGGGCTTGTCCGGCGTGATGCCGAAGCGTAGGTCTTCATCGCTCACGCCGGGCAGCGACAGATCGCCGGCGATACGGATGTTGGTATAAGCCCGGCGCTTGATGATCTCGTTGATATTGGTGAGGTTCTGCACCAGCGCGTCGATCTCGCCCAGCACCAGCGCGCGAGTCATTTCCTGGTAGGTGTCGTAGCGTCGCAGGTCCATCCCGCCGGCGGCCTCCAGGTCGTCCACGTAGAAGATGCCCTCGATCACCCCGACCCGGTGCCCGGCGAGATCCGAGATGCCCGAGTAGTCGCCGAAGTCGTCGCGGACGAAGACGAAGATCGGCAGCTCGTAGTACGGCTCGGTGAAGAGCGTGAAGGCGGTGCGATCCTTGTCGTAGGAGATGCTGGAGATCACGTCGACCTCGCCCTCGCGGAAGCGACGGAACGACTTGCCCCAGGTGCCGAAGGTCTTCTCGAACCTGAGCCCGGTCTTGCTGGCGACCAGGTGCAGGACGTCGTGTTCGAAGCCGTCGCCCGAGCCATCCCCGACGATGGTGAACGGCGGATGCTTGACCATCATGGCGATGGTGACGGTGGGGTGTCGTTCGATGAAGGCCTGTTCCTCGGGCGAAAGGGATGCGGCCTGCAGGGTCCCGGAAAGGAACAGCAGGGCAGCCCAGCAGGCGCGCAGGAGGACGGTTTTCATTCGTTGTGCTCGATATCTGTGGCGGTGGGGGAGAGGTCGGTCAAGCCTGCCATGTTTGCGCTCCCTTCACCTGGCGGGTGACACCTTTCGCTTCTGGCGGACCTCTGTCCAGTTCATGAGTCTGCCAGCATTCGGGGCGGCGGTGAAAGCGCGCGGAAAAAAGCCTGTCATCGCGCGAGGGTGCGGCGCCGCCTGAGGAGCTGCCGACTGGTATCGAAAACCGGTTGAGCGAGCGGCTGGTTGAACTGTCGCTATGTCAGCTTTGCGCCGACAGCCGCTCAGCCCCGAGGGGCGTCTGGGGCACCCGCCCGCGCCGTCGCCTCGCTGGTTGGGCGGTATCTTGCTGATCCGCCGGTGAATTCGAGTTGATCTTTGCCGTTCGCGGTGACTAGTCTTACTTACAAGGGGCTGAGTCTGGGGGGCGCCTGCTCGATCAAGTCGGTGACGGATTCCCCGCTCAGCCCACCGCGGATAGACCTCGCAAGGAGCACGGACATGTCACGCTTTCTCGCCATCCTTCTCGCCGGCATGGCCTCGCCGGTTCTCGCCGGCGGCACGGCCACCATCCAGGCGCTCGGACCCGGCCCGGCCGGGCAAGACATGGAACACACCATGACGGTGACCTGGCAGGACGAGGACACGGTGCGCCTGGAGCCCGAGGGCCAGCCCGCCTACATGCTGGTGCGCGGGGAGAACAGCTACAGCGTGACCAGTGCCGGCGGCCAGGTGATGGTGATCGAGATGGGTGCCATGATGTCGATGGCCAAGTCGGCCGGTGCGCCCGGCGATGCCTCGGGGCAGGCCCCGACCATCGCCGATGCGCAATCGGTGGGCAGTATCGAGTCGACTGGCCGGGAGGAGACGGTTGCCGGCATTGCCGGGGAGGTCTACGAGATTCATTGGACCGATTCGGACGGCGAAAGCCACGTCGACGAGGCCGTGCTTTCCGACGACCCGCTGCTGCGCGGGATGACGGCCGCCTTCCAGGCGTTCGGCAAGGCGCTGGCCGGCGAGGAGGCTGACCACCCGCTGAACGAGGCACTCGCCGCGCGCGGGCTCGGCACACTGCGTTTCGGCGACCGTTTCGAGGTCACCTCGATTTCCGACGAGACCCCGCCGGCCGGTCACTTCGAACTGCCCGCCGAGCCGATGCAATTGGGCACGGGTCTCGGTCAGTTCTAGCTCGTAGCCGATCGTCTGTCGACACGGGGCGGGCGAGGACAGCGGCGTGACCGGCGGAGCCCAACGTGGCGCCGGCCCGATCACGCGGACTTCAAGGACAGAAGGGAGGTGACGACCGATGTCCGCTTCGCATATTTCCCATTCCTGCACACGTCCGCTCACCGCGGCATTCAAGCCACTGGTGACCCGCCTGCTCGCCGGCACGATCGGCTCGCTGCTGCTGATCACGGCCTGGCCGGCCACGGCGGCCAAGCCGCCGCAGCTGATCCGCGCCCATATCCTCGAGCAGATCGAGGTGGCGGTCGACCCCTTCCATGCCCCGGCCATCGACGCACTGTTCACCGAGCCGGTGTGGAAGGTGGCCACCAAGATGCCCAACGGCACGTCGTATCGTTTCATGGCGGTGAAGGACGGCGAGGTGATCCGTGTGCATCGGGGTGGCACCCCCCGGGCTCGCGACGGGTTCATGCGCTTGTTGCCGGATGACTTCCGCATCGGCTCCCAGGCCGATGCGGAACGGGTATTCGCCGCGGCGATCGCGCTCAACTTCAACCGTGACGGCAAGCCGGAGACGCCGCTGGATGCCATGCGTATCGAGCAGCAGGGCAGCTCGTACTACGCCGTCGATGGCGAGCGGTTCGGCAAGGCGACCGGGTATCGCCTCGATGTCGACAAGGAGGGGCGGGTGACGCACTTTGAGTACAGCTGGAAGCTGCCGGTCGCCGCCCTCAAGGAAGACAGCTGAAGCGAGGTCAGAGCATGAGCTACTGCAAGCCGAGCCGAGGGAGATCCGTCCGCCTGCCCACGCCTGTCAGCGGCGCGATCCTGGTCGCCACCCTGATGGCAGCTCCGGTTCTCCCCGTCGGGGCCGCACAGTCCTACCCCGACGGGCATGGCGGCGAGGTGGCCTTTCCGCAGGGGGATGCCTCGTTTGCCGACGCGGTCGTGCACTACTCGAGCGGCGATCCGAAGCCGCGCGAGAAGTCGGCCGACCCGCAGGCGGCACTGGGCGTGCCCGATATCGCCGAGCACGAGGACGGCGGCTACACCACGCTCGGCTGCGGCGGCGAGCTGGTTCTCACCTTTGATGACAACGCCCTGATCGACGTGCCGGGCCCGGACCTGTACGTGTTCGAGATCGGGCCGGACGTCGAGCCGACCGCGATGGCGGTGTCCAACGACGGCGAGGCCTGGACCCGGATCGGTCGCATTTCCGGCGGCAAGGCGGAAATCGACCTGGCTCCCTACGTGAGCGGCAATATCGATTTCAGCTACGTGCGACTGGTCGACCTCAAGAGCTCCTGCAGCGGCAAGACCCCCGGGGCCGACATCGATGCCGTGGGCGCGATCGGTTCGGCGCAACGCATCGCGCTCGACAGCGCGGTGCTGTTCGACAGCGGTGAGTACCAGCTCAAGCCGGCGGCGTCCCAGGCGATTGACGAGGTGCTTACGCGGATCGAGGATCGCGGCGCGACCTCGGTAGTGGTCGCCGGCCATACCGACGCGGTCGGTAGCGCCGAGGACAACCAGACGTTGTCGCTCAATCGCGCCGCGGCGGTCGCCGACTATCTGGTCGAGCATGGCGGCTTTAGTGCCGAACGGGTCACCCGCGAAGCCTTCGGTGAAACGCGGCCCATTGCCAGCAACCAGACCCCGGCCGGTCGGGCGAAGAACCGTCGGGTGGAGCTGACCGTCAAGACCCCGCGCAAGGCCGAGGACACGCAGGCGCCCACGCGGGAGATCCTCGGCATCTGGGACGCGCGCAATCACGGCATTCTCGAAATGCGCCGCGTGGACGGTGAGTTCGAAGGGGAATACACCTCCGACGGCGGCCGTGTGCTGGGCGAATTCACCAGCGACACCGTCTTCGAGGGCTACTGGGTGGAAAACGACTCGCGCCGCTCTTGTGAGATTGAAAAGGCCGGCAGCGACCACTGGGGGCCACTGCGGATCGAGTTCGAATCCCCCGAGCGTGACGCCTTCACCGCCAAGTGGCGCTATTGCGGCGAGGATGAGTGGCGCGGGGAGTGGCGCCGTGCCCAGCGGATGCTGTAGCCGCAGGCCTCCCGCGCTCGACAAGGACGTGATGGGCCAGTGCCGGGCGACTGTGCGAGTCCGGCCCAACCGGGGTCCTTCATGCGCAGAGGGCGGCGCGGTGGCGGCGCGTCGGCGGGTGACCTTAGGGGGGGGCGAAGGGCGTCAGACCTGCCCGTATTGCCCGGCTGAGCCCACCCAGAGGGCAATCAATGGACTGACCGAGGCGGGGAAGCGTTCCAGTAGCTCGTCGGCCAGTTGCCCCGCCTCCTCAAGTTTGCCCTGGTCTTCCTGCAGATCGGCGATCTTGAGCTTGGCGATGCCCGCCTGGCGGGTGCCGAGTACTTCGCCGGGGCCGCGCTGTTCGAGGTCGGCCTCGGCCAGGCGGAAACCGTCCTCGGTCTCGCGCATCAGGCCCAGTCGCGCCCGCGCGCGGTCGCTCAACGGCTCGTCGAACAGCAGCACGCAGTGGCTGGCGGTCGCGCCGCGCCCGACCCGACCACGCAACTGGTGCAGCTGCGCCAGGCCCATGCGCTCGGCGTTCTCGATGATCATCAGCGAGGCGTTGGGCACGTCGACGCCCACCTCGATCACGGTGGTCGCCACCAGCAGGTGGTAGTCGCCGCTCTTGAAACGCGCCATCTCGTGCTGCTTTTCGGTGGCGTTCATCCGCCCGTGCACCATGCCGATCGACAGGTGGGGCAATTCCTCGCCCAGCATGGTGAAGGTGGTCTCGGCCGCCTGCGCCTCGATCTGGCCTTCCTCGATCAGCGGGCAGACCCAGTAGGCCTGCCGGCCCTCGGCGCAGACCTGGCTGATGCGCTCGATCACCTCGCCCCGGCGGTCGGCACGCACGACCACCGTCTTTACCGGCGTGCGCCCCGGCGGCAGCTCGTCGATGACCGAGACGTCGAGGTCGGCGAACTGCGTCATGGCGAGCGTGCGCGGGATGGGGGTGGCGGTCATGATCAGCTGGTGCGGCCGGCGCGCGCCGCCTTCTTGGCTCGCCCCCTTGTCGGTCAGCGCCAGGCGCTGGTGGACGCCGAAGCGGTGCTGCTCGTCGACGATCACCAGGCCCAGCTGATTAAAGGCCACCGATTCCTGGAACAGGGCATGGGTGCCGATCACGATCTGGGCGCGCCCGTCGGCCAGTTGTGCCAGCCCCTCGCGGCGTTGGGCTGCCGACTGCTGGCCGCTCAACAGCAGCACCGACAGGCCCAGCGGCTCGAACCATTGGGCGAAGTTGCGCGCATGCTGCTCGGCGAGCAGCGCGGTGGGCGCCATCAGGGCGACTTGGTAGCCCGCGTCGATCACATCCAGTGCGGCGGCCGCGGCGACCAGGGTCTTGCCCGAGCCGACGTCGCCCTGCACCAGCCGCAACATCGGCAGGCGCTGGGCCAGGTCCGTCTTGATCTCGCCGATCACCCGCTGCTGCGCGCCGGTGGGCGTGAAACCCAGGTGCTCGAGCAGTTGATCGAACAGATGTTCCTGCGGCGGGATGGCCGGTGCGGCCACCTGGCGGGTCACGGCGCGGCGCTGACGCAGGGCGAGGATGTGAGTGGCCAGTTCTTCGGTGATCAGCCGGTCGAAGGTGGGTTCGTCGCGCCGGGGGGTGCCGTGGTTCTGCCGGGGAAGGTGGATGCGCTGCAGGGCGATCATCAGCCGCGGCCAGCCCTTCGCCTCGCGGATGCCGCCGGGCAGCGGGTCGCGCAGGTCGCGCACGGCGATCTCGAGTGCGGCCTCGACCAGCTGGCGGATCTTGGGCTGGGCCAGTCCCTCGGTGGATGGGTAGACCGGGCGGATCTGGCCGATCTGCCCGGGAGTGACCAATTCGGGTTGGGCGATCTCCAGGCCGTGGGGCCCCTGCTGGAGTTCGCCGAACAGCAGGTAGGTCCGCCCGGCCTGCGGGGTGGGGCCGAAGCGGCCGAAGAACCAGATGGTCAGTTCCGTCGGGCCATGCACGCCCTCGCCGATGGCGTTGCAGACGAGTCGCGCCTTGCCGCGGAACAGCGGGCGGACCTCGTTGATCCGCACCTCGAACAGGGCCGCCTCGCCAAGGTGTTCCGGCGAGAGTGGCTGCTTCGTACCACGGTCCTCGTAGCGCAGGGGCTGGTGCCAGAGCAGGTCCTCGATCGTCTCGATATGCAGGCGGGCCAGCTTCTCGGCGACCTTCGGGCCGACGCCGTCGAGTTCCGCCACCGACGCGGAAAGCCCCGTTGGCCTGTTCTGAGCTCGTTTCTGGCCGGCCTTGCGGCCACTTTTCGGGGCGGGGCGGGGCATGCACTTACCAACTCTGTCAAACGTGGGAGTTTGGCTATATAATACGCGCGGATGCGCTTGCAAAAACGATAAAAGATTCTGGAGGACTCTCGTGGCTCAACAAACTCCCAAGGTCGATTCGATGTCGAAGGTGGTGGGGTTCATTTCGGCGCTGGTACTGCTGGTCGCCGTCTTCTACCTCGTCAACGCGCTGTTCAACACGGCCGAGAAGAACGCCATCGACGGCCCGGTTGTCGAAAAGCCGGAAGGCAAGGAAGAGACCAAGACGGCTTCGGCTGAAGAAAAGTCGGCCGCGGACGCCCAAGGCGATGGCGAGGCCGAGGGCCAAGCCAAGGAGTCCTCCGGTGGTGACATCGCCGCCGGCAAACAGAAGTTTGCTTCCTGCGCGGCCTGTCACGGTGCCGACGGCAAGGGGCAGGGCGGCGCATTCCCGGTGTTGACCGGCATTCCGGCCGACGAGGCCGAGAAGAAGCTGGCCGCCTACCGCGACGGTGATCAGGAATACCTGAAGTCGGTTGGCCTGGGTGATCGTTACGGCACCATGGCTCCGAACGCCTCCAACCTCTCCGACGAGGACATCGCCGATCTGGCCGCCTACATCGGCGACGAGTTCGGTGGTGGTGCCGGCGGTTCGGCCGACGGTGGCGATAGTGCCGGCAACGGCAATGGTGGCGACAGTGCCGGCGGCAACGGCGGTGCGGTTGATGGCGACATCGCGGCCGGCAAGCAGGCCTATGCATCCTGCGCGGCCTGCCACGGCGCCGACGGCAGCGGCCAGGGCGGTGCCTTCCCGGTATTGACCGAAATGGAAGCCGCCAACATCCAGAAGAAACTGACCGCCTACCGCGAAGGCGACCAGGAGTACCTGAAGTCGGTTGGCCTGGGTGATCGCTACAGCACCATGGCGCCGAACGCCGCCAACCTCTCCGACGAGCAGATCGCCAACCTGTCGGTCTACATTGCTGACGAGTTCGGTGGGACCAACAATGGCGGCGGCGAAGATGATGCCGCTACCGGTGGCGGGCAAACCAAGGCCGCGGCAAGCGAAGAGAAGAGCGCCGAGCCGCGCATCGTCAGCGAGTCGTTGATCAGCCGCGGCCAAGCGGTGTACTCCTCCTGCGCCATCTGTCACGGCGCCGAAGGCGAGGGCGGCGAGCTGTTCAACGCCCCCAAGCTGGCCGGCACGGACATGGACCAGACTATCTCCCTGCTGAAGATCTACCGCAAGGGCCAGGAGATGGGTCCGAACTCCTACGCCATGATCCCGCAGGCCAAGGGCCTGACCGATGACGACATCGAGGCGCTGGGCGCCTACATCGCGGTCATGGACGAAGAGCCGGTGGGCTCCTAAGAGCCCCGATCCCGACAAGCCCGACCGCGCGACAGTGGTCGAGAGCAAAGCAAGCAGAACGCCGGCCTCGAGGTCGGCGTTTTCTTTTGCGGGCGTGGGTGGCTTGGGGTATGCCGGGCCGGATGCCCGTCGAGCCATGCTTCGAGTCGGTGTTCCCCGCGGAGGTCGCCACCGCGGCCTCGGGGCTGACAGGCCAGTCAACCGGCCGTATTTTTCAACGGGAGAGCTGCATGCTGTTCGAGGTGAAGGGCCTGCAGGGGCCGAACGTGCCGCCGGTCTCTTTCGCGCTGGCCGAGGCGGAGGTGCTGACCGTGCGCGGCGAGTCCGGCGTGGGCAAGAGCCAGATGCTGCGCGCGCTGGCCGATCTGTCGCCTCACGAGGGCGAGGTCTGGCTGATCGACGCCGAGCAGCAGGCCATGCCGGCGACCGAGTGGCGCCAGCAGGTGGTGCTGGTGCCGGCGGAGTCCGGCTGGTGGGCGGACACGGTCGCCGCGCATTTCGCCGCCCGACCGCCGGCGTCGTGGTGGGAGCGCCTGCGCCTGCCCGCGGCACTTTGGGATGCGCCGGTCGAGCGACTGTCTTCCGGCGAACGCCAGCGGCTGGCGGTACTGCGTGCGCTGGTACTGGAGCCGCGCGTTCTGCTGCTCGACGAGCCCACGGCCAATCTGGACCAGGGCAATGCCCGCGCCATGGCGGATCTGCTGCTCGATTACGTCGACGAGCATGCCGCTGCCGCGGTGTGGGTCAGCCACAATCCGGATGAAATCGCCGCGCGGGGGCACAAGCGCCTGGAGATGACCGCCGAGGGAGGATGGCTGCATGGGTCTGTATAGCCTCACGCCGCTCGACCTCGGCTTGGCTGCCCTGCTGGTGCTGGCGCTGGGCGTGGTCCAGCTGATCCTCGGGCTCGGTCTGTTCCGCACGCTGGCGTTCAACAGCGTGCGCATGGTCCTGCAGTTGCTGCTGGTGGGCCTGATCCTCAAGGCGGTCTTCGATGCCGCCAGTCTGCCCTGGGTGATGCTGATCGCCTTCGTCATGCTGGGGTTGGCCGGTTACGAGGTGATCGCCCGCCAGAAACGTCCCATCCGCGGCTGGCATGGCTACGGCATCGGGATGGCGGCGATGAGCGCGACCGCGTTGATCGTGACCATGCTGGCGCTGACGATGGTGATCGAGACCGATCCCTGGTACGAGCCGCAATACGCCATCCCGCTGCTGGGCATGATCCTGGGCAACACCATGACCGGCATCGGCCTGGCGTTGAACAACCTCACCCAGACGGCGTGGCAGAGTCGAACGCAGCTTGAGGCCCGGCTGATCTTGGGACATTCGGTCAAGGATACGACGGCCGATCTGCGCTCGGACTCGATGCGCGCCGGCCTGATCCCGACCCTGAACATGCTGGCCGCCGCAGGCGTGATCAGCCTTCCGGGGATGATGACCGGGCAGATCCTCGCCGGCACCGCACCGATCGAGGCGGTGAAATACCAGATACTGATCATCTTCCTGATCACGGCTGCCACCGGTTTCGGCTCGCTGGTCGCCGTTCAAATGGGGGCGCGGCGCCTGTTCGACGAGCGCGATCGGTTGCGTCTCGACCGGCTGCGCTCCGGGCGCTGAACGGGCGCCGGAGGGGTGTCCCCCGCCTTGACTGGCCGGCGCCCGGGCACAAAAAATCCCGGACCCTATCCTGGGCCCGGGATTCTTGCTGTGCCGTGGAGTCGGCGGGTTTACAGGTTGCCGATGAAGGCGCCCAGGTTCTCCATGTCGCTGTCGGACAGGCCGGCGGCGTTCGGCGCCATGATGGGGTAGTTCGAGCCGCCCAGGTTACCCATTTCCTTGAGTGCGTCCTGGTTGCCGTTCTTGTAGTGGCCCAGCGCGGTGACGATGTGCTCGGCGCTCTTGCCGGACAGCTTCGGGAACATGCCCTGGCCCTGGGCCTGCATGCCGTGGCAGGAGGCGCAGCTCTGCTCGTAGAGCTTCTTGCCGGCGTCGATGTCGGCTGCCGTGGCTTGCGCAGAAGCGGCCGCCAGGCCCGAGGCGAATACTATCGCGGTCAGTTTCTTCATTGGGGAACTCCTGATATTTCGTGTCGGTAGTTGCCCGAGCTCACTCCTGCTCGGCTGGCGCATGGATAAGCAGAATCCATGCCACCAGGTGGGTATAAAAACCCGTCCTATAAACAGATGGTTGGGGCGCGTGGTCCGGCTTGATAGCCCCGCGCGGGTTGCATCTTGCACGCACCGGCATCGCCGCGCAACGTGCGCAGGCCGGTGGTCAGCGCCCGTCGATGTAGTGATGGTCGTCGAACGAGATCACCAGCCCCGGGCTGATCAGTACCAGGCCGGTCATGAGCATGCCGTTGATCACGCCTTCGGGAAAGGCCAGTAACGGCAGGATGCGCAGGTAGTTGTTCCAGATCAGGTCGAAATCGTACAGCCCCAACCCCTGAACCAGCAGGGCGGTGCCCACGCCGTGGGCGAGCACGCCGACGATGCCCGACAGGAACACGCCGATGAACAGGTAGATGAAGAAGTGCGGCGGCAGCCAGTGCTGCGAGGCCCGCATGATGCCGTAGGTGATCGCCGCCGGTAGCAGCGCGCTCAGGGCGAAGGTCCAGCCGGTGATCGCCAGCCCGTCACCGAACAGCAAGGGCAGCAGCAGGGCCGCGACCAGCCCGGCGACCAACGCCAGTTCCAGGCCGATGACCAGGGTCACGGTCGCCGCCCCCAAAAAATGCAGCGTCAGGCCGGGCATCAGGGTGGCCTTGAGCGACCACATGCCCAGCAGGAACAGCACGGCCAGGATCACCAGGTGGATGCGCACCGGGTCGGCGCGCAAGGCCGGCCAGGGGGCGAAGCGCACTGCCCAGGCCACGCTGGCGAGTGTAATCAGCCAGCCGGTGAGTGCCAGCGGCAGCGAGACCAGATGATTGGGTAGCATCATGAGATGGACTCGTTCGCGCGTCGTGATGAGTGGTCGCCGGTGACTGTCGGGGGATCGCGGCGTGGCCGAATCCGCTGCACGGGCCGGGCCCGCCCATCATGCCTGTCCTTGGGGGGCGGGCGACGATGATTTATGCTTTGACGCTTCCGCCCGTCGGCGGTTCCGTCAATCAAGTTTTACTAGGGATGGTTGCCTCATGGCCCAAGCGTCTTTCTGGATACACCTGCACGCCCTCGCGGCGATCTTGTCGCTGACCGGTTTCGTCATCCGGGGGATCTGGATGCTGGCCGACTCACCCAAGCTGCGCAAGAAGTGGGTGAAGGTCACGCCACATGTGGTCGACACGGTGCTGCTGGTCAGCGCGTTGGTGGCCGCCTACCTGCTGTTCTGGCAGAACGGCGTCCACCCCGACTTCATCACGGTCAAGATCGTCGGCCTGATCGTCTATATCGGGCTGGGCCTGATGGCGCTTCGCTTCGGCAAGACCCGCGGCCTGCGTGCCAGCGCCTGGGTCCTGGCCATCCTGGTCTTCCTCTACGTGGCGGCCGTGGGCGTCGCCCACACCCATCCGCAACTGCAGGAGGTGCTGCCTGCCATGGTGACCGCGGTATGAATGCGCAGCCCCTGGTGGGTGTGATCATGGGGTCCCAGTCCGACTGGGAGACCATGCAGCATGCCTGTGAAACGCTCGAGGCGCTGGACATCGCCCACGAGGCCGAGGTGGTCTCGGCGCACCGCACGCCCGACAAGCTGTTCGACTACGCCGATGCCGCCGTCGGTCGCGGCCTGAAGGTGATAATCGCCGGTGCCGGCGGCGCGGCGCATCTGCCGGGCATGGTGGCCGCCAAGACCCGTCTGCCGGTCCTCGGAGTGCCGGTGCAGTCCAAGGCGCTCTCCGGCATGGATTCGTTGCTTTCGATCGTGCAGATGCCTGCCGGCGTGCCGGTAGGCACGCTGGCGATCGGCCGTTCTGGCGCCATCAATGCCGCCCTGTTGGCCGCCGCCACGTTGGCGACCAACGACAGTGACTTGGCCGAACGGCTGGATGACTGGCGTGCCCGTCAGACCCAGGCGGTGCTGGATCGTCCGGAGCCGGGAGAGGCCTGAGCCGTGAACCAGAGACGCGAAAACTGCGAGATACCTGCCGCGACCGGGCACCGGGGCGAGCCGGCCGGGCTGCATATCGGCGTGATCGGTGGCGGGCAGCTGGGGCAGATGTTGGGGTTGGCCGGCGTGGCCATGGGGCATCGCTTCACCTTCCTCGACCCGGGGTACGAGCCGCCGGCCGCCTCGGTGGGCCGGCACATCCAGGCCGAGTTGGACGACAGCGAGGCGCTTGAGCGCCTCTCGGTGGAGTGCGACGTGGTCACGCTCGAGTTCGAGAACGTGCCGCTGGCCTCCGCCGAACTGGTGGCCAGGCGCAATTGCCTGATGCCCGGGCCGCAGGCACTGGCAGTGGCCCAGGATCGCCTGGAGGAGAAGCAGTTCTTCGAGGGCCTGGGGTTGGGCTTGGCGCCGTGGGTACAGGTCGACTCGGTCAACGACATCGTCCAGGGCATTCGCCACCTGGGCGCCCCGGCGATTCTCAAGACCCGCCGGATGGGCTACGACGGCAAGGGGCAGGTGCGCTTGGCCGACTCGTCACACGCGGCCCACGAGGGCGGCCCGGGCAACCCGGGCGAGGCCGCCTCCGCGTGGGAGGCGATTGACGGGGCCCCGGCGGTGCTCGAGAAGATGGTCGATTTCGAGCGCGAGGTCTCGATCGTGGCCGCGCGTAGCCGCACCGGCGAGATCTGCTTCTACCCGCTGGCGACCAATCTCCATCGCGCGGGCATCCTCTGGGAGACCACCGTCGGCACGGGCGATCCGCTGCAGTCGGCCGCCGAAGAGGCGGCCCGCCTGGTGCTCGAGAAGATCGACTACATCGGCGTGCTGGCAATCGAATTCTTCGTCCAGGACGGCCGGCTGTTGGTCAACGAGATGGCACCTAGGGTGCACAACTCGGGCCACTGGAGCCTGGGCGGGGCGCGCACCTCGCAGTTCGAGAACCACATCCGCGCGATCCTCGGCTGGCCGCTGGGAGACCCGTCGCCGGCCGGGTGGGCGGCCATGCTCAACCTGGTCGGCAGCCTGCCCGACGCCCGCGCGGTGCTGGCCGTCCCCGGCGTGTCCTGGCACGACTACGGCAAGGTGCCCCGCCCGCGTCGCAAGCTGGGCCACCTGACCGTGACCGCGGCGGAGCCCGGTGAACTCGAATCCCGTCTGGACCGACTCAAGTCCCTGGTCGCGCCACCCGATGCCTGATCACCGGGTGGCCGGCAGGATGGCTCGCCAACAGCAGGAGTAGCCCATGCGCAATCTGCCCAGTCGCGCTCCACGATGCGTTGCCCTGATCGGGCTGGCCGGACTGGTGTCTGTCTGGCTGTCGCCGGCGGCGGCGACCAAGATCTACCAGTACGAGAACAGTGCCGGCGAGACGGTGTTCACCGACCAACCGGTCGAGGGGGCGACGGTCCACGAGGTCGAATCCGCGCCGGTGATCCCCATGGAGCCGGTCGCGCCGCCCGAGGTGCTCACGGCGGACGATCTGCACCAGCCGGAACCTGCCGAGCCCGGCGGGCAATCCGGGCAAACAGCGGCGCCGGTCGAACCGGCCCCGGCGACGTCCGGAACGACGGGCGTCGACTACGAGCATTTCCAGATCGTCGCCCCCGTCGATGGCGAGGTCGCCAGCCGCATGAGCGGCAGCATTACCATCGAGTTGGCCATGCAGCCTGCCCTGCAATCGGGCGATCGGTTGCGGGTGTTGATCGATGGTCGGCCGTACGTGAAGGACTCCGCCGGCAAGCGACATCTCGTTAACGGCCTCTCGCCGGGCGAACACGTGGTCACCGCGCAGATTCGCCGCGACGGCGAGGTGGTTCGCGAGACGCCGGCGGTGCGTTTCCAACTGATCATGCCTGCACAATAACCGGGCGGTCGACTATCCTCATGCACTGCAACGGTGCAAATGGGCCCATTCCACTTTCTCTCAGGCAGTTAGTTCACCGCTGAAGGCGCCGTCCCGCGCGCTTTGCGGGTCGCACGGCCTTGAGCGGCCGATGGGCATGCTACTTGCACCAAAACTTGCCAGCCATTCCGGCCCGGGGGGCAGCGCCCCCGGTCCGGCTTGGCCCGTTCTGTTTTCGCGCCGCGGTGGAGTAGCCATGACCCCGAGATCCGAGACCCGGCTTGCCGACAGCCTCAACACCGCTATCGTGGTGCTCGACGAGCGCAACCGGCCGATCTACCTCAATTCGGCCGCCGAGCAGTTTCTGGGCACCAGCTACAACGCCGCGCTCAAGTCCGGCTTCGATGTCGTGTTTGCCGCCACCCCTTTGCTGTCCGATACCATCCAGGAGGCCCTGGCCAGCCAGCAGGTGATGACGCTGCGCGAGGTCGAGCTGGTGCTGGCGCACGAGCTGGTCCGGGTCGCCGACTGCGCGATCACCCCGAGGCCGGAATATCCCGGAGCCCGGGTGATGTTGGAGTTCAACGATATCGAGCGCCACCTACGCATCTCGCGCGACGCCCGCATCAACTCGCTGCAGATGACCACGCGGCAAATGATGCGTGGGCTGGCCCATGAATTGAAGAACCCCCTGGGCGGCCTGCGCGGTGCGGCCCAGTTGCTCGAGCGCGAGCTGCCTGACCCGGCGCTGACCGAGTACACCCAGATCATCCTGCAGGAGACCGATCGCTTGCGCGGCCTGATCGACCGTATGCTGGGACCCAACGACCGCCCCAACCAGCGTTGGGTCAATATCCACGAACCCCTCGAACAGGTACGCCAGTTGCTGCGGATCGAGGTGGGCGACGAGCGCCTCGATTGGCGGCTGGACTACGACCCGAGCCTCCCGGAAGTCTGGGCCGACCGCGACCAACTGGTCCAGGTGCTACTGAACCTGGCCCGCAATGCCGTCCAGGCGATGCGGGAGGGCGGCACGCCCGCCCCGCGGCTGACCTTCCGCACCCGGGTGTTGCGCCAGTTCACCATTCACGGCAAGCGCCACCGCCTGGCGGTGCGCATCGACGTCGAGGACAACGGCCCCGGTGTGCCCGAGGAACTGGTGGAAACGCTGTTCCTGCCCATGGTCAGCGGCCGGGCCGGGGGCAGTGGCCTGGGCCTGTCGCTGGCGCAGACCATCGCCGAGCGCCACCACGGCATGATCGAGTTCGTGCCCAAGCGCGGCGTGACCCGCTTTTCCCTGATTCTCCCCATTCATCCCGAGGACGATCCCGTTCCGGCGCCCACCCGGCGACCGGCGGGGGCGTCCGCTGTCCCCAGTGAGTGAGTCGACCATGCAAGCCTCCACCCTCGACACGGCATCTTCCGGCCGCCCGCCCCGGCTGTGGGTGATCGACGACGACCAGGCCATCCGCTGGGTGCTCGAACGGGCCCTGGCGACCACCGACTTCGAGGTGGAATCATTCGCCGAGGTCGCCAGCGCCCAGACGCGGATCGATGCCGGCGACGCCCCGGACGTGATCTTTTCCGATATCCGCATGCCAGGCGAGGACGGCCTGAGCTTTCTCAACCGGCTGGCCACGGAACACCCAGAGATCCCCGTGGTGATCATGACGGCGCATTCCGACCTGGAAAGCGCGGTGGGCGCATTCGAGCAGGGGGCATTCGATTACCTGGCCAAGCCCTTCGACATCGACGAGGCGGTACGCTTGGCCGAACGCGCCTACGCGGCCTCCCGCGAGCGGGCCTCGCGGGCGACGGTGGCCACCGACGAGGCCGAAGGCAGCTCCGAACTGATCGGCAACGCGCCGGCCATGCAGGAAATCTTTCGTGCCATCGGCCGGCTGGCACGTTCCTCGGTGACCGTGCTGATCAACGGCGAGTCCGGCACCGGCAAGGAACTGGTCGCCCGGGCATTGCATCGCCACAGCCAGCGGCGGGACGGACCGTTCGTGGCACTCAACACCGCCGCGATCCCCAAGGATCTGCTCGAGTCCGAGCTGTTCGGTCACGAGAAGGGGGCGTTCACGGGCGCGGCCGTGCAGCGTCGCGGCCGCTTCGAGCAGGCCCAGGGCGGCACGCTGTTTCTCGACGAGATCGGCGACATGCCGCTCGAATTGCAGACCCGCCTGCTGCGGGTGCTCTCCGATGGACACTTCTACCGCGTCGGCGGCACCTCGCTGATCCAGAGCGACGTGCGCGTGATCGCGGCCACCCACCAGCGGCTCGAGGACCTGGTCAAGGAAGGGCGTTTCCGCGAGGACCTGTTCCACCGGCTCAACGTCATCCGCCTCAAGCTGCCGTCGCTGCGCGAGCGAGTCGAGGACATTCCGCAGCTGATGCGTTTCTTCCTCGCCCGGGCGGCCGAGGAGCTGGGCGTGCCGGTCAAGGCGCTCACCCAGGCGGCCGAGGCGCGCATCGCCGAGTACCCCTGGCCGGGCAACGTGCGCGAACTGGAGAACATCGCCCGCTGGCTGACAGTGATGGCGCCGGGCAACGAGATCGGTGTCAACGATCTGCCCGACACCATCCGCCAGGGTGCCGCGGAGGACTCCGCTGGCGAGGGTGATGACCAGTTGCTGTCGCGGTGGTCCAGTGACCTGTCTCGGTGGGCTGAGGCCCGGCTGAAGGCCGGCGATGAGGATCTGCTGGCGACCGCCGGACCGGCCTTCGAGCGCACCCTGCTGCAGGCCGCCCTGGCCTTCACCGGGGGGCACAAGCAGAAGGCCGCAGCGCTGATCGGCTGGGGACGCAACACCGTCACGCGCAAGCTCAAGGAACTGGGCGAGCACTGAGGCGGTCCGCGGGGTCGGGTTCTGCTCCAGGCTCCTGCCACCGGCAGAACATGTCTGTCACAAGATTCGACCCCGCCCGGTGCTATGCTCGCGGACAGGTTTCCGGAGTCAGGAGCAGAGAATCGCATGGCCCAGACGGTGGCGTTGTATTCGGTCAAGGGCGGGGTCGGCAAGACCGCCTCGGCGGTCAATCTCGCGGCGCTGTCGGCCGCCGCCGGACGGCGCACCCTGGTATGGGATCTCGATCCCCAGAGTGCCGCCTCCTGGTACCTGCAGACCGAGGCCGGCGCCGAACAGCCGGTAAAGAAACTGCTCAAGCCTAAGGGGCTGGCCGCGGCGGTGCGGCCCACGATTCACACCAACCTGTGGGTCCTGCCGGCACTGCCCGGCCAGCAGGCGATCGAGCACCACCTGGCAGACAAGAAGGACGCCGGCTTCCGGCTGGCCAAGCTGATCGATCCGCTCGCCGAACAGTTCGACGAGATCTGGATCGACGCCCCGCCGGGATTGTCGCTGCTGGCTGACAATGTCCTGCGCGCCGCACACATGGTGTTGGTGCCGATCGTGCCCACGCACCTGTCGGAACGCACCTGGTTCCAACTCAAGAACCATCTGCGCGAGAGCAAGATCCACCCCGAGCACCTCAAGTGCTTCCTGACCCTGGTCGATCGTCGCCGGACCATGCACCGCGACTTCGCCGAGCGGCATCGCCACGACATGCCGGAACTGCTCGAGGCGCAGGTGCCCTATGCCTCGGTCATCGAGCAGATGGGCGACCGGCAGCAGCCCAGCGTTTACACCGACCCGCGCCACCCGGCCAGCCGCGCCTACCAGTCTCTCTGGAACGAGATCGACGCGCTGTTTGGCTGAGGCGTATTTCGCCAAATGCCGACGTCGGATGGTGAACACCTTCCCTTGTGGGTCGGGCTTCAGCCCGACGATCCGCCCGGGAGGGGTGGATGGTTCAACAGGTGATTGTCGATCATGAAGTCGGCCTACGGCCTACGCTCGACGTTGGGCTGAAGCCCAGCCCACGGCCGTAGGCGCTCTCAGTGGATTTCCCTCAACAATTCTCTAACTCCGCAGTGCCTTCGCCGGCGCCACCCGCGTCATGCGCCGGCCCAGCAACGGGGTGACCAGGACGGCCAGCAGGGTGCCCGCCGCCAAGCCCCAGAGCAGCAGCCAGGGATTGGCCGCGGCGGGCAGGTCGAAGACCTGCGTCGAAAGCAGCATGCCCACCCCCATCGCCGCCCCCGCGGCCAACAGCCCCACCAGCAGCCCCATCGCCAGGAACTCGATCCACAGCGCCCGGAAGATCATGCCGCGGCTGGCGCCCATGACCCGCAGCACGGCGGCGTCGTGGATGCGCTGGCGTTCGCTGGCGCCGAATGCCGCCAGCAATACCACCAGCCCGGCGGCGACCGTGAAGGCGAACACGTATTCGACCGCCTGACTGGCCCGGGCGATCAGCGTGCGCACTTCCTCCAGGATGCGCGAGACGTCGAACAGCGTCAGGGTGGGGAATTCACGCAGCAGCTCGACCTGGAACCCTTCCCGGCCCTCCTCGAGGTAGAAGCTGGTGACGTACTGCGCGGCGGTGTCTTCAAGCAGCTGCGGGGCGGCGATGACGAAGAAGTTTGGTCGCATGCTGTCCCATTCGACCGTGCGCAGGCTGGTGATCTCGGCCGCGACCGGCCGGCCGTTGACGCGGAAGGTCAGCGCATCGCCGATCGACCAGCCCAGCGTCTCGGCGAACTCGCGTTCCACCGAGAAGCCGTTGGCCGGAAACTCCCCCTTGACCACTTTGTTGTCGCCGGGCAGGGCGTCGCCGTAGGACAGGTTGAATTCCCGCGTGGCGAGGTTGTGCGCGCGGCCCTCGTACTGGTCGAAGTCGACGGGGTTGCCGTTGAGCTCGCTCCAGCGGGCGCGAATCATCGGATAGAGCCCGGCGTTCTCGACGTCGTTGGCGGCAAGGAACGACTGCAGCGGCTCGACCTCGTCGGGCTGGATATTGATGGCGAAGACATTGGGCGCATCGGTGGGGATCTGGCGCTCCCAGGCACCGATCAGGTCGTTGCGCACCACCGAGAGCAACAGTACGGCGGTCACCCCCAGGGCGAGCGCGGCGATCTGGGTGGCCGACACCCAGCGCGCCCGTGCCATCCGCGCCAGACCGAAGCGGGCCACTCCGCGGGCCGGCCAGCGGCGCAGCAGGGTCACCAGCCCGGCGGCGACGGCGAGAAACACGATCACGCTGGCCCCGAGTCCTGCCAGGACGTACAGGGTCAGCCGGGTATCGCGCGCCTGGAACCAGATCAGCAGGGCGATGGCGCCCACCCCGGCGCCGAAGAGTAGCGCCGAGGCGGGGCTGGGCGCGCTGGCCAGGTGGTTGAGCACCCGCAATGGCGGCGTGTGCTTGAGCTGAATCAGGCTGGGCAGGGCGAACCCAAACAGGGCGACCAGCGCCACGGCCAACCCCATCCCTACCGGCGCCAGCCCGGGGGCAGGCAGGTCGACGTCCAGCATTGTCGCCATCAGGTCGGCCAGCAGCAATTGGGTGACCGCGCCAATGGCGATGCCGGGAATCGCGGCGAGCAGTGCCAGCATCAGCAGGCGCGAGCGATAGATGCGCCCGATCACCTGAGAGGAGGCGCCCAGCGCGCGCATCAGGGCGGCGGCGTCCTGCTGAACGCGGTTGTAGTGCCGGGCGGCGATCACCAGGGCCGCGCCGGCGAGCAGCACGGCGACCACCGCGGCCAGCCCCAAAAAGCGCGAGGCGCGGTCGAATGCGATCTGGAAGGCCGGCTGGCTGCTCTCCGGGCGTTCGAGGTTCAGGCTGCTGTCCAGCTGCTTCTCCAGCCGGTCGAGTTGCCGGCCACGATCCTCGGCGTCACTCGCTACCAGCAAGGCGTGCTCGACCCGGCTGGTCTCGGTGACCAGTCCGGTCGCCTCAATGTCATCAACGTGGATCATCAGCCGTGGCGCGGCCTGCGAGAAGACATTGCCCACGTCGGGCTCGCGCTCGAGTATCGCCGAGACGGTCAGCCGGGTCTGGCCGACCTCGATCGTCTCTCCGAGCCCGATGCCCAGCGACAGCATGGCGCGGCGTGCCAGCCAAGCCTCGCCCGGCGGCGGGCCGTGCGCGATGGTCGACGTGCCGTGCTGACCGTTATCGATGCCCAGCGTGCCGCGCAACGGATAGGCGTCATCCACCGCCTTGAGCCCCACCAGCAGGGTCTGTTCACCGGCCACCACCACGGTGGGGAAGGTCAGCTGCTGGCTGGTGGTCAGGTCCAGCGCCCGCGCCTGTTCGGTCTGCTCGCCGAGCGGGTCGGGCGACTCCACCCGCCCGTCCGCGGCCAGAAATTCCGCTGCCTGCGCGCGCATGGCGCCGTCGACCCGGTCGACGAAAAAGCCCACCGCCGTGACCGCCGAGACGGCCACCAGCAGGGCGAGAAGCATGGGGGTCAAAAGGCCGTTCTGGACCTCCCGGATCAGGCCTTGCCAGGCCAGCCGCCAGGTGTTGGGGCGCGTGGCGGTCATGTCCCGCTCGGGGTGGTCGCCGGGCTTTGCAACGCCGCCGGGTCCGGCTGCCAGTCGCTCACGCGCCCCGCCTGCACCTGAAAGCCGCGATCGCAGCGTGCCGCCAGTGCCGGGTCGTGGGTGACCAGCACCAGGGTGGTGTGATGGCGCTCGCGCAGGCGGAACAACAGATCGATGACGTGCTCGCCGGTAGCGGTGTCCAGCGAGCCGGTGGGCTCGTCCGCGAACAGGATGGCTGGCTCGCCGACGAAGGCCCGGGCCAGGGCGACCCGCTGTTGCTCGCCGCCGGAAAGTTGCCGGGGCATGTGGCGCAGGCGCTCGCCCAGGCCCACCTCGGCCAGCGCCTCGCGGGCACGCCGCTCGGCGTCGCGCTGCCCGGCCAGCTCCAGTGGCAGGGCGACGTTTTCCAGGGCATTGAGTCCGTCGATCAGCTGGAAGGACTGGAAGACGAAGCCCACCTTGCCCGCGCGCACGGCGGCGCGGCCGTCTTCGTCGAGTGTCTCCAAGGACGTGCCGTCGAGTTCGATATGTCCCGAGGTGGGCGTGTCCAGTCCGGCCATCAGCGCCAGCAGGGTCGACTTGCCCGCCCCGGAGGGGCCGACCAGCGCGACCGCCTCGCCGGGGAAGATTTGCAGTGAGGCCTCATGCACAATGGTGAGTGGCTCAGGGGTGCGCACGGTTTGCGTCACCCGGTCGATGCTCAGCACGGGGCGGGCCTGGTTGCCTAATGGCTTGGATGAGGACATAAGAAATGCGGGTTTCCGGTTGGTTGCCATCGATGTCTGTCGGGGCCGTGTTGTTGCTTGGCCTGGTGGCGGCGGTCGCGAGTATAGGCGAGAGTCGGGGTGGTTCGCCGGAGCCCACACGGGTGCTGGTTTTCGGCGACTCGCTCTCGGCGGCCTATCGCCTGCCGGTCGCGCAGGGCTGGGTCGCACAACTCGACCGACGCATCGAGGCGTGCGCGGCTGAACGTTTCGAGATCACCAATGCCTCGGTCAGCGGCGAGACCACCTCGGGCGGGCTGTCGCGCCTGCCGGGGATCCTGGAGACGGCCGAACCCGACTGGGTGCTGCTGGAACTGGGCGCGAACGATGGCCTGCGCGGCCTGCCGCTCGAACGTATCGAGACCAACCTGCAGGCGTTGATCGACCGGGCCGAGGCCTCGGGTGCCGAGGTGGTGTTGCTCGGCATCATGCTGCCCAGTAATTACGGCCCGGCCTATGCCGAGCCGTTTCGCGAGATGTACACCACGCTGGCCGAGGCCAATGACCTGCCGGCGCTGCCCTTCCTGCTCGAGGGGGTCGCCGATGACCGCGAGCTGATGATGTCCGACGGCATTCACCCCAATGCCGCCGGGCAGGAACGGGTGTTGGAGAATGTCTGGGGGCTGGTCGCGCCGTTGTGGGGGTTGGATGAGTCGAGTGAGCGATTGTGAGTCAATGAGACTGCTTGGAAGCTCAGCGGCACGGATATGAATGAAGCCATCAGAGAGTCGTGCGGTTCCCGTATGTTTCGCCGAGTATCGCAGTGGAAGCTGAATCAGTCCGAAGGATTGCGCGCAGGGATGCGCGCAACGGCCCCGCCGGGCATCCCTGCCCGGCGGGGCCGCTCGGCTGGAGCGAGAAACGCAGGGAACCGCGCCTCGCGCGGCGAAACATCCGGCGCGTTTCTTTTCGGCGGTTTTTTTTCGCGCGAGCAAAGCACATCGCCCCGGTCGTCGGGCGCCCCGGATGAGCCGAACCGCATTGCGGTAAGGATGACCGGAATGATTCCTTTCCGACTGGCTAAGGCTCCTGGCTGCGATGCCCCCGAGATTCGGGAGGTGACCGCCGCATGAGCATCTGGAAAAGCAGCGCGGTCTTCGGATCGATGACGATGATCTCGCGGGTGCTCGGCTTCGTGCGCGACATGCTGCTCGCGCGGGTATTCGGCGCCAGCGCGTCCATGGATGCCTTCTTCGTGGTCTTCAAGATCCCCAACTTCCTGCGTCGGCTGTTTGCCGAGGGGGCCTTCCAGCAGGCCTTCGTGCCAGTGCTCTCGGAGTATCGCGAGACCGGAACGCGCGCAGAGCTCAAAGATTATGTCGACCACATGTTCGGCACGCTGGCGGCCGTGCTGGTGGTGGTCGTGGCTCTGGGGCTCGCCGGTGCGCCGCTGCTGATCCTGCTGTTCGCGCCGGGTTTTACCGACGACCCGGCCCAGCGTGAGCTGGCCGAGCAGATGCTGCTGATCACCTTCCCCTATCTGCTCTTCATCTCGCTGACCGCGTTTGCCGCCAGTGCCCTGAACGCCTTTGGCCGCTTCGCCATGCCGGCGCTCGCACCGATCTGGCTCAATCTCAGCCTGATCGCGGCGACGCTGCTGGCAGCACCGCTGTTCGAGCAACCGGTGATGGCGCTGGCCTGGGGTGTGTTCATCGCCGGTGTGCTGCAGTTGTTCTTCCTGCTGCCGTTTCTCGCCCGGCTGGGTTTGCTGCCGCGCCCGCGGCTGGGCCGGCATGCGGGGGTGAGAAAGACCCTGCGCCTGATGCTGCCGGCGATGTTCGGTGCCTCGGTCACCCAGATCAACCTGCTGGTGGACACCATCCTGGCCTCCTTGCTGGTGGCCGGCTCGGTGAGCTGGCTCTACTACTCCGACCGGCTGGTCGAGTTGCCGCTGGGCGTGTTCGGTGTGGCGATCGGCACCGTGATCCTGCCCGCCCTGTCCCGCGCCTTCGCCCGGGGCAGCCACGAAGATTACAATCGCACCGTCAACGGGGCATTGCGTCTGACGCTGCTGATCGGCGTGCCGGCCATGGCGGGCCTGATCGGGCTTTCCGTGCCGATCCTGGCGACGCTTTTCCAGTACGATGCCTTTACCGCCACGGACACGCAGATGGTGTCGATGGCGATGATGGCCTACGCGCTGGGCCTGCCCGCGTTCCTACTGATCAAGATCTTCGCCCCGGGCTTTTTCGCTCGTCAGGACACGGCCACGCCGGTACGGATCGCGGTGATCTCGGTGATCGCTAACCTCGGGTTCAAGGCAATGCTGGTGCTGCCGTGGATCTTCTGGTTCGGCGGGCACCTGGCCCACGTGGGCTTGGCCCTGACCACGGTGATGGCCGCCTGGGTCAACGCCCTGCTGCTGGGTTGGACCTTGCGCCAGCGGGGCGCCTGGCAGCCGGAGGCGAGCACGCGGCAGTTCATCGGCCAGATCACGCTGGCCTCGCTGGTGATGGCGGCCCTGCTGTTCTGGATCAGCCCGGCGGCGGTCGTCTGGACGCAATGGGGCGCCGGCATGCGGCTGGCTGCCGTCGCCGGCCTGATCCCCCTGGGTGTGCTGGTCTTCCTAGGCACCACCGCGGCCCTCGGTCTGACCCCGCGCCGCCTGATGGCCGTGGTCACTTTCGACCGCGACGTGCCGCCCGAACGCCATTGATTATCGCCAACCGGTCCACTGCATGCAGCTGACACGCCTTTCCATTGCCCAGCCGAAGAGCATCCCAGAGCCGAACGGGCCGGGTGCCGTGGTCACCATCGGGAATTTCGACGGGGTGCACAGGGGGCACCAGGCCGTGGTGCAACAGGCGGCCGCGCGGGCACGGAAGGCCGGGTTGCCACTCTATGTCGTCATCTTCGAGCCACTGCCGCGCGAGTTCTTCGCCGAAGGCCAAGGGGGCGCACCGGTGGCCCGCTTGACGCGACTGCGCGAGCGGTTTATTGCCTTCGAGCGTCTGGGCGTGGTCGACCGGCTGGTGTTGCTGCCCTTCAATCGGCGGCTGGCCGGGTTGTCCGCCGAGACGTTCGTCACCAGATTGATGTGTGGCGCGATGGCGGTGCGCCACGTGGTGATCGGCGACGATTTTCGTTTCGGCGCCCAGCGACGCGGAGACTTCGCCCTGCTGGAAACGCTGGGCAAGGTGCATGGGTTTTCCGTCGAGCGCGCCCAGACGGTCGAATTGGAGGACGAGCGGGTGTCCTCGACCCGCGTGCGTGCCGCGCTTGAAGCCCGTGACGTGGTGACGGCCGCCCGCCTGCTCGGTCACCCGTACTTCCTTTCCGGGCGGGTGATGCACGGTGACAAGCGTGGCCGCCAGCTGGGATTTCCCACGGCGAACATCGCGCTGCGACGCCGCCTGTCGCCCTTGCGTGGTGTCTTTCTGGTGCGGGTGGCCGGCATCGGCGGGCGCTCGCGCTACGGGGTGGCCAATATTGGCACGCGGCCCACGGTCGACGGTGTCGAGGCGCGCCTGGAGGTGTTCCTGCTGGATTTCGACGGCGACATCTACGGCCGGCTGGTGGAAGTGGATTTTCTCGCCGCGATACGCGACGAGCGCCGCTTCGAATCGCTGGATGCGCTGATCGAGCATATCCGGAACGACGTGACCCAGGCCCGTGCCCTGATCGACGCACACGAGCAAGCCGGCGATACATGGCCGGTGGATCAAGAGGAATTGCTGTGACCGAACTCGATGTACTGATCTCCCAGCCCCTGGTCTGGGGGCTGCTGGGCCTGCCGGTTCTCGCGATCGTTATCGCTTGGCTGGCCGCTCGCCTGCGTCAGGAAAGGGCGGCGGTGCGCCGATTCGACGGCGAGGTGGCACGGCTGACCGAAGAGGGCGGTTCGCTGGCCGAACGGTTGGCCGAGGAACGCCATCGGCTGGTGCGGCTGGAGTCCGACCGTGAACACCTGTCCGCGTCACGCGACGCCGTCGAGGCCCAGCGGCGCGAGCTGGCCGAGGCCCTGGCGCGGGAGCAACAGGCCGCCGCCGGCCTGCAGGCAGAGAAGGCCGAACTCAACGAGCGTCTGGCGCAGGAGCGCGAGGCGTCGCGGGAGAAGTTGCAGTTGCTCGACGAGGCGCGCGAGAAGCTCAGCGATGCCTTCAAGGGGCTGTCGGCCGATGCCCTGTCGCATAACAACGAGTCGTTTCTCAAGCTTGCGCGCGAGAATCTGGAGCGTTTCCAGCACCAGGCCAAGGACGATCTCTCGGCCCGCCACAAGGCGATCGAGCAGCTCACTGCACCGATCCGCGAGCGCCTCGAGAAGTTCGATACCAAGCTCGACGGGCTGGAGCAGGCGCGCACCGGCGCCTATTCGGCCCTCAGTCAGCAGGTCAACGACCTGTTGCAGACCCACCTGCCCCGGTTGCACCGGGAGACCGCCGACCTGGTCAAAGCATTGCGCCAGCCGCAGGCACGCGGGCGCTGGGGCGAGTTGCAGCTCAAGCGCGTGGTCGAAATGGCGGGCATGCTGGAGCATTGCGATTTTGAGGAGCAGGTCAGCCAGTCCGGTGAAGCCGGCCGATTGCGCCCGGACATGATCGTCCACCTGCCTGGCGGGCGGCAGGTGGTCGTCGACGCCAAGGCGCCGGTGGATGCCTACCTGCAGGCCGTCGAGGCGCCTGACGAGACCTCGCGCAAGGCCGCGCTGGTCCGTCACGCCCGCCAGGTACGCACCCACGTCGGCCAGTTGGCGAAAAAGAGCTACTTCGACCAGTTCGACCCCACCCCCGAGTTCGTGGTGCTGTTCGTTCCCGGCGAGGCCTTCTTCTCCGCCGCGCTGGCCGAGGACCCGGGGCTGATCGAGTACGGGGCCGAGAACCGCGTGATCCCGGCCAGCCCGACCACGTTGATCGCTCTGCTAAAGGCCGTCTCCTATGGCTGGCGGCAGGAGGCCATGGCGCAGAATGCCGTCGAAGTCGCCGCGCTGGGCAAGGAGCTATACGAGCGGATCGGCACGCTCGCCGACCACTGGACCAAGGTGGGTAAAAGCCTCAACCAGACGGTCAATGCCTACAACAGCTCCGTGGGCACGCTCGAATCGCGGGTACTGCCCAGCGCGCGCAAGTTCCGAGACCTCAAGACCGTCTCGGCCGAGAAGGAAATCGCCTCGCCCGAACCGGTCACCCAGGAGACGCGTCCGCTGTCCGCGGCCGAGCTGACCGATGCGTTGTCCGGTCCGTCGGACGAGGATATGTCCAAGGAAACATAGTCTGCCGATGGCGACATCCGAGTCGGATGTGCCCCTTGAAGGGGTGACTGATGGTGATGGTTACCCGCTGCGGAGGATGGTCTGCAGGAGGGTGTCGACGATCTCGCGGACGTGATCCCGCCCGTTGGGCATTCGGGCATACACGCGCAGACGGAAGATGCCCGTCATCAGGAGTCGTGCCTGGCGTGCCGGAGGTGTCGTCGTCCGGATCGATCCGTCGGCCTGGCCCTCTTCGAGCACTGCGGCGAAACGGCCTTCCACGTATCCCAGTGCTTCCCCGGCCCGCTGGCCCAGTTCCGGCTCGTCGGCTGGTGCCTCGAGCAGCATGTCGTGCTGCTGACTGTCAGCCGCTATCACGAGTGCCACTACTGCATGTCCGCGCACACGACGACGGCCGGGATGATGGGGGGGTGGATGCCTCGGTGGTCGAGGCCATCCGCAACGACCAGCCGATTGACGATCCGAAGCTGGAGGCCCTGCGACGGCTGACCTACGAGATGGTCGATCGTCGAGGCTGGCCGGTCGAGGCCACCCAGCAACGATTCCTCGATGCCGGCTATGAGCCGTCCCAGATGTTCGACGTGCTGGTGGGCATCGCGCAGAAGACTTTGAGTAATTACACCAACCACCTGGCCGACACCCCAGTGGACGAGCCGATGCGGGGCAACGCGTGGACATCACCGTCGGCGTGAACTAACCCTGTAACTGTTCCTAAAAAGCAGACGGAGTGACGTGATGAACATCAAGACAATGTTTTCGAAACTGCGAGCGGTACTGCTGGTGCTGCCGGCCTTCGCCCTGCCGGTCACGGCCCTGGCCGACAACGGGCTGACGGTACTGGACAGCCGCTACAGCGTGGCCGAGACCGAAGAGCGCCTGATCGAGTCGATCGAGGGCCAGGGGCTGACGATCATGGCCCGGGTCGACCATCAGGCCAATGCCAAAACGGTGGATCTGGATATGCCGGCGACGCGACTGGTGATCTTCGGCAACCCGAACGCCGGCACCCAACTGATGAAATGCGCCCCGACGGTCGCGATCGATCTGCCGATGAAGATGTTGATCTGGGACGACGGCGAGGCGGTGAAAGTGGCTTACAACCGCGCCGACTACCTGGCTGAGCGTCATGGTCTGGGCGAGTGCGCCGGACCGGTGCAGGAAAAGATCGCGCAGGCACTGGATGGATTTGCCCAGCAAGCGGCGGGCGCCCAGTAGGCGGCCCCTTGCCATCGGCAAGGCCAGGATCGAGTGTCCGGAGTTCTCCAGACGGCTGAATGGCTGGATCTCGGCCATGCCCATCCGGATCCGGCCACCCGGTCACGATGAAGGGGCGTATGCTGCCATGCTGGCGGGCAGCCCGCGGGGGTGACGAAGCCCCCCCCTTCCCGCCGAACAAACGTGCCGGCCACGGCTGCAGGAAAAACTCACCCGGGTGACGGGAAATTTGAGGAAAGCGCATGAGTGAAGCAAGCAAGAGCCGGCTTTCGGCGAATGGCGGACTGATTCTGGCCCTGTGCCTGTTCGCGCTGCCCGGCTGGGCCGAGGCCCGTGATGCCAATGCCACGGCCGGTAATGAGCCGGCACCGCAAGCGGTGCGCTTTGTCGACCATTTGTCGGATGTGCCGGCCGACATGGCCTGGATGCGGGCCGATCAGAAGCCCATGATGATCTTCTTTCACGCCAGCTTCTGCGGCTACTGCAAGATGATCGACGAGGAATTCATCATCCCCATGCGGCTCAAGCCGAAATACCAGGGGCGGTTGTTGATTCGGCGCGTGCAGACGGATGCCGACCATACCTTGATCGGACCGGACGGCGAGACGCTTTCGACCCTGGAGTTTTCCAAACGGCTGGGCGTCACGGGTGTGCCCTACGTCCTGTTCATCGCGCCGAACGGCGAGCGCATCAGCTCGATCACCGGCACCGCCCCGGGGTTCTACAACCATTACCTCGAGCGCAACGTCGACCTGGCAGAGCGCTGCGCACGGGACATGAGCCCGCCTGAATGCCGCAAGGAAGTGCAGGAGCCTGGACTGCAGTAGGCCGCCGATTGGCGGATGGCGCCACTCCCATGAAAAAGATCGCCCCCGGCAAAAACCGGGGGCGATTTGCGTTGTGCGGGCATCGATCGGGGCGCTAAGCGGTCTTCGGCAGTCCGCGCCGCTGCCACAGCCAGTAGATCACCGGCAGGACGATCATCGACAGGATCGGTGCGGTGATCATGCCGCCGACCATGGGTGCAGCGATGCGCGACATCACCTCGGAACCGGTGCCGTGACTGATCATGATCGGCATCAGGCCGGCGAGGATCACGGCGACGGTCATCGCCTTGGGGCGCACCCGCAGCACCGCGCCTTCCATGAGCGCCTCCTTGAGGTCTGCACGGGTATTGAATCGCCCCTCCTTCTGTTGGTTCTTGATCGCCTGATCGAGGTAGATCAGCATCACCACGCCGAACTCGGCGGCCACGCCGGCCAGGGCGATCAGCCCCACCGCCACCGCGATCGAGAGGTTGTAATCCAGCGCCCAGAGCAGCCAGAAACTGCCGATCAGGGCGAACGGCAGGCTGCCCATGATCATCACCGCCTTGCCGCTGTGGCGGAAGGCCAGATACAGCAGCAGGAAGATGATCGCGAGTGTCAGCGGCACGACCTGCTTGAGGCGCTCGGCGGCGCGTTCCATGTAGCGGTACTGGCCGGCCCACTCGATCGCGTAGCCCGGTGGCAGATCGACCTCCTCGCGCAGTACCTGCTTGGCCCGGGCGACGTAGCCGCCCAGATCCACGCCGCGGGTGGTGACGAAGACGAAGCCGGCCGGCCGACTGTTCTCCGACTTGATCACCGGCGGGCCGGACTCGATCTCGATGCTGGCGACCTGTCCCAACGCCACGGTCGCCCCGGTGGGCGTGACGATCGGCAGATCGCGCAGTGCCTCGACCGAATTGCGATCGGCCTGCGGGTAGCGCAGGCTGACCGGGAAGCGTTCCAGCCCCTCGACGGTGTCGGTCACCTTGACCCCGCCAACGGCCAGGCTGATCACCCGCTGGATCTCGCCGATGTTCAGTCCCACGCGTGCGGCCTTGGCGCGGTCGGGGGTGATGACCACGTAGCGCCCGTCGGAGGTGCGGTCGGCAAACGCGCTGCGCGTGCCGGGCAGGCCCTTGAGAGCGGTCTCCACCTCCTGACCGATCGCCTCGATCTGCTCGAGATCCGAGCCGGTGATCTTGATGCCGATGGGCGTCTGGATGCCGGTGGTCTGCATGTCGATGCGGGTCTTGATCGGCATGACCCAGGCATTGTTCAGACTGGGGAAGTCGACCTTGTCATTGAGCCGTTCGATCAGGTCGTCGAGCGTCACGCCCTCGGCCCATTCATCACGCGGTTTTAGCGTGATGCTGGTCTCGATCATGGTCAGCGGGGCGGGGTCGGTGGCCGTGTTGGCGCGGCCGATCTTGCCGAACACGCGTTCGACTTCCGGCTCTGCCGCGATCAGGCCGTCGACCTGCTGCATCAGCAGGCGCGCCTCGCCCACCGACAGGCCCGGCAGGGTGGTGGGCATGTAGAGCAGATCGCCCTCGTCGAGTTGCGGCATGAATTCCGAGCCCAACCCCGTACCCAGCGCGGCGAGTCGCGGTGAGCCGTCGAACCACCCCTTCCACTGGCGCTCGAGGCCGGTCTGCCAGTCGGTGACCTGCGCCTGCCAGTCCGTGTCCCCGGCCCACTTGAGCGGGGAAAGGAATCCGGAAACGCCGGCAAACGGCAGTACGGCCGAGAGCAGGAGCAGCAGCGCGCCGACCAGCACGGTTTTCGGAAAGCGCAGTGCGCCGGACAGCAGCGGGCGGTAGCCCCAGATCAAAAAGCGGTTGAGCGGATTGCTTTCCTCTTTCGGTATCCGACCGCGGATGAAATAGCCCATCAGCACCGGCACCAGCGTCACGGCCAGACCGGCGGCCGCGGCCATGGCGTAGGTCTTGGTGTAGGCCAGTGGCGCGAACAGCCGGCCTTCCTGCGCCTCCAGGGCGAACACCGGCAGGAATGACAGGGTGATGATCAGCAGGGAGAAGAACAGGGCCGGCCCCACCTCGGAGGCGGCCTTGGCAATCAGGCCCCAGTGCACCTCGCCCCGTGGGATCTCGCCGTGCTTTTCCCGGTAACGGGACAGATGCTTGTGGGCGTTCTCGATCATCACGATGGCCGCGTCGACCATTGCGCCGATGGCAATCGCAATCCCGCCCAGCGACATGATGTTGGCGTTGATGCCCTGCCAGTGCATGACGATGAATGCCGCGAGAATCCCCAGCGGCAGGCTGACGATGGCGACGAGCGCCGATCGCAGGTGGAACAGGAAGATCAGGCTGACCAGGGCCACCACGATCATCTCCTCGACCAGCTTCTTCTCGAGGAAGGCCACCGCCCGCTCGATCACGCCGCTGCGGTCATAGGTGGTCAGTACCTCCACGCCCTCGGGCAGGCCGGACTTCACGTCCTCGAGCTTCTCCTTGACCGCGGCGATCACCTCGCGGGCGTTCTCGCCGTGGCGCATCACCACGATGCCGCCGACGACTTCGCCCTTGCCGTTGAGATCGGCGATGCCGCGTCGCTCGGCCGGCCCGACCTCGACCCGACCGAGATCGCGGATTGTGATCGGCGTGCCCGAATCCGAGACGCCCACCGGGATCTGCGCGATGTCCTCCACCGATTGCAGGTAGCCGCGACTGGTGATCATGTACTCGGCGCCGCCGCGTTCGATCACGCCGCCGCCCACTTCGCGATTGGCCTCCGCGATCGCGTTGCGCAGCTCGGTGATCGAGATGCCGAATACCCGCAGGCGCTGCGGATCGACCACGATCTGGTACTCGCGCACCATGCCCCCGACCGTGGCCACCTCCGAAACCCCCGCGACCGCTTCGAGCTGGAACTTGAGGAACCAGTTCTGCAGCGTGGTCAGCTCCGAGAGATCATGCTGACCGGTCGGATCGTTGAGCGCGTACTGGAACACCCAGCCCACGCCGGTGGCATCCGGCCCCAGGCTGGGGGTGACGCCCTCGGGGAGGTCGCCGGCCGCCTGGTTGAGGTATTCGAGCACCCGCGAGCGGGCCCAGTAGAGATCGGTGCCTTCCTCGAAGGTGACGTAGGTGTAGGAGTCACCGAAGAACGAGTAGCCGCGCACCGCCGTCGAGCCGGGCACGGCCAGTAGGCGGGTGGTCAGCGGATACGTGACCTGGTCCTGCACCACCTGCGGCGACTGGCCGGGGTAGCTGGTCTTGACGATCACCTGCGTGTCGGAAAGGTCCGGTATCGCGTCCAGCGGGGTCGCCTTCCAGCTCGCCCAGCCGGCCACGGCCAGCATGGCGGCCAGCAGGAGCACCAGCACCCGCAGGCGGATGCAGGCATGGATGAGTCGTTCGATCATGTCTGCCTCCCCTTACTGCTGGTGACCGGACTGGTCGTTGCTGGACCCGTCCTTTTCCTTCGACGTCTCCGTGCCGCTCGAGCCGGACAGACGCGAGAAGGCGGCCTGGATGCTGGATTCGGAATCGATCAGGAACTGTCCGGAGGCGACTACCTGGTCGCCGGCCTCCAGCCCCGAGACGATCTCGGTATAGCCACCGGCCTCGACGCCGGTCTCCACGGCCATCGGCCGGAAGCGACCCTCGCCGGTGCGCACCACCACGCGGGCCCCGCCGGGGGACGGGATGATCGCGGTTGACGGCACGGTCAGCACCTCGGGTGCCTGCGCCGGGCTCAGGGTGACCTCGGCGAACTGGTTGGGGTGCAGCAGTCCTTCCTCGTTCTTGAAGGCCAGTCGCACCCGCAGCGTGCGTGACTGCGGGTCGAGTTCCGGGTAGACGAAGTCCACCGTGCCCTCGAATTCGCGCCCGGGGATGCCGTCGACCCGCATGCGTGCGGTCTGGCCCTCGCTGACTGCCTGCATGCGTCGTTCGAGCACGTCGACATTGACCCAGACCCGGTCGCGCCGGGCGATGGTGTAGAGATCGAGGCCCGGCTCGATATACATGCCCTCGCGCAGGTTGATCTCGGCGACGTAGCCGTCCTGCGGGGCGAGCAGCGGGATGGTGCGCGTCACCTTGCCTTGCTGGCGGACGCGGTCAATGGTGGCCGTGGGCACGTTCAGCAGCTCCAGCCGGGCGCGACTGGAGTCGATCAGGTCGTTCATGCCGCGCCGCAGGGCCACCAGGTAGTCCTGCTGGGCGGAGACGATGTCGGGGGCGTAGTACTCGAACAGTACGTCTCCCTGTTTCACGGTCGCGCCGATGGAGGCGACCTTGAGCGTTTCCACCCAGCCCTCGGCACGCGGATGGACGTGGGCGAGCAGGTCCTCGTCGTAGCCGACGGTGCCCACCGTGCGGATCTCGCCGGCGAGTTGTCGCTCGGCGGCCTCGCTGATGACCACGTTCATGTGGCGCACGGTGATCGGGTCGACCGACACGGCCGGGTAGCTGGGCACCTGCTGGCGGGCGCTCGATTCCCCGCCGGTCACCTCGCTGGCCGGGTATTCCTTCTCGACGAGGTCCATGCCGCAAATCGGACAACTGCCCGGTTCTTCCTCGACGATCTGCGGGTGCATGGGGCAGGTGTAGCGCGTCACGGTCTCGTTGCCCCCAGCCTGGCTGGCCGACTGGGCATGAGCGTGGCCGGCGTGGGCGTCCTCGCCGGCCTGTTCGGCCGGGAATTCCTTCTCGACCAGATCCATGCCGCAGATCGGGCAGCTGCCGGGTGCTTCCTCGACGATCTGTGGATGCATGGGGCAGGTGTAGCGGGTGACGGTGTCGCCGCCGTCATCCGACGATGCGGCCTGACCCTGTCCCTCATGGTCGTCGTCTTTCGCGGCGGAGTCCTGGCCCCCGTTCGCTGCCTGCGAGGTCTGTTCGGCCGGGAACTCCTTCTCCACCAGGTCCATGCCGCAGATCGGGCAGCTGCCGGGTTCTTCCTCGACAATCTGCGGGTGCATCGGGCAGGTCCAGCGGGTCACGGTGTCGCCGCCGTCGCCCGCGGACTGGGCATGATCCTGCCCGTCGTGGTCGGTCTGGTCGCCATTGTCGGCCGCCATCACCGAGGTGATCGCCGGGTTGATGCCCATCAGCAGGGCTGGGGTGACCAGGGCCGAGCCCAGAAGCGTGACGCGGGTGAGTCGCTTGATGCGGAAAGTCGGGTTGCGAGGCTTGCGGGTGTTCATGCGGTCGGCTCCAGCAGGTAGCGCAGGTCGATGAGTTGCTCGGCGCGGTCGAGGCGCAGGGTCAGTAGCTCCTGGCGGGCTTCGATGACCACGCGCTCGGCCTCGATCAGGGCGTCGAATTCGCCTCGACCGGAGCCGATCTCGCCGCGGATCATCTCGGCGACCTGTTGCAGTTCGGGAATGATGTCGGTTTCAAAGTGCGCCACGCGCCGGTCGAGGGCGGCCAGTCGCGCGCGGATGCTATCGGCCTGGGCCGCGAGATCACGTGCCCGCTTGGTCAGATCGAGCTGGGCGGCCTGGGCGGATTGTTGGGCCCCGCGCAGCCGGGGCGACTGGCGACGCTCACTAAAGATCGGCAGGCTCACGCTCACGCCGGCGGACAGGGTGTTGGGCTCGCTGCCCGCGCGCAGGCCGTAGCCGACCTGCAGGCCGATTTCCGGGGCGAACTGCTCCTCGGCCTCGCCGACCTGGGCACGAGCGGCCTCGAGCTCGGCTCGCAGTCGGTCGAGTTCGGGCTGGTGGTTGAGGTCGCCCTGCGGCAGGTCGGTCAGGCGGGCGGGCAGGGAGTCGGGCAGGGGGCGTCGGGCGGCATCGCCCACCCAGCGGGCCAGCCGGGCGCGGGCGGCCTCGGCCTCGCCCCGGCGACGCTCGAGGGCATCCTCGATCCGCGACCGACGTGCCTGCAGGACGACAAGGTCGCTGCCGCTGGCCTCGTTTACCTGATAGGAGGTGCGCGCGCTTTCCAGCAATTCGCGGTACAGCTCGCG
>JAGXIF010000033.1 GCA_024635755.1 Halothiobacillus sp.
AGCGAAACGCGCCAGAGGCGCGTGTGCTGGTTGTTCCGTGGTGGTGGGGTGGGGCGGGGAATCTTGGAGTTGAGGTGGAACGGTTTCGGGCGTTTGTTGGGTTTGGCGGATCTGGCCGAACCACGTTGCCAACGCCCGAGGCACTTTCTATTGCTTGTCCAATAGAAAGTCCCCAAAGACAAGGACACCCCGGCGCCTTGGCCCTTCGGGCTTCCCTCGTCGCCACTGGGTTGCTGACGGGTCGGTTCGACGCGACATCGTGTCGCGCAGAACCTCGGAGCGACGTCCATGCCGCCCAGACCCTGCAAACCGGCGGCGACGAGGCAAGGCGCAGGGGCCCCCGGGTGTGCCAGATTCGAACGGTGCGGTCAGAAGTTAGGTGACCGGGCAAGCAGGAGAAAGTGCCTGGCACGCCTGGCACGGTGGGTAATGCTGGCGCTGGGGGCGTGCGAAATCACAGAAGCGATTTAAATGCCGCCGACCCCGTTGGCCGGTTTGAGGTGCCTTGCCTTGTCGTGGTGGTAGAGGGGGCGTTTGTTAGGTTTGGCGACCTTGTCTAAGACGGGATGCTGACGCCCGGATCAAGCGGTGTTGCCGCGTGGATCTGCGACATGACCTCCCGAGTTATTGCTTCCTCGAGCGCTTCGGCGAGACGGGTGGGGCAGAAGAGACTGATGGTGACGCGTGCCTTGCCGATGTCGGTCGTGGAGAAGCGTATGCCGATTTCGGAGCCGGGGATGTCCACGCCGCTACGCCGCACGATCTGGGCGTTGGCACGGGCGGCCTCTTCCCTGTGCGGGCCGTAGTGGCGCTCGATGATGGTGGCGATCTCGCCTCTCAGGCTCGGCAGGTTGATGGTGGGCTCCGTCGTGATCGCGAAGCTGTGGAAGGTGTAGTTCCGAACCACCGTCAGGTTGCGGATGGGCGAGGTGAAGAAGACGCTGTTCGGCAGGAGAGCCGTGCGGCCGGTGTACTGGAATGAATTCGGTTGGAACTCCTGGAGCGTAGTGGCCAGCAAGGTATGGTCCAGAACCTCGCCCCGCACCCCCGAGACCTCGATCCAGTCACCTACCGCGAAGGCTCGGGTTGAGGCGCGCATGAGCGAACCCGAGACACAAAGGATCATCTCTTTCGTCGCCACCACGATGGCAATGGCGACGGCGGTGAGTGACAGGGCAAAGGTCCGAAGCTGCGGGGCCCAGATAAAAACGAGCCCGAGAAGCATTAGGAACAGAAAGACGTTCCGGCTGGTCGAGATCCATCGGCGATGGACGTGCGCCGGCAGGTCGCTCCGAACCCGGATGAGCTTCACCGTGATCGTCCGAGCGACCCAGAGAATCAAGAGGAGAAAGGCGGAGGCGCCGAGGTTGGGCGAAACGGCACCGAGCGCGGCCGGCAGGGCCCAGGTGCTTGGGTCAAAGGTCATCGTCGTGGGTGTTCTCGTGGTGTGTCAGGGCCAGATCAGGATAACGTAGGCCGCGTAACCCGCAAGGAGGGCAAAGCCTTCCCACCGCGCAATCCGTAGCCCGGTCCAGGCCATGAGAAGTAGAACCGCCGAGACGCCAACCATGACGAGATTGTCGAATGAGACGATCTCGGTCGGCACGGCGCCGGGCGCAGCAAGTGCCGTAAAGCCCCCGATCCCGAGGATGTTGTAGATATTCGAGCCGATGATGTTGCCAAAGGCGAGGTCACCTTGACGCTTGAGGGCCGCGACGATCGAAGTCACGAGCTCAGGCATCGACGTGCCAATGGCGACAATTGTCAGTCCGATCACGGTCTCTGAGATGTTGAAGCCGCGTGCGAGGGACACCGCGCCCTCGACGAGGAATCGTCCGCCGAGGACGACGAGGATGAGCCCGGCTACCGCGATCAAGAGCGAGGCGAGGAGCGGTGGGCCCACTTTCTTGGTGGGCGCGAGGTCCGGGTCCGCCCCCTGGAGCGCGAGGCTCTTGTCGTAGACGGCGCCGTGCTCGACGCCCGTCGGCACGCGCTCTTGGCGGAAGGCAAGCCAGACGTAGAGGCCAAGCGCGGCAATGAAGATCGTGCCCACGATACGGCCGAGCGGCATGAGGGTGGCGATTGCCGCAAACACCACGGCGACCGAGAGCATGACCACCCCGTCTCGCCTGAGCGCTTTAGACGCGACGGCCATGGGGGCGAGCATGGCAGCAATCCCGACAATCAACAGGATGTTGGCGATGTTGGAGCCCACGATGTTGCCGTAAGCGATCCCCGGCGCATCCGCGAGGGCGGCCTGTACCGACGTGACGAGTTCCGGCGTCGAGGTGCCGAAGCCCACGAGAGTGAGCCCGATTACGAGCGGCGAGACCCCGAGCTGGCTCGCTACGTTTACCGCGCCCCGCACCAGCAGCTCGCCGCCAGCGATGAGCAGTACGAGGCCTCCAAGAAGTGGCAGCCACACATCCGTCATTACTGTTCCTTTTCTTCTCTCATTCTGCCGGCATTCGTCTTCGTGGCGGGCGGGGCATCGGCCCGTTTCTGCACGGCCCTCTGGTTATCCCGACATCGGCCCCGTCGAGGCCTTTCCTGGCACCCGAAGAGACTGGTAACGAGTATCTTAGCCAACGTCGGTGCCGCAAAGGTGCTTTGTTGAGTCTCGTCTACTCAGCCCCGGTTTGCGCGTAGAAAGCAACGGGTCTTGAAGGGCGGGGCCCAAACGTTTGCAGCTCATGGATAACAAGCCGGCCCGTGCATTTCTGAACCCGGCTTGGCGAAGAAGCGGAGCAAGGCGCTTTTCGTGGAGGTGGTATCGGTTTCGGACGTTTTCGAGGTTTGGCGACTCCGCTTCAATCACGTTGCCAACGCTCGAGGTACTTTCTATTGCTTGTCCAATAGAAAGTCCCCAAAGACAAGGACACCCCGGCGCCTTGGCCCTTCGGGCTTCCCTCGTCACCGCCGGGTTGCGGCCGGGTCGGTTCGACGCGACATCGTGTCGCGCAGAACCTCGGAGCGACGTCCCTGTCGCTCCGACCCTGCAACCCGACGGCGACGAGGCAAGGCGCAGGGGCTCCGGGTGTGCCGGCCGCGCATCCCTTGGTGTGGGTTAACCGTGTTGCCGGTTTGAACGCAGGACAGCCACACACCGGCTTTCGCGGCCAAGGGCCGCTCCCACAGAGCCCCACGTAGGTTGGACTTCAGTCCAACGTCGCCCGATAGGGCGACTGTTCAGCCGTACGGATTGTTGGGTTAAAGCCCAACCTACAAAGATGTGGCACCGAGTCATCAGTCACGAGAATCCCCTTCGCCCTTGCCGAGCGGCCGGGGTGCCGCAGGGTCGGCGCCACAGGGACGTGGCGCCGAGGTTCGCCGCGACAGGACGTCGCGTCGAACCGACCCGTCCGCGGCGGCCCGGACGGGAGGGAAGCCCGCAGGGCCAAGGCGAGGGGTGCCGTTCTCTTTGGGTACTTTCTCTTGGGCAAGCAAGAGAAAGTACCTCGCACGCTTGCCAAAGAGGACAAGAAAGGCGGCTATGCCTCAACGCGTGCGAAATCCAACCTCGGCTTAAACCGTCTACTGAATCAGTTATTGCAACCGTTCTTTTGGCAGGTGATTCGGTCATGTGAGCTGACCCAGTGTTCAGAGTTCTTTTTGGTATCAAATCCGCAGCCGGTTTGGCCGTTCTTGGTTCCTTTGTGCACTTCGCCGGTTGGTGTGTGCTTTACCGCCATGCCAGTTACTCCTCATCAGGTGGTCTGTGCGATTTTTAAACGTTAAAGATGGTTGGTCCACATTTTCCTGGAAAACTGAATCGTCACCGGGTGTTATTGAGGGCCTTCAAAGTGGTCGACAAATTTTATTTTAAAATCCTCAAAGTTGTCTACTTTTTTGATCTTGAAGTCCTCGAAGTGATCTACGATTTTCCATTTCCCGGGCGAGTCGGCAAAATTATTTACAACTTTCACATGCAAGTCTGCAAAATGGTCTACGACCTTTACTTTATAGTCTTCGAAGTGGTCGACAAACTTGACTTTTCCGTAAATGGCTTCGACGTCTGTTTTGCTCATTAGTGCCCTCATGTTGTTATGCGCACTCTTTTTTTGCTTTATGAGGCGATGTTTTTACATGCATTCGCTGCAGAATATTTCGAACCCCCTGCTCTTGAATTCTTTCCCACACATCAGGCAGTCATTGACAACGAATGAGTCACTGGATTGTGATTCAATTATTCGTTCTTCTTCTGTTTCTTCTTCATGAGTTACCGGGATTTCAAATTCTTTCAGGGCGGTTGATAATTTGGGGCATAAGTGAATTTTCCGTTTCTTATTTACTCGTTCGCGAAATTCTTGCCGTAGCCAATCATTGATGTAGCCATTGTTATCGTATGTTGCCCCATAGTCGCTGTCCCTGGATACGATCCATATGTCGGCATTATGCTCTTTGGCAACATGCACGATCCATTCCCAGTTTATGGAGTCTCCTAGGCTGGTGTCGTTCTTTTTTCTTGGAGGGTATCCTAGAAAGAATCTTTTTCGTGCAAGTCGACGGGTGCTATACCTTTCTTTGCTGCCTCGATAGAGGTCTGTTCCTTTTTTCTTTTTCTTAAAGAGTCTTTGGAGTGTTTGGTAGACAACGTCGTTTCGAGACGGCTCTTCCAGGATTCGCTCCATTCTCTGTTTTAGTTTGTTTACTCTTTTCTTGATCTTGTCCTGATCATTTTGGAGCGCTGTTGCTGATTTGTCGTTTTTCAGAATCCCAGGTATTTGGATGTTTGTTGGTTTTGACAGCCCATTTAGTCCCTCAATGATTGCGGACTGTCGGTTTTTCTTAAACTCCATTTCGACCTGATCAGTCACGATGAGAACGTCCTTTATTGCCTCAAGGTGGTCGAGGAAGGGAGTTTTTACTTCATTTCGGATTCTATAGAAGTCAAGATATATGTTGGTGTCAACAAAAAGAAGCTTTGTCATACGAGGTCTCTAATCAAAAAACCCGCCTTTCGGCGGGTTTGCTCGTTCTGGCTTACCAGGTGAGCGCACCACCAGTCTGATAATCGGTAACCCGAGTCTCAAAGAAGTTCTTCTCCTTCTTCAGATCGACCACCTCGCTCATCCAGGGGAACGGGTTGGTCGCGCCCGGGTAGAGCTCGGCCAGGCCGATCTGGCTGCAACGGCGGTTGGTGATGAAGTGCATGTACTCCGCGCACATCTCGGCGTTCAGGCCGAGCAGGCCGTTGGGGATGGTGTCGCGGGCGTAGTCGATTTCGAGTTCGCAGGCCTCGCGCAGCATCTCGTGCACCTCGTGCTGGAAGGCTTCGCCCCACAGTTCCGGGTTCTCGATCTTGATCTGGTTGATCAGGTCGATACCGAAGTTCAGGTGGATGGACTCGTCGCGCATGATGTACTGGTACTGCTCGGCGATGCCGGTCATCTTGTTGCGACGGCCCAGTGACAGGATCTGCGCGAAGCCGGTGTAGAACCACATGCCCTCGAAGACCACGTAGAAGGCAACCAGGTCACGCAGGAAGTTCTGTGCGCCTTCCTGCGTGGAGGTGTTGAAGGTGCCTTCGGAGAGGTCCTGGGTGTACTTCAAGGCCCAGGAGTCCTTGGCGGTGATCGACGGCACTTCGCGGTACATGTTGAACAGCTCGCCCTCGGCCAGACCCAGGCTGTCGACGATGTACTGGAAGGTGTGGGTGTGGACCGCTTCCTCGAAGGCCTGGCGCAGCAGGTACTGGCGGCACTCGGGGTTGGTGACCTGCTCGTAGACGGCCAGCACGATGTTGTTGGCGACCAGGCTCTCCGCGGTGGCGAAGAAGCCGAGGTTGCGCATGACCATGTTGCGCTCGTCCTGGGTCAGGCCGTCCTTGGACTTCCACAGGGCCAGATCGGCCTGCATGGAGACCTCGGTGGGCATCCAGTGGTTGTTGCAGCCGGCGAGGTACTTCTCCCAGGCCCACTGGTATTTCAGCGGCAGCAGCTGGTTGACGTCGGCGGTGGCGTTGATGATGCGCTTTTCCGAGACGTCAACGCGACCGGCGTTGGCCTCGATGCCGCCCAGGCCGGTCTGGTCGGCGCCTTCGGCGGCGGCCGGGTCGAAGTGATGTTCTTGGCCGTCATCCCAGGAAGCGGGCATGACGTTGGCGTCCTGGCCCGTCTGGTTGGCCGAGTCGCTTTGCTTGAGTGGGTCGTTCCAATCGAGCATGGGGTTTCCTCCGTGTTGGTTCCGGTGATCTCACCGGGCCGGGCAGGGCGGGCTGCCCGGCAGTATTCAAGTCAAATAGGTAAGCGTGACTGGCTTTACGCCTTACTGGCAGGCTTCGCATTCCGGGTCGTCGATCGAGCAGGCCTGCGGGGCGGCCGCGGCGGACGGGTCGGCGGACACGCCGCGCAGCTTGCCGTCGAGCTTGTTCATCGTGGTCTTCTCGATCCGCGTCTTGGAGGCGGCGCGCAGGTAGTAGGTGGTCTTGAGGCCACGGACCCACGCGAGCTTGTACATGTTGTCGATCTTCGGACCGGACGGTTCGGCCATGTACAGGTTGAGCGACTGGGCCTGGTCGATCCACTTCTGGCGGCGCGAACCGGCCTCGATCAGCCAGCGCGGGTCGATCTCGAAGGCGGTGGCGTAGAGGCTCTTGATCTCGTCGGGCACGCGGTCGATCTGCTGGACCGAGCCGTCGAAGTACTTGAGGTCGTTGACCATCACCTCGTCCCACAGGCCCAGGTCCTTGAGGTCGCCCACCAGGTAGGGGTTGACCACGGTGAACTCGCCCGAGAGGTTGGACTTGACGAACAGGTTCTCGAAGGTCGGTTCGATCGACTGCGACACGCCGCAGATGTTCGAGATGGTGGCCGTCGGGGCGATCGCCATGGTGTTGGAGTTGCGCATGCCCTGCTTTTTGATCTTCTTGCGTAGGGAGTTCCAGTCCAGGCTCTGGTCGCGGTTCATTTCCAGGTACTCGCCGCGCGATTCGGCCAGCAGCTCGATCGAGTCGATCGGCAGGATGCCACGGCTCCACAGCGAACCTTCGTAGCTCTGGTAGCGACCGCGCTCGGCGGCGAGGTCACTCGAGGCGCTGATGGTGTGGTAGCTGACCATCTCCATGGACTGGTCGGCGAAGGCCACGGCCTCGTCGGAGCTGTACGGCAGGCGCTGCTTGTAGAGCGCGTCCTGGAAACCCATGATCCCGAGGCCCACCGGGCGGTGGCGCAGGTTGGAATTGCGCGCTTGCGGCACCGAGTAGTAGTTGTACTCGATCACGTTGTCGAGCATGCGCATGGCCGTCTTGACGGTCTTGGCCAGCTTGTCCTGGTCGATGCCTTCCTCGGTGGTGTGCTGCGCGAGGTTGACCGAGCCGAGGTTGCACACGGCGATCTCGGAGTCGTTGGTGTGCAGGGTGATCTCGGTACAGAGGTTCGAGCTGTGCACCACGCCAGCGTGCTGGTTGGTGTAACGCAGGTTGCACGGATCCTTGAAGGTTATCCACGGGTGGCCGGTCTCGAACAGCATCGAGAGCATCCGGCGCCACAGGTTCACCGCAGGAATCTTGCGGAAGTTCTTGATTTCGCCGCGATCGGCCTTGGCCTCGTATTCCTCGTAGGCCTTCTCGAAGGCGGTGCCGGACAGGTCGTGCAGGTCCGGGGTCTCCGCCGGCGAGAACAGCGTCCACTCGGCTTCCTCGGCGACGCGCTTCATGAACAGGTCCGGCACCCAGTTGGCGGTGTTCATGTCGTGGGTGCGGCGGCGGTCGTCACCGGTGTTCTTGCGCAGGTCGAGGAATTCCTCGATGTCCATGTGCCAGGTCTCGAGATACGCGCAGACCGCGCCCTTGCGCTTGCCGCCCTGGTTGACCGCCACGGCGGTGTCGTTGGCCACCTTGAGGAACGGCACAACGCCCTGGGACTTGCCGTTGGTGCCCTTGATGTGGCTGCCCAGCGCGCGGACTCGGGTCCAGTCGTTGCCCAGCCCGCCGGCGAACTTGGAGAGCAGGGCGTTGTCGCGGATCGAGCCGTAGATGCCGTCGAGATGGTCGGGCACGGTGGTCAGGTAGCAGCTGGACAGCTGCGGGCGCAGGGTGCCGGAGTTGAACAGCGTCGGGGTGCTGCTCATGAAGTCGAAGGACGACAGCAGGCGGTAGAACTCGATCGCGTGTTCCTCGCGGTCGACCTCGTTGATCGCCAGGCCCATGGCCACGCGCATGAAGAATGCCTGCGGCAGCTCGAAGCGCACGTCGTCCTGGTGCAGGAAGTAGCGGTCGTAGAGGGTCTGCAGGCCCAGGTAGGTGAACTGCAGGTCACGCTCGTGGTCGATGGCCTGGCCCAGGCGGTCGAGGTCGTACTGCTGCAGGGTCGGGTCGAGCAGCTCGTGCTCGACGCCCACCGTGATGTATTGCTTGAAGTAATCCGGGTAGATGGTCGCCATCTCCGCCTGGGTGCAGGCGGTCACCGGGTTGTGCACGAAGCGCAGCGCCTCGGTCCGCATGGAGTCGAGCAGCAGGCGGGCGGCGACCTGGGAGTAGGCCGGGTCGATCTCGATCAGGGTGCGCGCGCTCATTACCAGCGCGGTGCCCACCTCGTGGTCGGCCACGCCGTCGTAGAGGTTGCGGACGGTCTCGTCGTAGACCCGCTGGTTGTCGACGCTCTTGAGCTCGCTGCAGGCCTCGTCGACCAGCCGCTTGAGGCGGATGGTGTCCAGCGGGGCGCGCGTGCCGTCGAAATGGGTGACGTTGATCGTCGCGGTCTGCGGCGCATCTTCCTGCTCTTCCGCGATTTCGGCAGCGCGTTTCTGCGCCTGCTGCTCACGGTAGAGGACGTAGGCGCGGGCGACCTTGTGGTGCCCTTCGCGCATCAGCGCCAGCTCGACTTGGTCCTGGATGTCTTCGATGTGGACGGTGCCGCCGCCCGGCAGGCGACGCTTGAGCGCCTGGTCGATCAGCGCGACCAGCGACTCGACCGTCTCGTGGACGCGGGCGGAGGCCGCGGCGCCACCACCCTCGACGGCGAGGAAGGCCTTGGTCATGGCGACCTTGACCTTGGACGGATCGTAGGCGGTCAGCTTGCCGTTACGGCGGATGACCCGGACCTGGCCGGGCGTCGCGGCGGCCGTCTCGATGCTGTCGGCCGCGGGGTTCTTGTTCTCGTGGTATGCGCTGGAAGTGGCTTCGGTGGTCTGGTTGCTACTCATGCCGCTGTTCCGTCCTATGTCGTGTTTGCTTAAAGCGGATGCCCGGTCGAGCGGGCGCCGCGTCCTTGTGTCTCGCTGTCCTGCACACCCCGTGTTCGGTCGGGGTGTCTCAAGCCGGCTTGAGAGCCGGCCTGTCGTTGTTCGTCGCACGCAGCGCGCATCTGACGCCAGGGACCGGGGGAGGGCGTCCCACGGCGGGATTCCCCGGCGGCGCGCAAGGGGGGGTGATGCGCGACGGCACGCGATGCGTGACGAGAGTCAGATTGTGGTCCTTGCAGCATCAAAGTCAACCGCGTCATTCGCCAAAAACCCCAATCAGGTGTGTAATGCGGGCGTCAACACCACAACATGATGTGGATGGTCCTGTGGAGGCCCTAAGGGTAAGCAGTGGGCGGCAGGTTGATAGTCTGTGGATAAACCCGTGGGTATTCGTCGAGATCACGCAGCCGGATGCGCTCGCGGGGATGGCGGGGCATGGCTCATGAACAAATCCGCAGGCAGCAGAAAAAACTTTTTGGTTACCAGCGCTGGTGGTCGCCGTCGACAGACGGGCTTGAGCGGTTGGTCGCCGGGGCGCCGGCAGGCATAATCGCGGTGTTCAGGCGTGCCGCTGCCGACCGGCCTCCGGATCGGCCCTCGCCGGCGAGCACCCCACAAGACACCTGGAGAGAACATGCGGATTCTGGTTACCGGCGCGGCCGGTTTCATCGGCTCGGGCCTGGCCGGGCGCCTGCTGGATCGTGGTGACACGGTGGTCGGGCTCGACAACCTCAACGACTATTACGACGTCAACCTCAAGAAGGCGCGCCTGGCACGCCTGCTCGACCGGCCCGGCTTTTCCTTCGAGCAACTCGACGTGGCCGACCGCGATGGCATGGCCGCGCTGTTAGCCCGCATTGGCGCCGACCGGGTGGTGCACCTGGCCGCCCAGGCGGGGGTGCGCTATTCGATCGAGAATCCGCACGCCTACGTCGACAGCAATCTGGTCGGCTTCACCAACATCCTGGAAGGCTGCCGGCATAACGACGTCGACCACCTGGTCTACGCCTCGTCGAGTTCGGTCTACGGGGCCAACAGCGAGATGCCGTTTTCCGTGCATCACAATGTCGACCATCCGCTGTCCCTGTACGCGGCGACCAAGAAGGCCAACGAGCTGATGGCGCATACCTATGCCTCGCTCTACGACCTGCCGACCACGGGGCTGCGGTTCTTCACCGTCTACGGGCCGTGGGGACGGCCGGACATGGCGCTGTTCAAGTTCACCCGCAACATCCTCAAGGGCGAGCCGATCGACGTCTACAACTACGGACATCACCGCCGCGACTTCACCTATGTCGACGACCTCGTCGAGGGTGTGATCCGCACCCTGGATCACACCGCGACGGTCAACGCCGACTGGGACAGCGCCGCCCCCGACCCGGGCACCTCGCGGGCGCCCTGGCGCGTCTACAATATCGGCAGCCATCGACCGATCGAGCTGCTGCGCTACATCGAGTTGATCGAGCAGGCCACCGGCCGCAAGGCCGAGCTCAACCTGCTGCCGATGCAGCCGGGCGACGTGCCCGACACCTACGCCGACGTCGAGGACCTCCAGGCCGACGTCGGCTACGCGCCGCAGACCCCGGTGGAAGAGGGCGTGGCGCGGTTCGTCGACTGGTATCGCTGGTACTACGACTGCTGACGGCCGCCTGGCCGTCCCATCAGGCAAGGAGCCTCTCACCATGGCTGCGGAACTCTGGGAAGTACGGGATTTCATCGCCGGCGTACCCGCGATGGAAAGCCTGCCGGCCGAGGCCCTCGACGGGCTGCCGCGCAGCCTGAGCGTGCGTTACCTGCGTCGCGGACGTCCGTTCCCGCCGCCCGACGCCGGCCCGGGGCTGTGGCTGGTCCGCAGCGGGGCCATCGCGGTGCGCGATGCCGAGGGAAACCTGGTCGACAAGCTCGGCGAGACCGACCTTTTTCTCGACGACGAGCAGGCCCCGCCGGCCGAGCAGGTCGACGTGGTCGAGGACAGCCTGCTCTATCACTTGCCGCAACCGATCTTCGCGCAGTTGATCGAGCAGTACCCGGCGTTTGCCTGGCAGTTCGAGCGCACGCGGCGCGAGCGCCTGCAACACGCTCTGGAGCGCCTTGCCGGGCAGCATGGCGGCAGCGATGCCCTGATGGCGACCACCGTGGATGCGCTACTGCGCCGTGCACCGGTCACGGCCCCGCCCGACTGTTCCATCCGCCAGGCGGCCGAGCGCATGACCGACGCCCAGGTCTCGGCCCTGTTGATCGTCGAGGATGATCATTTGGTGGGGTTGATGACCGACCGTGACCTGCGCCGACGCTGCGTGGTCAGTGGACGGTCCGTCGACGAACCGGTGCGCGAGATCATGAGCGACGAGCTGGTCACCATCGCGCCCGAGGCACTCGCCTTCGAGGCCTCCTTGCTGTTCTCCCGGCATAACGTCCATCACCTGCCCGTCGTCGGCGGGGCCGGAGAGCTCGTCGGCATCCTGTCGACCTCCGACCTTTTGCGCCATCAGGGCACGCATGCCATTCACCTGGTGCGTGACGCGCTCGCTGCCCCTGACCGGGAGGCGATTGCCCGGGTCGGCGCGCGCCTGCCCGACCTGCAGGCCCAATTGGTGGCCATGGGGGCCGAGTCCGAACCGCTGGGCGAGGCGATGGTCACGGTTACCGATGCGCTCACCCGCCGCCTGCTGGAGCTGGCGCAGGAGGAGCTCGGTCCGGCGCCGGTGCCCTGGGTCTGGGCGGCCCTGGGCAGCCAGGGACGGCGCGAGCAGACCGCGCATACCGATCAGGACAATGCCCTGATCTTGGATGATCGATTCGAGGAAGGCGCGCATGGCGAGTGGTTTGCCGGCCTGGCGCGTTACGTCGCCGACGGGCTGGCCGCGGCGGGCCTGAGCTATTGCCCCGGCGAGACCATGGCGGTCACGCCCGAGTGGCGCCAGTCCCTGTCGGGGTGGCGGCGTTTGTTCCGTGACTGGATCGAAAATCCCGAGCCGCACTCGCTGATGCTGGCGGCCAACTTTCTCGACATGCGGCCGATCGCCGGCGAGGCGTCCCTGCTCGAGGCGCTCTGGCACGACGTACGTCCGCAGGCGGCCGACAACAGCCTCTTCCTGCACGGTCTGGCGAACAATGCGGTCGCCGTGCGCATGCCGCTGGGGTTCTTCCGGCGGCTGGTGGTGGTTGACGACGATCGCCACGATGACCGCCTCGACCTCAAGCGCTACGGCCTGATGCCCATCGTCGACATCGCCCGCCTGCATGCCGTGCGGCGGGGGCTGGCCGAGCTGCATACCGTCTCCCGACTCCAGGCCGCGGCCCGTGCGGGCGCGCTATCCGCCGAGGCGGCCGACGAACTGGTCGATGCCTGGCGGTTCTTCTACGTGATGCGCGCCCGTCACCAGGCGAGATTGGTCCGCCGGGGCGAGCCGCTGGACAACCTGCTCGATCCGGACGCGCTGTCGGGACTGGAACGCGATCATTTGCGCGATGCCTTCCGCGTCGTCGACGCTCATCAGCGCTGGCTGCGTCGGCATTTCGACATCAGCGGCACCCGCTGAGGAGGGCCGGGATGTACCTGCCCGCATTCCTGCATCGCTGGTGGCTTCAGTGGCGCCGTTCCCGACGGCGGGCCGGGGGCGACGAGGACACGGTGCTGGCGCGTCTGCTCGAAAGCCCCTTGCCCGACCTGGACGCCAACTGGGACGAGGCCGAGTACCTGGTGCTCGATTTCGAGACCACCGGCCTCGACAGCCGCGAGGACCGGCTGCTCAGCGTGGGCTGGGTAGTCATGCAGGGCGCCTCGATCCCCCTGCAATCGGCCCACCACCGGATCATCAATCCCGCCATGGGCATTCCCGAGAGCAGTGCGGTGATCCACTGCATCACCGACGACCGGGCCGCCGAGGGGATTGCCGAGTTGCGCGCGCTGGAGAGCGTGCTCGAGGCACTGGAGGGGCGCATCCTGGTGGCGCACAACGCCCGCTTCGAGATCGCCTTTATGCAGGCCGCCTGCCAGCGGATCTATGGCACTGGCCTGGCCGTGCCCGTGATCGATACGTTGCAACTGGCGCGGCTCGGCTTCGAGCGACGCCACCTGCCGCATGGCCCGGGCGAACTGCGCCTCGACAGCCTGCGTCTGCGCTATAACCTGCCGCGCTACCACGCCCACCACGCCCTGATCGACGCGCTGGGCACCGCCGAGCTGTTCTCGGCGCTTTGCCAGGACCGCGGCGGCCCGGATGGCCGCCTGCCGGTCAGCCGCTTGCTCAGTCCCCTTTGACCCACCAGTGGCCCGTGAGTATTCACGGCCGCCTCGCAACGCCATTCCATTTTCTACGCTCTGAACCGGCCCACGGCGCAGGATGGGTGGTGGCTCAGGCGGGCATCGATTCGTCGCGGGCACCCGGCATGATCCGCTCGCGGATGGACTCGCGCAGCGAGAGCAGCGCGGGAATCACGAACAGCACCAGTAGGGTGGAGTAACCCAGGCCGAAGGCGATTGAGGTGGCCATCGGGATCAGAAATTGCGCCTGCAGGGAGGTCTCGAACAGCAGTGGCGTGAGCCCGCCTATGGTGGTCAGCGAAGTCAGCATGACCGCTCGCAGACGCTGGACCGCCGCCTGTTCGAGCGCCATGTCCACATCCAGGCCATCCTGGCGCCGCTCGTTGTAGAAGGCGACCAGGATGATCGCGTTGTTGACCACGATCCCCGACAGGCCGAACAGGCCGAACAGCGACAGGATGGTCAACTCGATGCCCATGAACCAGTGACCGAAGATCGCCCCGACCAGACCCAGCGGGATCACGGTCATCACGATCAGAGGCATCGTCCAGGCCGAGAAGACCCACACCAGCACGATGAACATCAGCGCCAGCCCCAGGTAGAGCCCGAATTTCATGTCGGCCATGGTGTCGCGCTGGTCGGCCTGCCGACCCTCGAAGCTGTAGTCCAGGCCATGGCGGCTGGCCAGCTTGGGCAGTGTGTCTCGCTTGAGCGAGGCGATCAGGTTCTCGGCGTTGGTCACGTTGCGGTCGATCTCCGCGGAGACCTCGACGGCCCGCGTCCCCTCGGCGTGGCGAATGGCCTCGAAGCCGCGCTGCGAGCCGAGATCCACTACCTGGTTGAGCGGCACGAAGGCCCCGTCGCCGGTCCGGATGGTCATGTCGCTGAGCGAGGCGATATGGCGGCGTTCCTCGCGGGGCAGTAGCACCCGCACCTCCACCTCGTCGGGCCCGGACTGGTAGATCTGGCTCAAGGCACCGTCGTAGGCCGCGCGCAGCTGGTTGCCGACATCGCTGGTGGTCAGGCCGAGCGCGCGGCCCTGGGCGTTGACCGAAAAGGTGATCTGCTGGCGCCCGTAGGGCAGGTCGTCGCTCACGTCGACCACGCCCGGCACGCCCTTGAGTGTCTCGGCTAGCGAGACGGCAGCCGTCTTGAGCGCGTCGGTACTGCTGCCGACCAGGCGTACCGTCAGGTCGGCGCCCGGCGGTCCACCCTGACGGGAGGTGATCGACAGGTTTTCCATGCCGGCGGGCAGGTGGATGTTGTCCTTCCAGGCCTGGATGAAGTCGGCATTGCGGGTCTCGCGATCGTCGGGGCTGACCAGTTCGATCAGCATCGAGCCCAGCTGGTCGCCCTGCGCGCCGCCGGTGCCGCCGATGGTTGCGCCCAGCCGGGTGATGGCCGTTTGCACCAGCGGCTCGTCGAACTGCGCCTCGGTGCGGTTGAGGCTGTCTTCGAGCTCGTCGAGGAAGGCCTGCATGCGCTCGCGGTCCGTACCGGCGACGAAGGTGGCATTGGCGTAGACGATCTGCGATTCCGGCGTGGGGAAGAAGGTAAAGCCCAGCCGCCCGCCGGCCAGCAGCCCGACGGCAAGGATCAGAGTCGCCGCCGCGGTCGCCAGGGTGACGGCGCGATGGCCGATGGCAAATCGCACGGCGCGGCGGAAATGCTGTTGGCGAAAGTGATCAAACCCACGATCGAATCCCTCGCGCAGGCGGCTGAGCACGCCCCGGCTGTGTTTCCCGGCGGCGGTCAGCCCACTGCGCGTCTTGCTGCCGAACGCCCCGCGCAGGTGGCCGGGGAGCACCAGGAAGCTTTCCACCAGCGAGGCGAAGATCACGCAGATCATCACCACCGGGATGTCGCGCAGGATCTGGCCGATGGTGCCGCCGACGACCAGCAGGGGCATGAAGGCGGCGATGGTGGTCAGCGACGAGGCCATCACCGGCCAGAACATGCGGCGGGCCGCGCCCTGCGAGGCCATCAGGGGCGCCTCGCCGCCACGGAAGTGGGCGTCGGCATCCTCGCCGACGACGATGGCATCGTCGACGATCACCCCCAGCGCCATGATCAGGGCGAACAGCGAGATCATGTTGATGCTGCCGCCGATCAGCCACAGGATGGCGAGCGCGGCGAGAAAGGCCGCGGGAATCCCCATCGCCACCCAGAAGGCCACCCGGGCGGGCAGGAACAGGTAGAGAAGGATTAGCACCAGGATCAGGCCACCCAAGCCGTTGGTCACCAGCAGGTTGATGCGGTCCCGGATCAGTTGCCAGGACTGGTCGTAGGCGGTCAGATGGAGGCCCGAGGGCAACTGCGCGCGGGTCTCCTCGGCCCAACGTTGCAGGGCGCGGGCGGATTCCAGGCTGTCGCCGTGTTCGGCGCGTTGCAGGATCAGTTCGGCGGCAGGCTGGCCCTGGTGGCGCATCAGCAGGGAATCCCGCCGGGGCTCCTGGACGATCTCGGCGATCTCGCCCAGGGAAATGCGTGTCTGGGGCCCGCTGATTACCGACAGGTCGGCGAACGCGGCCGGATTACGGCGCTGCTCCACGGCCCGCAATTCCCGCCCGCCATCGGCACTGCCGAACTCGCCGGCCGGCACATCGCGGGAGAGGGCGTTGATGCGCTCGGAGATCTCGGGCAGGGACTGGCCTAGCGACACCAGGGAGTCGGAGGGGATCTGCACCGCGATCCGCTGGTCGGGAATGCCGTTGACCTCGACCCGGTCGATGCCGCGGTCGATCAACTCGCGCTCGAAGCGGTCCACCCAGTGGCGTAGGGCGTCCCGGTCGACATCGCCGTAAATCAGGAGTCGCGCGACCGGGTCGAACTTCGGCGCGCGGCTGATGCGCGGGGTTTCGGCATTGGCCGGGAAGTTGCGAAAGGTATCCACCTGCTCGCGGACGTCGGCCAGGGCCAGGACCGGGTCACTGCCCTGGATGAATTCCAGCGTGATACGCGACACGCCCTGGGCCGAGGTGGAGGTCATCTTCTTGACGTCGGGCACCGCACGCAGGCGTTCCTCCAGCGGATCGGTGATGCCGCGCTCGATGTCCTCCGCGGAGGCACCTGTCCAGACCACCGAGACCGAGACCACGTCCACGGCGAAGTTGGGGAAGAACTGGATGTTCATCCGCGAGATGGCGAACAGGCCACCCAGGATCATGATCAGCATCACCAGGTGAGCCGCGACCCGGTGACGAGCGAAGCGCTCGAGAATGCCGTCGTGCCGGTCCGTCACCCCTCGTCTCCGCCTTCATTCCCCGCATATTCCACCTTCAGCCCGTCGACGGCGTTGGGCAGTTGGGTGGTGATGATCCGGTCGCCGGCGGCCAGGGCATCGGAGCGGATCAGCAGCATGGAGCGGCCCTCCTGCAGGTATTCACCCAGCCGCTCCACGGCGACCCGCTCGAGGCGCCCGTCACGGATGCGATAGACGTGGTCGTTGCCATAGAGCGCGCTGGGGGGAATGGCAATCGCCCCTTCCACGGCGGGCTTTTCCATCGCCACCGTCAGTATCTCGCCCAGGCGCAGTTGCGCGGTCGGCGACTGGAAGCGGAAGATGCCGGTCGCGCCTTGGCCGCTGGCCTGTCCGGCGACCCGCACCAGTTCCAGTTCGTGGGGTCGATCCGCGCTCAGGACACGCGCTCGGGGTGGATTGTCGTTCTCCAAGGCCGCGAGCAGGGGGTCGACATCGCGGCTGGGCACCAGCGCGCGCAGCTCGAAGCCCGACCAGGGGTGGAATGTCAGCAACGTGGCACTGGCGCTCACTTGCGCCCCTTCGGTCACCGCGACGTTGCCCACCAGGCCATCGGCCGGGGCGCTTGCCCGGGCCCGGTCGCGGTCGCGTTCGGCGGCCTGCACGTCCGCCCGGGCGGCATCGGCACGGGCCTTGAGGGCGTCCAGGCGCGCCTCGAAGGTGGCGAGCCGTTCCTGGCGGTTGTTGAGGGCCAAGCGCGCCTGGGTGAGTGCATCGCGGGCGTTGTCGACAGCCGACTGCGACGACAGGTTGCGGGCGTTCAGGTCCCGGGCCCGTTCGAGCGCGGTTTGCGCGTTGGCCACCAGCCCGCGCTCGAGTGCCAGGGCGTCCTGGTCGGCGCCATGCGTCTGACGGGCCTGCGCGATCTGGGCCTCGAGGTCGGCCAGGTTGGCCCGGGCGCGCATGAGGTTGGGCATGAAGTCACGCTCGTCCAGGGCGACCAGGAGAGCGCCGGACTGCACGGATTGGCCGTCCTCGACCGGAACGCGCTCGACGCGGGCGCCGAGGGGGGCATTCACGGACAGGGAATCGGGGTTGGTGACCTCGCCGTGCAGCGTCAGGCTGGCGTGGAGCCGCCGCGGCTCGATGGTCATGGACTCGACCTGCCAGGCCCGCTCTTGCGGCGAGGCGGCCGGCGCCTCGGGCCGGGAGGCCTTCAGGGCGAGGAATCCGGCCACGGCGATCGCCAGGATCAGCGCCGGCAGAAAGAGTCGATACAGCCAGGGACGTGATCTCGGCCGGGGATTTTCGGTTGCCTGCATGGTCGTGGGGGTGCCCTTGTCTCGAGTACGGGAGGCGGGGAAAGCATAGCAAAAACGCCCGCGACTGCCGCAGGGAAACATATGCCAAATAAATACCGTTTATTTCTTCGATTCAGTCCTTGCTCAGCATCGCACGAATCGAGGCCATGGCGTCCTCGGCCGTGGCGCGGGTCTCGGCCTCGCTGCGCTTGACGCCGACCCCTTCCCAGCGCAGCAGGTCGGGCTCGATCTCCTCGAGAAACCGGCTGGGGCGGACATCGCGCCACTGCCCAAAGCGTCGGCGACGGCGGGTGAGGGTGAAGGTCAGGCTGCGTTGCGCGCGGGTGATGCCGACGAAGCACAGCCGCCGTTCCTCGGCCAGGCGTTCCTCCTCCTGGCAGTCCTGGTGGGGTAGCAGGTCTTCCTCCATCCCCGACAGGAAGACATGCGGAAACTCCAGTCCCTTGGCCCCATGCAGGGTGAGAAGCCGCACCGCGTTGTCGTCCTGGTCGCGGGTCTTCTGGTCGAGGATGCCTAGCAGGCTCATCTTCTGCACCAGGTCGGCCAGCGACAGCGATTCCCCCGATTCGCTGTCGACCGCGATGCGCTCGGTCCATTCGAGCCAGTCTTGCAGGTTGTTCCAGCGACGCTCGGCCGCCTTGGCCGAGTTTTCCTGCTCGCGCAGGTAACCGAAATAGTCGATCTCCTCGAGTAACCGGCGTATCGCGTCGGCGGCCGGCTCGGTTTCCATCCGGGCTCGACTGGTCTCCAGCCAGTCGAAGAACTGACCGAGCTGGTGGCGCACCCTTGGGTCCAGGCGCTGCTCCGCGGTGATCGATTGCGCGGCGGCGGTCAGGTGGGAGTGGCGTTCCCGGGCGATCTGGCCGAGGCGTTCGAGCGTGGTCGGCCCGATGCCGCGACGGGGGGTGTTGATGATCCGTAGCAGCGCCGCGTCGTCGGAGGGATTGGCCATCAGGCGCAGGTAGGCCATGGCGTCCTTGACCTCGGCGCGCTCGAAGAACGACTGCCCGCCGGTGAGGACGTAGGGGATCGAGAGCTTGCGCAGCTGCTGCTCGAGCAGGCGGGCCTGGTGGTTGCCGCGAAACAGGATGGCGAAGCTCCGATAGGGCGTGTCGTCCTTGAAGTGCCGATGCAGGATGTCGGTGGCGATGCGTTCGGCCTCGTCCTCGGCGGTGTCGCACACCAGCACCCGGTGGCTCTCGCCGGGGCCGACCGCGCTCCACAGGTTCTTGGGCTGGGTGGTCGGGTCGTTGGCGATCAGCTGGTTGGCGGCCGTCAGGACGGTGTTCACCGAGCGGTAGTTCTGCTCGAGCTTGATGGTTTCCAGGCGGGGGAAGTCGCGTTGCAGGTGGATTAGGTTTTCCGGACGCGCGCCGCGCCAGGCATAGATGGATTGGTGGTCATCGCCCACGGCGGTGAATCGCCCCATGGGCCCCACCAGCAGCCGGACCAGCTCGTACTGGCTGGCGTTGGTGTCCTGGTACTCGTCGACCAGTAGGTAGCGCACACGGTGCTGCCAGCGCTCGCGCGCCTCGGGGTCGTCACGGAGCAGTTCCACCGGTCGCTTGATCAGGTCGTCGAAGTCGAGCGCGTTGCAGGCCAGCAATTGGCGGGCGTAGTCGGCATACAGACTCGCGCAGGCCACCTCGATCGGGTCGTCGCAATTGGCTAGTGCCTGGTCGGCGGTCAACAGGTCGTTTTTCCACTTGGAGATCTGTCCCTGGGCCTCCTTGGGTTCGAGCACGCCGGCGGCCGCCTCGTTCTGCTGCAACAGCGACTTGATCAGGTTGAGGCTGTCCTCGGCGTCCAGCACGGTAAAGCCCGGTCGCAGGCCTAGGGTGCGGATCTCGCGGCGGATCAGGTTGAGGCCCAGGGTGTGGAAGGTCGAGATGTTCAGCCCGCGCCGCCGCTCGGCCGGCAGTCGCTGACCGATGCGCTCCCCCATTTCCCGGGCCGCCTTGTTGGTGAAGGTTACCGCCCAGATGCCGCGGGCCGGCAAGCCCTTGGTTTCGATCAGGTGGACGATCTTCTCCACGATCACGCGCGTCTTGCCCGAACCCGCGCCGGCGAGCACCAGCAGCGGGGTGTCGATGTGGCGGAGCGCCGCCTGCTGTTGCGGGTTCAGGCCTTGCACGGGACCACCGGGGGACGATGTCGATGGGCGCTGCCGGCCTCGAGCAGGGCGGCGATCAGGATCAGGGCCCCGCCGGTCCAGACATTCGCTCCGTGGATCCGGTCACCCAGCCAGGTGGCCGAGGCCACCGCCACCAGCAGTTCGAGGGTCATCAGGATCGCGGTGCGCGAGGCGGGCAGGCGCTCGACGGCGTACTGTGTGGCCAGCACGGCGGCCAGCAGCATGGTCGCCCCGTAGACGATGCTGCTGGTGACCGCCTCGAGGGTGGGCGTCACCCCGTACTCGCTGGAGAACAGCCAGGCGATCAGTCCGAGCACCACGGTCGATCCCTGCATCAGCGAGAGCTTGATGGGGATGGGCTGCTCGTGCAGGAAGCGGAACAGGGTGTTGGCCCCCGCCAGACTGAACCCGGCGATCAGGGCGAACAGGTCGGCGGGCAGGAGGCGACTGCCGAAATCGGGACCGAGGATCAGGAAGGCCCCCACCAGGGCGCTGATCACGGCAGTCACGCGAGTGGGCGTCAACGGCTCCTTGAGAAACAGCCGGCCGAACAGCACGCCCCAAGCCGGGATCAGGAAGAACAGCATCATCGAGCGGACGACGTCGCCGTAGACCATCGCCATGGTAAAGCCGATACCCGACACGCCGGCGAGAAAGGCCAGCAGGGCCAGCCAGCTGCGGTTGAGCCGGGTGATGGGCGGGCGTGCGGGCGCGGTGAGGGCGTTCAAGGCGAACGGCGCCATCACCAGCAGTTGCGCGGCATAAGCGATGACCGTGAGGAGAATGGGCCCGATACCCAGGGCGTGCGCGTCCTTGAGCCAGATCCAGGTCAGGCCCCACAGGGTGGAGCCCGACATCAGGATCAGCGTGGGCGGGATGCGCTCACCGGCCCACACGTCAGCCGTCTACCCAGGCCCGTGCGTTCTCGAACAGCCGCAGCCACGGGCCGCGATCGGTCGCCGGGTCACGCATGTCCTCCGACCAGCGGTCCGGGCGCCAGGACATCTGGCTGGCGCGCCAGACCCGCTCGGGGTGCGGCATCATGATCGTGAATCGGCCGTCCTCGGTGGTAAAGCCGGTCTCGCCGGCCGCCGAGCCGTTGGGGTTGCCCGGGTATTGTTCGGTGGCGATGCCGTGGCCATCGACGTAACGCAGGGCGGTGAATACCCGCTCGGCATCGTCGGGACGGCGGTAGTCGACGCGTCCTTCGCCGTGCGCCACGGTGATCGGCAGGCGGCTGCCTTCCATGCCGGCCAGCAGGATCGAGGGCGAATGCGGGATCTCCACCAGCGACAGACGCGCTTCGAACTGCTCGGAGCGATTGCGCAGAAAACGCGGCCAGTGCTCGGCGCCCGGGATCAGGTCGGCCAGCTGCGAGAGCATCTGGCAGCCGTTGCAGACGCCCAGGCCGAAGGTGTCGTCGCGGTGGAAGAAGGCGCTCATGGCATCGCGGGCACGGGCGTTGTAGCGGATGGCATGCGCCCAGCCCGAGCCGGCGCCCAGGACGTCACCGAAGGAAAAGCCCCCGCAGGCGATCAGTCCCTTCATGTCCCGGAGGGTCTCGCGGCCGGCGATCAGGTCGGCCATGTGCACGTCGACGGCATCGAAGCCGGCGGCGGTGAAGGCCGCGGCCATCTCGATCTCGCCATTGACGCCCTGCTCGCGCAGGATGGCGATGCGCGGGCGGGCGCCGGTCTGGATCATGGGCGCGGCGATCGATGCGCTCACATCGAAGCTCGCCCGGCTGCCGGCCAGCTGCGGATCGGAGAAGTCGGTGGTCGCCCGGTAGGCCTGCTCGGCCGCCTCGGGGTTGTCACGCAACGCGCTCATGTGGAAGGAGGTCGCCGACCAGGCCCTCTTGAGTGCGGCTGTGCCGCGATCGATGACGGTCTTGCCGCGCCAGCGGACGTGGACCTGGGGTTCGGGGGTGGCCTGGCCGAGTTCCACCAGGGCCTCGCCCAGGCCGGCCTGCTCGAACTGCTCGCGAATGAAGTCCGCGTCGTCCGCGGCCACCTGGAAGATGCCGCCCACCTCCTCGCTGAACAGGCCGGCAAGCGGATCACCGCCCAGCCCGTCGATCGAAAGGTCCAGGCCGCAACGGCCGGCGAAAGCCATCTCGAGCAGGGTGGTGATCGCACCGCCGTCGGAACGGTCGTGGTAGGCGATCAGCAGACCCAGTCGGTTGAGTTCCTGGATGCGGTCGAAGAAGGCCTTGAGCGGGGCGGGGGCGATATCCGGGGTCGTCACGCCGGTGGCGTTGTAGACCTGCGCCAGCGCGGAGCCGCCAAGGCGATTCTCGCCCAAGCCTAAGTCGACCAGGAACAGCCGGTTGGGCACGTCGGCACGGATTTCCGGGGTGAGGGCGCGGCGCACGTCGGAGACCGGGGCAAAGCCGGTGACCACCAGCGAGACCGGGGCGGTGACCGTCTTGTCGGTCCCGTCGTCCTGCCAGCGGGTCTTCATCGAGAGCGAGTCCTTGCCCACCGGGATGCTGATGCCCAGCGCCGGGCAGAATTCCATTCCCACGGTACGCACGGTGTCGTACAGGCGGGCATCCTCGCCATCGTGTCCGCAAGCAGCCATCCAGTTGGCGGACAGCTTGATGCGGTCGGTCGATTCGATCGCCGTGCCCGCTAGGTTTGTGACCACCTCGGCGATCGCCAGGCGCGCCGAGGCGGGGGCATCGAGCAGAGCCACCGGGGCCCGTTCTCCCATGGCCATCGCCTCGCCGTGGTGGTGATAGAAATCCGTGGCGGTCACGGCGCTGTCGGCGACCGGAACCTGGGCCGGGCCGACCATCTGATCACGGGCCACCAGGCCGCCCACGGAACGGTCGCCGATGGTGATCAGAAAGCTCTTGTCACCCACGCCCGGCAGGGCGAGTACCCGATCGAGTGCGGCATCCATCTGGATACCCTCGAGATCGAGTTCGACCGAACGGCTACTGGTGCGTGTGACATCCCGATGCATCTTGGGCGGGTGGCCGAAGAGTGTCTGCATGGGCAGGTCGACCGGCGCGTCGCCGAAATGCGGATCCTCGACCAGCAGGTGCTGCTTGGCCGTGGCGGTGCCGACGACCGCGAACGGGGCGCGCTCGCGGTCGCACAGGGCGGCGAAGCGCTCCAGATCATCCGGCTGGATGGCCAGCACGTAGCGTTCCTGCGACTCGTTGCACCAGATCGCCAGTGGCGACATGCCCGGTTCGTCGTTGGGAATCTGGCGCAGGTCGAAATGCCCGCCCATGCCGGCGTCGTTGATCAGCTCGGGCAGGGCATTGGACAGCCCGCCGGCACCGACGTCGTGCGCGGAGACGATCGGGTTGGTGGCGCCCAGCGAAATGCAGCGGTCGAGGACCTCCTGGACGCGACGCTCCATTTCCGGATTGGCGCGTTGCACCGAGGCGAAATCGAGCTCGGCGCTGGCGGTGCCCGAGGTCTGCGAGGAGGCCGCGCCGCCGCCCAGCCCGATCTGCATGGCCGGCCCGCCCAGCACGATCAGCAAGTGGCCCGGGGCAATGGGTTCTTTCTCGATCAAATTGGGCCGGATGACGCCGACGCCGCCGGCGATCATGATCGGCTTGTGATAGCCCCAGACGTGGCGGCCGTTCTCCGGGCTGGATTCCCCGGTGTCGAGCTCGAGGGTGCGGAAATAACCGCCCAACACCGGTCGGCCGAACTCGTTGTTGAACGAGGCCGCGCCGATCGGCCCATCGATCATGATCTCGAGGGGGCTGACGATGCGGTCCGGCCGCCCCAGGTCGGCGGTGGCCGCCTCCCAGGGCTGGGGCAGGGCCGGAATGCGCAGGTTGGAGACCGAGAATCCGGAGAGGCCCGCCTTGGGCTTGCCGCCCCGGCCGGTGGCCCCCTCGTCGCGGATCTCGCCGCCGGCTCCGGTCGCCGCACCCGGATCGGGCGAGATCGCGGTGGGGTGGTTATGGGTCTCCACCTTGGCGAGGAAATCGATGCGTTCGTCGACCGTCTCGTACCGACCGGTCTCCGGGTTGGCGGCAAAGCGCGTCCCTTGCGCTCCCTGGAGGACGGCGGCGTTGTCCTTGTAGGCACTCAGCGTCCCTTCGGGGTGGCGCTGGTGGGTGTTGCGGATCATGGCGAACAGCGACAGGTCACGATTCTCGCCGTCGATGGTCCAGTCGGCATTGAATATCTTGTGTCGACAGTGCTCGGAGTTCGCCTGGGCGAACATCATCAGTTCGATATCGCTGGGATCACGCCCCAGCCGGGTATAGGCGTCGGCCAGGTATTCGATCTCGGCCTGGCTCAGGGCCAGCCCCATGCGCCGGTTGGCCTGGTCGAGCGCGTCCACGGGGTCCGCGCCCAACGGTATGTGTTCCAGCGGGGCAGGGGTGGCGTGCTGGAAGAGTGTCTCGAGTTCCTCGGCCTTTTGGTAGACCGACTCGGTCATGCGGTCGTGCAGGGCATCGAGCAGGGCCGGCGACCACTGGAACGATGTGCTCTCGACGGCCTTGCCAGAGACGGCGAACTCGATGCCGCGTTCGATGCGGGCGACCCCGTCCAGCCCGCAGATATGCGCGATGTCGGTGGCCTTGGTCGACCAGGGCGAGATGGTTCCGGCACGCGGAGCGACGATCACGGCCGGCCAGTCCGTCGACCATGTTTCCTGGGCCTCGCCGTAGTCGAGCAGTTCCTCGAGCCGGGCGGCGTCTATTTCATCTTCGCCGGTCGGTTCGACCAGGTGGACGAATCGGGCGTGGACCGCCTCGATCCCGGGGTGGTGCTCGCGCAGCAGGTCGGTGAGCTTGGCAAGACGGAAAGGGGAGCGGGCGGCGTTGCCGGTAATGATTCGCATAGGTCGGTCGGGCGCTTTGCGTGGTCGATGGGGTCATCCGGGCCCGACATGGTCAGAAACCACGGCAGCCCGATCATGGGCCGGGATTGTACAACAGCCGCTCGGCCAAAACCGTCCGGGACGGCTGGTCGACAGGCGGCCGGGTGGTGCGGTCAGGCACGGATCAGGCGAGGAACAGGGCCCGCCAGTCGCGATTGTCGTCGTGCCGGTCGGTCGTGTCGTCGCGATCCGGGGCGATCAGCTCGATGCCGACCTGGCAGCTCTGGCCTGCCACGGGGCGGTGCCAGATGACACCGCCAATCAGGTAGAAGGGTTCTTCGGGGGTATCCAGGCGTGCCACGACTTCGACCCGCGCCCCATGCTCGACCCGATCGTTCCAGTTGGCATCGCAGAGGAGGCTCAGGCCGTTGGCACTGATGTCGACAATGCGGCCACTGCCGACCGGCTGGTCTTCGCCCTGGATACGCAGCAACCCCATCCCGCGTGTGTCCAGGCGGTTAAAATCGCGCCGATCGCGAAAATCGTTCCCCGAGGGCGGGAAGGTTTGATTGGCAGTCATGGATCCAGACGCTCCAGCTGCTCGCGCAGCTGCTCGAGGGATCGGATGAAGCGGGAGTTTTCAAACACCAGTCGCGAGCGATCAGCGAGCAGATCGTCGATTATCTTGGCCAGGGGGAGGCTCAGTTCGGCATGGCCGGTCCGGTTGGCGAAGGTGAGCACGCCGTTCTCCCGGTCGAGGTTGCGCATCTTCAGGCGGCGCAGTGCCCGACCCGGGCCGGTATGCACCTCGAACCACTCATCACTGCGGATCTGTTGCGCGAAGAAGGATTGGACGAAGTCGAGCGAGGCCAGCATCAGGCCGTCCTGAGGGAAACGCGGGCCGGATGCCTCGTCCTCGCCATGCGCCTGATCACCGCGTTCTCCCGGCGACGGCATGTCCGCTGTGGGGGGCGCGGATGCAGGGTCGGCCTCTGCCGATGCCCCCTCGGCCGCAGTCTCGGGTGTCGCCGCGGCTGCGGCTTTCCCCTCGTGCGCGGTTTCGCTCGCTGAACGGGCCGCCACGTCCGGCGAGACCGGTTCCTCGGGTGTGGGCACGGCAAGGGCCGGGGCGTGGTCGGCTTCGTGGTGCAGGTAGGCAGTGAAGGCGTCGAGGGCATGTTCCTCGGCGGCGAGGAGGTTATCGTTGGCCTGCGTGTTGAAAAGCCGGGCGGCCTGGCGGCTGAACGCCTCGACATCCTCGGGGGTGATGGTCGGGTCGATTTGCAGTGTCAGCGCCTGGTGGAGTAGATCGATGATGTCGGCCCAGGGGGCACTTTGCCGTCCCTGGTTGATCATCGTGCGGACCATGAAGGGGGTGAATAACTCGTCGAGCAGGCCGCGGGTGGGCTCACGCAGCGGCAGGTCGTTGGTATGGCCGGCGATGATCTTCTCTACCCGGGTGCGGCAGCGCTGCTCGATGAGCGCCAGTCGCTGCCGCGCCGGGTTGGGGGGGCGCGATTTGGGATCCAGCGGCTTGCCGCGGGAGATGGCGTGCATCTGGTCCGAGAGCTCGTCGAGCCGCTCGGGTTGATCGATCACCGCTTCCTGTATGGGACCGAGCAGCTCGGCGGTCCGTTTGGGATCCCCGCTGATATCCGGGTCCGAACCGATCAACGCCATGTGGTTGATGATGCGTCGCAGGGGATGGTCGGCATCCGAGAAGAAATGCCGATTGCGGATCGCGAAGTAGAGCACGGCCAGCTGGAGTTCGGCGATCTGGCGACGATGCCGCGGGCTGATCATGGCATCGTTGAGCACGTCACCGAATGTCGTGCCCACCAGACGGATCAGCTCGCGGCTTTTTGTCGGCCAGTTGCCCAGGGGCAAGGTCGGTTCCAGGCGGTCCATGATGAACCCGGCGAAGTCCTCCGCCCGCCATTCCTGGTCCCGTTCGAACCGGAACAGGTACTGGTCGTCGCCCTCTAGGGTGGCCCGGACGAGCGGGGCCAGGCGATCTGCCAGCTGATCCGGGGAGGGCCCCGGGTGTTGCGGGAAGGCGGGTTCCTCCCCGAGTGGCCTGGCCGGCGGGATCGCGGCGCTGGCGACATCGGCCAGCGGGTCGCGCAGCCGCTTGATGCCCGGGAGGATGCCCACCTGGATCATGTAGTCGTTGAGCACCGAGTAGATCGGGGCGAGCCGGAGCAGCACCTGCTCGGGCCACTGGGTGATCAGTCGACGCTGCAGGTCGTCGGGGAACTTGGCGATCGCGCCGATGAAGACACGGCTGATCGTATCCAGCGTGTACATGCCCTCGGACACGGCGCTGGGGTCATCGGCATGCAACTGGCCGATGCGCGCCTCGAACTGGGCGTGCTCGATCCCGCACTCGTGCCGGGCATGGTCCAGTCCGTCCTCGAAGGCCATCCCGCGCGTGCGATCACCGATCAGCTCGTGCCAATCACCAGTGAGCGGGGCGGGTACCGGCCGGAGGAGTGCGCCCGCGAATCGGGAGAAGAACCGGCCCTCTTCGCCCCGGCAGAAGGCGATGGACTGAAACAGGGCGGCGCGCTTCTCGTCGTCCTGTTCCTCGGCGGCCAGATCGAAGATCTGGCGCTCGACCCGGGCGACCAGCAGCCGCACCGCCTCGTGGAGGGCAGCGCCCATCAGGCGGCCAAGCTCGTCTTTCACCTCGGCCGGACTGGTCTGGAAACGATTCATCATTTTCGATTCAGCGGGTCGATATCTCATGGTAAAGATCGAGATAGGAGCGTGCGCTCGCATCCCAATCGTAACGCTGGCTCATGGCCTGTTGTCGCACGGCCTGCAGTCGCTCGGGGCGATCGAACAGTTCCATGAACTGGTCGAAGGCCCACAGGATCGCGTTGACATCCAGGTGGTTCATCACCACGCCGGTTGCGGTGCCGTCTCGCAGGTTGGCCGGGATGATCGGGGTGACCGTATCGGCCAGTCCGCCGACGCTGTGGACGATCGGCACGGTGCCGTACTTGAGGCTGTAGAGCTGGTTGAGGCCACATGGCTCGAACCGGCTGGGCATGATGAACGCATCCCCGCCGCCCTCGAGCCGGTGGGCCAGCCCCTCGTCGTAACCGATGCGCACCGCGATCCGTTCCGGGTCGGCCTCGGCCCGGGCCCGCAGGGCCTGTTCGAAGCGTGCCTCGCCGCTGCCCAGGCAGGCGAACTGCACCTCTCGCTGGCCCAGCATGCTCAGTGCCTGGATCACCAGGTCTGTGCCCTTTTGCTCGATCAACCGTCCGACATGCACGATCAGTGGCACGTCAGCACGTATCGGCAGGCCCAGTTCCTTTTGTAATGCAGCCTTGTTCTCAGCCTTGCCGCTGAAGTCCTCGGCGGAATAGGGACTCACCAAGGCGGCGTCGTGGGCCGGATCCCAGTCGGAGCCGATGCCGTTGAGTATGCCTACCAGGGCATCACCGCGGTGGCGCAGCAGCCCTTCCAGCCCGTAGCCGAATTCCGCGGTCTGGATCTCGCGGGCATAGTTCGGGCTGACGGTGGTGATGCGATCCGCAAACACGATGCCGCCTTTGATGAACGACATGTTGCCCCAGTATTCGAGCCCGTCGGCGCGCCACAGACTCCATGGCAGGCCCAGGCGCTCGAAGGTTGAACGATCAAACACCCCCTGGTAGGCCAGGTTGTGCAGCGTGAAGACCGTCTGGGGTTTCTCCGCCTCGTGGAGGAGGGCGGGAATCAGGCCGGTTTGCCAGTCGTTGGCATGCACCACGTCCGGTCGCCATGCCGGGTCGACGTCCCCGGTGGCCACGGCCACGGCCGCCCGCGCGAACAACGCGAAACGATCGGGGTTGTCATGCCAGGAATTGCCGTCCGGCCCCATGTAGGGGTTGCCTTGGCGGGCGGAAAACGTGGGATGGTCCACCAGGTAGACCCGCACGCCGCTGTCGGGCATGAAGGTCTGCAGGATGTCGACCGGTTGACCGAGCACGTCGATACGCGCCACATGTTCCGTGGTCTGCTCCTCGCGCAGCGCCAGGTCACCATAGCGCGGCAGTACGAGGCGCACGTCGACCCCCAGCTGGGTCAATGCCGCGGGCAGGGCGCCGGATACATCGGCCAGTCCACCCGTCTTGATCAGGGGATAGGCTTCACTGGTCGCAAACAGCACAGACAGCGACACGTCGGTATCTCCTCAAAGGGGTTGGCTCGATAGAATGGAAGTATCGCATGTTAACCGCGTCGGTGGTTGCCGTCATGACCGACACGTTGCTTGTGACGGCACGCTGGTGTGCGCGCAGATCATTTCTCGACGGGCTTGAGAACGACTGCCGAGAGACCGGGCAGGTTCAGCGTGAGACTGCAGGGCTGGCCATGCAGCCCCACGTTTTCGGCGGATGACGGGGCCGGATTGTGACCGGCGCCACCAAAGCCCTCGCTGTCGGAACACAGCAGCACCTGGTAACGCCCGGGTTTCGGCACGCCGATCCGGTAGCCGGGTCGATCGACGGGAGTGAAATTCATCACTACGACCACCGATTCGAAATGGCCGTGTCGACAGAAGCTGATGATCGACTGGCTGCGATCGTTGCAGTCGAGCCAGGAAAATCCCCCGGCCTCGAAGTCGCGCTCGTGCAGGGCCGGCTCGCGGCGGTAGACGAAGTTGAGCTGGTCCACCAGGGCCTGAATGCCTTGGTGGAGCGGATAGTCAAGCATCCACCAGTCGAGCGGGCGCGCATGTGACCATTCGTTGCCCTGGCCGAATTCGTCTCCCATGAACAGCAGTTTTTTGCCCGGGAAGGTGTACTGCCACGCTAGGAGGAGCCGGAGATTGGCAAACCGCTGCCATTCGTCGCCGGGCATCTTGCCCGGTAGCGAGCGCTTGCCATGCACGACCTCGTCGTGGGAGAGCGGCAGGATGAAGTTCTCGGAAAACGAGTAGGTCAGGCTGAAGGTCAGCAGGTTGTGGTGATAGGCGCGGTGCAGTGGATCCTCGCTGAAGTAGCTCAACGAGTCGTTCATCCAGCCCATGTTCCATTTCATGGAGAACCCCAGCCCACCGGTTTCCGGCGGCTTGGACACCATCGGCCAGGCGGTGGATTCCTCCGCCATCATCAAGGTGCCGGGGTTGCGCGACAGGATGGTGTGATTGAGGGATTGCAGGAAGTCGATCGCCTCGAGGTTTTCCCGTCCGCCATGGCGGTTGGGCAGCCAGTCGCCGGCCTCGCGCGAGTAGTCCAGGTAGAGCATCGAGGCGACGGCATCGACCCGCAAGCCGTCCAGGTGCAGGTGTTCGATCCAGTACTGGGCCGAGGCGATAAGAAAGTTCCGCACCTCGTTCCGGCCGTAGTTGAAGATCAACGTGCCCCAGTCGCGATGTTCACCGCGCCGCGGGTCTTCGTGTTCGTAGAGGGAGCTGCCGTCGAATCGCGCCAGGGCAAATTCGTCGCGCGGGAAATGGGCCGGAACCCAGTCGAGGATCACGCCGATGCCCGCGGCATGAGCGCGGTCGACGAAGCGACAGAAGGCCCGGGGGCTGCCGAAACGGCTGGTTGGGGCGAAGTAACCGGTCGTCTGGTAGCCCCAGGAGCCGTCGAACGGGTGCTCGGTGACCGGCAGCAGTTCGATGTGCGTGAAACCCCGCTCCTGCACATAGGGAATCAGTTGATCGGCCAGTTGGTCGTAACTGAGGAACCGCCCGTCATCGAGGCGCCAGGAACCCAGGTGCACCTCGTAGACGCTCAACGGCTGGCTCGACCACGGGGTGCTTTCCCGGCGTGTCAGCCAGTCGTCGTCGGTCCATTCGAATGGCTGGAACTCGGGGACGATGGCCGCCGTATCCGGGCGCATTTCAAAGGCACGGCCCAACGGGTCAGTACGCAGGGTTGTGCGCCCGTCGATGCCGCTGGCGACCTCGTATTTGTACAGATCGCCTACCGAGAGGCCGGGGATGAAGATTTCCCAAACCCCACTGCCTCCCAGCACCCGCATGGGATGGCGACGCCCGTCCCAATCATTGAAGGTCCCGACCACGCTCACCCGTTCGGCATTGGGGGCCCACACCGCAAAGCGCACACCCACTACGTCGTCGACCGATAGCACCTGGGCCCCCAGCATTTGCCAGAGCTGCAGGTGTCGGCCTTCGGCGAACAGGTGCAGATCGAGCTCGCCTACCGTGGGCAGGAAGCTGTAAGGGTCGACCGAATCGTATTCGTGCCCGTCTTCCAGGGTGATGTGATAGACGGGGTGCTGCGGCACCCAGCTTCGGGGGAGGGTGATTTCGAAGACGCCGGCAAACGTTTCCGATGGGGTCAAGCCGATCGGCTCGCCGTCGCCGTCCCGCGTCTGTACGGATGCCGCGTGCGGTTGATAGGTACACAGGCGGACCTGTTCTTCATCGACGGGATGCACGCCCAGTATGCGGTGGGGGTCGTGATGACGGGCCTCGGTTATCGCCTGCAAGTCGTTGTCCATGCGGTTGAATTCCAGCTTGTCGGTTGGGGCTGTCGCCCATCGTTGACGACAGTGTCTTGAGGTGATGCCTGTGGTGGAGACTATGGCACAGCGACAGGCGCCCCGCGAGTCCCGACGGCGCATTCAGCCATGGCCGCCGGTCAGGATCACGGCGATTCGGGGTCGCCTCGGCGCAGCGGGCGAAAATTGTTACGTTCCCGAAAGATGTATGCGCTAGGCTTGACTCACGGAAAGCCCGGCGCGGTCGACGTGACTCCCTCGGGAAATGCTCCCCGGCGGGAAAGATTCTCCCCGAGAGGTCCTGAACGGTTCGGGGACTTTCCCTGACCGCGTCACGTTTTTGCCTCGAGAAACACGTCTGTGTTCGGTCATCCCGTTCCGGTCGCTTCGACGGGCGGCCCGGATTTTCGGTCGGAGAGCCGAGACGAGGGCAGCGACACAGCGGTCGCGTGGCTTGTGGCCCGCACCACCGCTGAGTGGCGTGGCCGATCATCCCGGCTGGCCCGCGGGTAAATGGATAAACCGGGCTACGGACAAAGTCGAGACACAACATGGAACCAGTGAGGAAATCCCGATGATCGTCGATAGCCCCAAACGTTTGGTAAGTCGCATCACGCGCGACACGTTGGCCCTGGTGCTCGCTGGCGGGCGAGGGTCGCGCCTCCGGCAACTGACGGACTGGCGCGCCAAGCCGGCGGTGCCGTTTGGCGGCAAGTTCCGTATTGTCGACTTTCCCTTGTCCAACTGCGTGAATTCCGGGATTCGCCGCATGGCGGTGCTCACCCAGTACAAAGCCCACTCGCTGATCAAGCATGTCCAGTTGGGCTGGGGCGGCAGCCATGTGGCGCGCGGCGAGTTCGTCGAATTGTTGCCGGCCCAGCAGCGCATCAATGACCAGTCCTGGTATTCCGGCACGGCCGACGCCGTTTACCAGAACATCGACATCCTGCGGGCCCATGACGCCGAATACACCCTGATTCTGGCCGGCGATCACGTCTACAAGATGGATTACGGGCCGATGATCGCCTACCACGTGGAAAAGGAGGCGGATCTGACCGTGGGCTGCATCGAAGTGCCGATCGAACAGGCCAAGGCGTACGGCGTGATGGGCATCGATAAGCAGGGACGCATCGAAACCTTCGTGGAGAAGCCCGACGATCCTCCGCTGATGCCCGGCTCCTCCGATCAGGCGTTGGCCTCGATGGGCATTTACGTCTTCCGCACCGATTTTCTGTTCCAGGAGCTCATCCGTGATGCCGATGATCCCGATTCCGAGCACGATTTCGGCAAGAACGTCATCCCGCGCCTGATCGAGAAGCACAAGGTCTACGCCTACCCGTTTCGCGAGCCGGGGGCGGAGAATCAGTCCTACTGGCGTGACGTGGGCACCATCGACGCCTATTGGGCGGCCAATCTGGAGTTGATCGGTGTCGAGCCCGACTTGAATCTCTACGACACGCAATGGCCGATCTGGACCTATCAGGAACAGCTACCGCCGGCGAAGTTCGTCTTCGACGAGGACGGGCGTCGCGGCATGGCGATCGATTCCATGGTCAGCGGGGGATGCATCATCTCCGGTGCGACAGTCCGTCACTCCTTGCTCTTTTCCAACGTCATGGTGCGTGAACAGGCGTATGTCGAGGATTCCGTGATCCTGCCCAACGTCCAGGTGGGCGAGGGCGCCGAAGTCCGGCGGGCAGTGCTCGACAAGGGTTGCATCATTCCGCCCGGAACGCAGATCGGTCTCGACGAGGAGGCGGATCGGGAACGATTCGAAGTGAGCCCAGGCGGGGTGGTCCTGGTGACTCCCCAGATGCTGGGCCAAAAGATTCACATGGTGCGGTGAGACGCTCCCGCACCGACATAGGCTAACCAGCCCGGGAGAACGATTCGATGACCGGAAAGATGCCCGTGGTGCTCTGCTGGCACATGCACCAACCGGAGTACCGCGATCCGCGTGACGGGGTCTTCCAGCAGCCCTGGACCTACCTGCACGCGATCAAGGACTACGCCGACATGGCCGCTCACCTGGAGCGCTGGCCCGAGGCGCGGGCGGTCGTTAACTTCGTACCCATTTTGCTCGAGCAGCTTCAGGATTATGTCGAGCAGATCGAAGGCTTTCAGGAGACGGGTGACCCCGCCACTTTGCGCGATCCACTGCTCGTCAGCCTGGTGCATCCGGAGCTGATCCAGGGCGCCGAGCGGCTGCGGGTGACCCGGGCGTTGCGGCGAGCCAACCGCGAACGGTTGGTGGAACGATTCCCGCCATTCAAGCGCCTGGAGGAAACGGCCGCCACCATCCTGGAAACCGAGCATGCCTCCGAATACCTGAGCGACGGGCTGCTGGCGGATTTGTCCACGTGGTACCACCTGGCCTGGTCGGGCGAGACCGTCCGCCAGTCCGACGAACTGATCGAGTCGCTGCTCGAATGGGAGGGCGGGTTCACGGTCGACCAGCGCCGGTCGTTGCTATTGCGCATCGGCGAGGTGATCAAAGGGCTGTTCGGCCGTTACCAGCATCTGGCCGAAACCGGCCAGGTCGAGTTGTCGATGACACCCTATGCCCACCCGATCATTCCATTGTTGCTCGATCTGGGCGCCGGCACCGAAAGCGAGCCGTCAGCCCCGCAGCCGCAGGCTGAGGCCTACCCAGACGGGGAGGCCCGTGTCCGCTGGCACATCGAGCATGGTCAGGAGGTTTTTCGACGCTATTTCGGTATCGACCCCGCCGGGTGTTGGCCGTCCGAAGGGGCGATCTCCGATGCCACCTTGCGGTTGCTGGACGAGTACGGTTTTGACTGGGCGGCCAGCGGACAGGAGGTGCTGCGCAACAGCCTCAATCACGGACGGCAGGCATTGCACTGCCAGCATCGGGTCTTCTCGCGCGAGGACCAGTCACTACGATTGTTCTTCCGCGACGATGGCTTGTCCGACCGGATCGGTTTCAACTACCAGAACTGGCATGCCGACGACGCCGTCGACGACCTCTGCAATCACCTCATGTCCATTGCCGAATCCTGCGAGCACCTCGGGGTCGACGCGCCCATGGTGTCGATCATCCTCGATGGCGAAAACGCCTGGGAATACTATCCCGACAACGGCTTCTGGCTGCTCGACGGCCTGTACAAGACGCTGAGCGACCATCCCCGACTCGAGATGACCACCTTCTCTTCCTATCTTGAGCGTGAGCCGGAGGCGGTGCCGCTCAACTCCCTGGTGGCCGGCAGTTGGGTCTATGGCAACCTGGCCACCTGGATCGGCGAACCGGCCAAGAATCGCGCCTGGGATCTGCTGGTCGAGGCACGCAAGGTCTACCTGGCCGTCGAACGCGAGTGCGATTGGGACAAGGCGACCCTGGCCCGAAACAGTCAACAACTGGCGGTCTGCGAAGGATCGGACTGGTTCTGGTGGTTCGGTGACGACAACCCGGCGGATGCGATACGCGATTTCGATCGATTGTTCCGTCTGCAACTGACCCGTTTGTATGAACTGATCGAACGGCCCGTGCCCGAGGCACTGGCCGAGCCGCTGAGCGAACCGCTGGATGACAACGCCGAGGTGGCAGCCGGAGGCGTAATGCGTCGGGGACGGGCGGAATCGTGAGGGAGGAAGAGCAAGGAGCGCCGATAACCCTGTCTTACGAGGCCCCTGCCACGGTGCGTCGCGCCGGGCTGTTGCTGCCGATTTTCAGTCTGCCTCAAGGCACCTTTGGCCAAGAGGCCCGTGATTTGCTGGCCTTTCTCGAGCAGGCCGGCCTGACCGTGTGGCAGATGCTCCCACTAGGCCCCACTCATGCCGATGGGTCCCCTTATCAATGCCTGTCCTCGTTTGCGCTCAACCCGGCCTTCCTGGACACGGACGATTTGCTCGCCGAGCCCGGTTTCGGCGCCGATGTGCCCGCCGAGCAGCGTCGCTACGGCGTCGGTGCCGATGCGCAACTGGAGGCGGCCTTCGAGCGCTACCGCGCGGAGGAGTCGGCTTGGTTGGAGGATTTCGCCCTGTTCGTGGTGGCCAAGCAACTCGAGGGCGGGGCGGAGTGGCGGGACTGGCCGCAGGCACTCAGGTCACGGCAGCCGGAATCGCTGGCAGACCTGGCCCACCGGCATGCCGCCCGGGTGCGCGGCATCGCGTTCGAGCAGTTCCTGCTGGATCGCCAATGGCATGAGTTGCGCCGGGAGGCATGCTGGCGCGGCATCCGCCTTTTCGGGGATCTTCCCATTTTCGTCGCCGGTGACTCGGCCGATGTGTGGGCACACCAGGATCAGTTTCAGCTGGATACGGACGGCCAGCCGCTGGCGGTGGCCGGGGTTCCGCCGGATTATTTCTCCGATACGGGGCAGCGCTGGGGAAACCCGTTGTTCGACTATGACCGCATGGCGCTTGATGGCTATGGCTGGTGGCAGGCGCGCTTTGCGCGCCACCTGGCGCTTTACGACTGGGTGCGTATCGATCATTTCCGGGGTCTGGCCGCTTACTGGGCGATCGATGCGTCTGCCGATACCGCGGTGGAAGGGCGCTGGGTGCCCGCCCCGGGGGAAGCGATCCTCGACGCCCTGACGCGATCGTCCGAGGGCCACTTGCCACTGGTGGCCGAGGATCTCGGCGTGATCACGCCGGACGTGGTGGCCCTGCGTGAGCGCTTCGATCTCCCGGGGATGAAGATCCTGCAGTTCGCGTTTGATGGCGGCGAGGACAACGCCTATAGGCCGGAACACCATATGCCCGACTGCGTGGTCTATACCGGGACGCACGATAATGACACCACTGCGGGATGGTGGCGCTCCTTGGACGAATCGACCCAGTCTCGGGTACGCCGGGTTCTGGAGCAGCAGCAAGGTATCGATCCGGCCACGCCCATGCCGGATGCCCTGGTGGAATCCGCGCTCGGCTCGATTGCGAATCTCACGGTGTTGCCGGTGGCCGATTTTCTCGGACTGGGATCTGAGGCGAGGATCAATGTGCCCGGGACCACCGAGGGCAATTGGTGTTGGCGGCTGGCGCCCGGTGAGCTGGACCAGGCATTGGCCCGGCACATTCGCGGGCGCGTTGAGGCCCATGGGCGTCTGCCGGGCGACTGCGGCTAGCGGGTCAATCAGCAGACAAGCCAGGTGTGAAAAAGAAAAAGGCCGCGGCACCCAAGGGGTGTCGCGGCCTTTCTTGTATGAACCGACGGTGTTCGCCGACTGGGTCAGCCCGTGTTGCGCATCCCTGCGGCAATGGCGTTGATGCTGCGCAGCAGTGGCGGCAGCCACTTCTCGCGTTCGGCCTCCGGCACGGACTCGTCCCGATGGCGGCCCAGCAGCGTGATTTGGATGTGGTTGAGAACGTCCAGGTACGGATTGCGACGCTTCATCGAGGTGCCGATGTACTCGTCGATCTCCACCAGCGTTTCGGTCTCGGCGACACGCAACAGTTCGTCGACGGTGTAGTCGTATTCCTGGCGGATCTTGCCGTAGACCTCCTGCGCCTGGTCCTGATCGGTCACCAGCCCGGCGTATTCGCGGGCGATGTTCATCTCGCCCTTGGTCAGCGACAGCTGGGTGTTGCGCAGCATGCTGTGGAAGAAGGGCCACTGCTCGAACAGCTCGTGCAGCAAGTGTTCGCGACCGGGGTTTTCCTCGCGCCAGCGCTTGAGCGCCGATCCGATGCCGAACCAGGCCGGCAGGGTATGACGCGACTGCGACCAGCCGAAGACCCACGGGATGGCGCGAACCGAGGCCTTGGACAAGTCGCCCTTCTTGCGTGACGCCGGACGCGACCCGATGTTGAGCAGGCCGAGTTCACGCACGGGCGTGGCCTCGTGGAAGTAGTGGAAGAAGAACGGCGTGTGGTCCGTCAGCTCGCGATAGGCTTCCTCGCCAAAGCGGGCCAGATCCGAGACCACCTGCTCGTATTCCTCGGGCACCGGCTCTTCCGGCAATACCTGGTGGCGCGAGGCCTTCATCAGGCCGGTGGCACCCATGGTCAGTTCGTAGATGGCCGTCTCGTTGTTGCTGTACTTCGAGGACAGCACTTCCCCCTGCTCGGTGAACTTGATCTGTCCCTCGACCGTGCCCTGGGGCAGCGACAGGATCGACTCGTGGGTCGGGCCGCCGCCACGGGCGACCGTGCCACCGCGGCCGTGGAACAGGCGGCACTCGATGCCGTGCTCGCGTGTCAGCCGGATCACGCGCTTCTGCGCGTTGTACAGGTTCCAGACCGAGGCGAGTGAACCGCCGTCCTTGCAGGAGTCGGAATAACCCAGCATCACTTCCTGCAAGTCGCCCGCCGCACGCACCAGTGCCCGGTAGGTTTGGTTGTCGAACAGCGTCCCGAGGACATGCTCGATGTGCTTGAGGTCCTCGATGGTCTCGAACAGCGGCGACACCTGGATGTCACTGAACCACTTGCCGGCCGCATCCTTACCCACCAGTCCGGTCAGCGAGGCGAGGTAGATCACCTCCATCACGTGACTGGCCGAGTGGGTCATCGAGATGACGTAGGTGCCGAAGCACTCGCGGCTGATGTGGTCGATCAGCTGGCGCTTGACCTCCAGGACCTTGATCACCTCGCGCGACTTTTCGCTCAGGTTCGACAGGGCGTCGGCGCGGTGTTCGCCGGCACTGACCAATTCGCCCAGTACCCGGGTGCGGTCGTCCTCGGCCAGGTTGGCGTAATCGAGTTTCGGTGCCAGTTGTTCCAGCACCTCGGTGACCGTCTGGGTGTGCTCGGTGGATTCCTGACGAATGTCGAGGCGGACCAGGTGCCAGCCGAAGGTTTCGGCCAGTCGGATCAGGTCCTTGAGTTCACCCTCGGCGAGCAGATCGTCGCCGATCCCGATCAGCGAGTCGCGCAGACGATAGAGGTCGTCGAGGAAGGCATCCTTGCTCTGGTAAGCGCGGGGATCGAGAGTGACCGGATTGCCTTCCAACTCGCCATGGATATAGGCGAGGTTGTAGTTCAGCCGTCGGCGAATGGCCTTGAGCTTGAGACGGTACGGCTCCTCGGGGAAAAACTCGCCGTTGTCTCGATCGGCTTGGCGCAGCTCGAGGGCCTCGGCGTCTTCGCGCAGGCGCAACTGCTTGCAATCGATCTCGGGGACCAATTGCAATGAATGGGTCAGGGTGCGCTTGAGCGCGTCGAGCCGGTCGAGGTACTCGTTGAGGATCGTCTCCGAGGCCAGGCAGACGGCCTGGATGGTGACGTCATGCGTGACGAACGGATTGCCGTCCCGATCCCCGCCGATCCAGGAACCGAACTTGAACAGGCTGGGCACCTTGACCGGGTTGTCCGGGTTTTCCTCGTTGTAGTTGAGTTTGATCGAGCGCTCGAGATAGCGATAGGCCTTCGGCACTGCCATGAAGATCGAGGTGCGGAAGTAGTACATGCCGAGCTTGATCTCGTCGTGGACTTCCGGGCGGGTGGTGCGGACCTCGTTGGTGCGCAGCAGGGCCAGGATGATCGACTTGACCTCGTCGAGAAGCCGCTCGCGTTCGACGCCGGTGGATTCCGGGCGATCGAGTTCGCCGCAGAGCAGGAAGATCCGGCGTTGCAGGTCCATCACCGTCCGGCGCTTGGCCTCGGTGGGATGAGCCGTGAACACCGGCATGTAGACGAGGCGATCGAGCAGCCCCTGGAGCTGCTCGGGGGTCATTCCCTGGCGCTGGAAACCACGAATGGTGTCGTAGAACGAGCCCCGCCACAGGCGCAGACCGCGACGGATCTGCCGGCGGCGAAACTGGTGGGAATAATCTTCCTCGGCAATGTTGACCAGGTTGAAGTAGAGACCGTAGGCCCGGACGACCAAGTTGAGGCTCTCGGCATCGAGTGCCTGGATCTCGTCCATCAGTTCCTGGTAGAGGTCTTCGTCGTAGCTTTTGCGCAGGCGGATAAAGCCGCGGCGCAGGCTTTCCACGGTATCGAAGACCGATTCGCCCGCCTGTTCACGGAGCACTTCGCCGAGCAGGTTGCCAAATAGGCGGACCCGGGCGCGCAGTGCCTTGTCCTTATCATTGCTAATGGTCATCGCGTATGAAATCTCGCGGCTGAATGAATGCAGCGCCGACCGGCAGGTTCGCCGGCCGACAAGTGCCTGTCCCGCCGGTGGCGACAGGCAAAAACACGGTCATTATATCGTTTTCTTCATGTTCTTGCCTTGCTTCTGCCCGGCAGCGGTCGACTTGCTGCCCGGTAAAGCCCCGGCATATCGCCCCGGGCATCGCATTGGGTGACACAAAAAGCACACAACGATGATCTAATCTCCAAGAGGATCGTGATTTGCACGGCCGGGCGGCGGCGCATATACGCGGCAAGGGAGCAGGTCGCCTTGCCTAGCGCTGGGCGTCTCGACCATCAACAGACATAAAAAATGGAACAACGGATTATGAGACTGGGTATTTTCGGCTTGGGGCGCATGGGCTCGAACATGGTGCGTCGGCTTTCCCGCGGTGGCATCGAGGTGGTGGCGCATAACCGCAGCCCGGAACCCATCGACGCGCTGGTGGATGAAGAGGCCAACGTCATTCCGGCCTACGACGAGGATGAGTTCCTGCGCAAGCTCGATGAACCGCGCATTGTCTGGCTGATGTTGCCCGCCGGGCCGATCACCGCGCAGGCCATCGACCGGCTGTTGCCGCGTCTCAAGCCAGGTGACGTGCTGGTCGATGGCGGCAATTCCCGTTACACCGAGACCATCGAGCACGCCGCCAAGGTGCAACAAGCCGGCGTGCATTTTCTCGATTGTGGCACCTCGGGCGGCGTATGGGGGCTGAAAAACGGTTACAGCTTGATGGTGGGCGGCTCGAAGGACGCCTTCGCCGTGATCGAGCCGGCGATTCGCGTGCTCGCCCCCAGTCCCGACAGCGGTTGGGGCCACGTCGGCCCGGTGGGCTCCGGTCACTTCACCAAGATGATCCACAACGGCATCGAGTACGGGATGATGCAGGCGATGGCCGAAGGCCTCGCGGTGCTGCGCAAGAAAAAGGAGTTCGATCTTGATCTGGCGCAAATCACCGAGCTCTGGCGCGAAGGCTCGGTGGTTCAGAGTTGGCTGCTGGATCTTACCGCCGATTCGCTCAAGTCGGAAGGTCAGCATCTCGACCAGATCGCCCCGGTGGTGGCCGATTCGGGCGAGGGACGCTGGACGGCGATCGAGGCCATCGATTTAGGCGTGGCCGCACCGGTGATGACCCTGGCGCTACAGATGCGCTTTGCCAGTCAGGACGATGAAGGCTATGGCAACCGGGTATTGGCGATGATGCGTAACGCCTTCGGCGGGCACGTGGTCGAGCGTCGTGAAGGCGGGGAGGACGCATGATCCGCTTTGGACGCTCTGACGACGGATCGATCAGGGAGGTCACCTGATGCGCAAACCGACCCGTCGAGAGCCGCCGCGGGCCGTGACGATCGTGATTTTCGGCGCCACCGGCAACCTCGCCCGGGTCAAGTTGCTGCCGGCCCTTTACCAGCTCGAGTTCGCGGAACAACTCGCCAAGGAAACCCGGATCATCGGCTTTGGGCGTCGCGACTGGAGTGACGAGGAATGGCGCGAGGAAGTGCGCCAGCTCTGTCTGGCCGGTGACACTGGAGAAGAGGATTGCCCTCCGGAGGCGGCGATGGAGCGCCTGCTGGCGCGGTTGCATTGGCAGAACGGTGACATCAACGAGGCAAGCTGTTTCGAGGACCTCGCCGACCAGCTGACGCACAGTCAGTATCCGGACTGCGTGTTGTTCTACTTTGCCGTCACACCCAAGGCATTCGGTGCCATCTGCCACCATCTGGGGGCCTGCGGGATGACGGACGAGTCGATCGGCTGCCGCCGGGTCGTGATCGAAAAGCCATTCGGTCACGACCTGCAGAGTGCCCATGCGCTGGACGGCCTGTTGCACCAGCATTTCGAAGAACGCCAGATCTTCCGCATCGATCACTACCTGGGCAAGGGAACGGTGCAGAACATCATGGTGATGCGTTTTGCCAACCTTTTGCTCGAGCCGCTGTGGAACCGCAACTACATTGACCACGTGCAGATCTCCCACGCCGAGGAACTGGGCATCGAGGGGCGGGGCGAGTACTACGACTCCGCCGGTGCACTGCGGGACATGGTGCAGAGCCACCTGATGCAGATGCTCACCCTGGTCGCGATGGAGCCGCCCGCGTCCATGGATGCCGAGGCGGTGCGCGATGAGAAGGTCAAGGTGTTGCGTTGCGTACGGCCCATCTCGCCCCGCGGCGTGCATGCCCAGGCCTTTCGTGCGCAGTACGCCCGCGGTACCGTCCGGGGCGAAAATGAACGCAGTTACCTGGACGAGCCGGGCGTGCCGGAGAATTCGGTGACCGAGACGTACGCGGCACTAAAGCTGTATATCGACAACTGGCGCTGGCGCGGCGTGCCGTTCTATCTGCGCACCGGCAAGCGCATGGCGCAGAGCTATTCGCAGATATCGATCCGTTTCCGCGAGCCGCCGCAGCAGCTCTTTCGCGAGACCCAGATCGATAACACCGCGCCCAACTGGCTGCTGATCGGCATCCAGCCCGAAGAGAACTTCCGTTTTGAGATCCAGATCAAGGCCGAGGGCTTGGAGATGCGTACCCGCACGGTGCAGATGGACGCGACCTACACCGCACCCCAGCCGGCCAATCTCGATGCCTACGCCACCCTGCTCTTGGACGCCATCAACGGCGATCAGACGCTCTTCCTTCGGTATGATGAGGTGTCCTGGGCCTGGCAGGTGGTCGATCCCATCCTGCGGAACTGGGCGGTGGAGCAGGATTACATTCCCACCTATCCCGCGGGCACCTGGGGGCCGCCGGAGGCGGATCGCCTCTTCGACGACGATGCCCACCGCTGGCGAAACAACCTCAAGATTCCCGGAGAGGATTGATGCAGTACGAACGATATGTCGGCAGGATGAGCCCGGTCTGGCAGATACTTGAAGTCAAGGCCGCCGAGCACATGCGCCGGCACCCGAGTGACTGGTTCGATGCGGACCCCGGCCGTGCCGAGCGTCTGAGCGGCCATGTCGCTGGCATGTCCGTGGACTACTCCAAACAACGTCTCAACGATGACGTCATCGATGCCCTGCTGGCATTGGCCGATGAGCGGGGCGTACTCAACCAGCGCGATGCCATGTTTGCCGGGGAGCACATCAACGGCAGCGAGGACCGGGCCGTGCTGCATGTCGCCCTGCGCAACCGCTCCAATCGTCCCATCCTCCTCGATGGCGAGGATGTCATGCCGGAGGTCAATGCCGTCCTCGCCCACATGGAAGAGTTCGTCACGGCGGTGCATTCCGGGGAGTGGCGCGGATATGCGGGCGACCCGATCACCGATGTGGTCAACATCGGGGTGGGCGGCTCTGATCTGGGTACCCGCATGGTCTGCCGGGCGTTGGGGTCGTATGCCGATCGCGGCATTCGGGCACATTTCGTCTCGAACATCGCCCCCAGTGACCTGGCCTCGAAACTGGTCACGCTCGATCCGCGGACCACGCTCTTCGTCGTCTCCTCGAAGAGCTTCAGCACCCAAGAAACCCTGGCCAACGCCCGGTCGGCGCGAGAATGGTTCCTAGAGAGCGCCCCTGACGAGGCCGCGATCGCCAAGCATTTCGTTGCCGTGTCCACCAATACCGAGAAGGTGCGCGGGTTCGGCATCGATCCCAAGAACATGTTCCCCATCTGGGACTGGGTCGGCGGGCGCTACTCGCTGTGGTCGGCGATCGGTCTGCCGATTGCACTGAACCTGGGGATGGACCGCTTTTACCGCCTGCTGGACGGGGCCCACGCGCTGGATGAGCAGTTCCGGACCACCAATGGTCGCGACAACCTGCCGTTGATCCTGGGGCTGATCGACGTGTGGAACGCTGACTTCCTCGGCTCGGACTCGCTGGCGGTCTTCCCTTACGGCACCCGTCTGGGTTTTCTGCCGGCTCACCTGCAACAGGTGATGATGGAGTCCAACGGCAAGCGTGTCCGGGTGGACGGCCATCCGGTCGATTCACACACCAGCGCGGTGCTCTGGGGCGGCCTGGGGACCAACGGTCAGCATGCCTTCTACCAGCTGCTGCACCAGGGCACCCGCCTGATCCCTTCCGATTTCATCTCTGCGATTCGCACGCATTCGCCCATTGGCAACCAGCAGCGGCAACTGCTTTCCAACTTCATCGCGCAGAGCCGCGCCCTGATGGTCGGGCGCGGTCTCGAGGACATCGAGGCACAGATGCGCTCCGAGGGCGCCGACGAGGAAACGGTGCATTCGATCGCGCCGCACCGCGTCTGCCCGGGCGGACAGCCCTCCACGACCATTCTCTTTCCCCAGATGACCCCGGAGGCGGTGGGGGCGCTACTCGCGTTGTACGAACACCGCGTGTTTGTCGCCGGCGCCGTCTGGCAAATCGACTCGTTCGACCAGTGGGGCGTGGAATTGGGCAAGCAGATGGCCAACGAAGTGGAGCCACACATCGGCGAGTCGGGCAGCGAGGCCCCGTTTGATGGCTCGACCCGGTGGTTGCTCGATCAGATCGGACATTACTGGTCATCCGACCAGGATGGGCGCCAGTGAGATAGAATCCGCGCCTGGTTTCTTAGGGCCGTGCGGCACACGGCAGAGGTGTGGGTTGTGAATATTCTGTACCTGGACTCATCGACCGAGGCGTGTACCGCGGGGGTAGCGGCCGGTGATCAGGTGGTCACCGATTTCGAGATTGCCCCGCGGGGGCACGCCGAGAAGCTGATGCCGATGGCCGAAGGGTTGTTGGCTGTTGCGGGGTTGTCGTTTGCCGAACTCGACCTGATCGGATTCGGACGAGGGCCCGGCTCATTCACCGGTGTGCGGATTGCCACCGCAATGGCGCAGGGCGTGGCGATCGCCCGAGACCTGCCCATGCTGCCCGTCTCCTCTCTTGAATGCTTGGCCGAAGGGGCCTGGCGTCGTTATCGCTCGACCGGTGGACGGGGACCGGTGGGAATTCGTGCGGCGATCGACGCACGCATGGGCGAGATTTATCGAGCTAGCTATCTTGTCGACCAGACCGGGGCGTGGCGTGAAGTCTTGCCGGAAGCGGTCACGCCACCCACTTTTCCGCCGGGGCGTGGTGACCCGTTGATCGCTACCGGCAGTGGCTTTGGCCGTTACCCGGCATTGGTCGAGGAACCCGCACTCGTCCTCGCCGAGCCCGAGGCCTTGCCGCATGCACTGGACGCCTTGTCCCTCATGGCGCGAAGTGGAAACGACGAATGGATTGCGCCGGATCGTGCCGTCCCCCAGTATTTGCGCGACAACGTCGCCGGTCCGGCGCGTTGAGAAAGATTGATCGGGGCGATCCTCGGCTACCATCAAAGACAGCCCCCGATTCGAGGGCTGTCTTGGGGGGGATGATGCGGGTCGTGGCGCAGCAGCTTACTGCACGTTGCCGCAGCCTACGATGCTGCTGCCGTCATAAATGGCGACAGAATACGGATCGCCCATCAATGCCTCGACGGTAAGTTCGATGGTAGAGGTGGACTTGCCATCCTCGAGTGCATTGAGCTCGAATGCAGGGTTCTCGTTGAACACCAGCATATCCGGCGCTTCTTCACCGTCATCGGCGTAGCGGCATATACCCTCATGCAATCCAGCAGACATGCCGTTGGCATTGCTGGCTTCCAGCTTGACCGTCATCTGGTCGTTGTCGCCGGGTATAAAGACGACATTCCCGGACACCTTGGAGTTGCCCTCTGCATCGATCGTCGCCTGATACTGCTCGTAGGTCTCCTGGGAGGCGGCCATGGCGGCCATGGCGGGCACGGTCATGCCGGCACTCAGGCCGGCAATCATGCTGGCGAGTAGAACCTTTTTCATGCGTTCTCCTTGACTGTGCTTGCTTGGATTGAACCGAATGATCGAACACGTGCCGGCCGGGCTTTCGGCCACGACCCGCCTGCCAATGAGCTTAGGACAGTTCGACCGCATTGCAACCAGCGCTTGATGGGACCGTGATAGCCTGCCCCGGCTGAAGCAAACGGATCATGGAGATAGCAGCCGCGATGAAACTCTACCTGTTGATCGGTCTGGCCGGCGGCCTCGGAGCCATGGCGCGATACGGTCTCACGGCCGCCTTGATGCAGGTCGGTGGTCGAGGCTTTCCGTGGGGCACCTTCAGCGTGAACGTGATCGGTTCGGGGCTGATGGGGTTTCTCGGCGTGTGGCTGATGACCCGCTGGCAAGTCCCGATGGAGATTCGCCTTGCCATCCTGACCGGTTTTCTGGGCGCCTTCACCACCATGTCGGCGTTTTCCATCGACACATTGAGCCTGATGCAGCGACAGAACTGGTGGCTGGCCGGGTTCTATGCGCTGGGCACGGTCGCGATCTGCCTGTTGGCCGCGCGCGGCGGGATGCTGTTCGCGGAGCGGCTGTCGTCGTGACGCGGGATCCGTTGGCGCTCAAGGGATCCATCCGGGAATGGGCCCAGGAGTTGGGCTTTACCGATCTGCGTGTCTGCGACACCAACTTGTCCGCGTACGAGTCGGGATTCCTCCGCTGGCTGGAGGCGGGGCACCATGGCTCGATGGAATTCATGCAACGCCACGGTCTGTTGCGCTTTCGTCCCGAGGAACTGGTGCAAGGCACCCGGCGGGTGCTGATGGTCTCGCGGGATTACCTGCCGCCCGAGACCCGTGGGCCCACCGAGGTGCTGGGCGAGCCGGAGCTCGGTTACGTCAGCCGTTACTCGCTCGGCCGGGATTATCACAAGCTGGTGCGCAAGCGCCTGCAGCAACTCGCCCAGCGCATCTCCGAGGAGGTCGGCCCGTTCACCTACCGGGCCTTCTGCGACTCCGCGCCGGTCTACGAGACGGGGCTGGCCGAACGGGCCGGGCTGGGCTGGAAGGGCAAGCACTCTTTGATACTCAGTCGCAGTGGTGGCTCGTGGTTCTTCCTGGGTGCCTTGTTCATCGACATCGACCTGCCGGTGGATGAGCCGGTGTCGGCGCACTGCGGCAGTTGCACCGCCTGCATCGATGTCTGTCCCACCGGGGCGATCATCGCCGATGGCGTGGTGGATGCCCGCCGTTGCATTTCCTACCTCACCATCGAGGCGGATGAAGACATCCCCGAGCCTTTGCGCCCGATGATGGGAAACCGCATTTACGGCTGCGATGATTGCCAGCTGGTCTGCCCCTGGAACCGCTTCGCGCGCAAGACCGGTGATGCGGATTTCCATGCCCGCCACGGGCTGGACGCCCCCGACCTGATCACCCTGTTCGAGTGGGATGAGCCTACCTTCTTGAAACGCACTGAAGGCTCGGCGATCCGGCGGATCGGCTGGCGCCGTTGGCGGCGCAATGTGGCGGTGGCCATCGGCAATATGCCGCCCGAGCATGCGCAATCCGGTCGGGCGCTGAAAGCCCTCAGGCAGGGGCGTGGTCAGGCAGGAGAGCAGGTCGACCGGCACATAGACTGGGCAATCGCCCGCCTCGAGCGGCAGGTATAGGGCGGCTAGTCCGCCGGTTCGCCGGCTGTACCGGCTTCCAGCAAGGCAATGATGTCCCCCTGATGCTCGATGCCACCGCGGCAGAGGAGGGTGGCTATCAGCTCGCCATCGACCGCCAGGGGCGCGACCACCAGCCCCTGCATCGCTGCGTAACCCAGATCCGCATCCAGGTGGGGCGAGAGCCGTTCGCGATTGCTCGCGTCGAGACCCAGTACCTCCAGGCGTGAGATGAGCCGGGTGAGCAATGGATTGTCTGCCAGCACGATGGCCTGGGGGAGACACGCGTCGGCGCGTGACCAGTGGAAGTTGCGCGGCGCCTTTCCTGACGCCGGCGGGGCATACAGGGCGATCTCGGCCACATCCGGCATCCCGCTTAGCGTCCGGATCATGTCGCCCAGCTTCCTTCCCGGTGACGGCGGGGCCGACTGGGGTCGTGCCGCGTGGCAGTCGTTCTCGCCGGGTGCGAGGCCATAGTCGGCCGGTAGTGGCCAGATCAGGGTGCGATCGTCGCTGTGCTCGACGAGCATGTGACCGGGGTGGTAGAGCGGGATGTCGGCGAATTCGCGCGCATCGCGAATGCTCTTGTGCAAGGTTACCCGCCAGGCCGTGTTGAGCGAGGCATGCAGGTGTTCGGCCACCAGGGCGTTGAGCTTGCGGATGATGGGTGTGTACCAGCCGAATTCGCTGGCAAAGGCCATGCGGCGGCCCAGCACGAGGATCGCCTGGTGGTGGGCCCCCAGCACCGGAATGCTCGCCTCGTCCGACAGCAGCATGACCGGCAGGTAATAACGTTCGGTCAGTGTTGCCTCGAGCTGCTCCAGGTCGACCCCTTCGCGCGCCAGCACCGCCTTGAACGAGTGTCCCAGACCGAAGCATTGTGCGAGGTCCTCGTTTGCCATCTGATCGCGAACGTGAGTGATGAGTCGTTGCCGCGCCTGACCCAGCGCCTCGCGCGCCAACTGCGGGGCATCGCGCCACAGAGCCAGTTCCACCAGGTTGTGGAGCAGGGCGGCAACCATGACCATCTCGGTACCGGTTTCCCGGCGCTCGATCAGCCAGGTCTCGGTCAGCCGCGCCGCCCGCATGGCCCGCGAGGACGCCGCCAGATAGCCAGCCAGCTGGCCGGGGTCGGTCAGATGGTTCTCCAAGATGGGAAGCTCGGGCAGCTGCTTGCGCGCCCAGTTGGTTCCCAGAAGCGACAGGGCGTGTTCCAGGTTGTGGGGCGCGCCACGCTGACGATGGCGCTGACCCTGGGCGGCAGCCCCGAGGACCATGCTGGCTGCCGCCGGATCACGTCGCAGCCAGCCCACCAGTCGAGGCAAGTCGGGGGATTCGTCCAGTAGCTCCCGACACATGCCCTGGTGCACCGCCCGCCGCACGGGCAGTGGGTGTTCGAGCAGGTACTCGCTCCAGTTCTCGGGCAGGGACATGCCGTTTCCCTCTTCCATGCGGCCGGCGCCGGTAAAAAGCGCTGGCGGATCGCGCGGCGAGTGCGTCAGATGCGCTCGGCCATCGCCTTGGCATTGCCAATATAGTCACTCGGGGCCATCCGGGCCAAGCGTTCCCGGGTTTCAGCGGGGAGCTCATGGATGGAATCGATGAAGGCGCGCATCGCCGGACCGTCGACGCGCTGGCCACGAGTCAGGGCCTTGAGCTTCTCGTAGGGCTTTTCCACGCCGTAGCGGCGCATGACGGTCTGGACCGCCTCGCCGAGGATCTCCCAGTTGCCATCGAGTTCCGCGGCCAACTGCTCGGCGTTGATTTCGAGCTTGGACAGGCCCTTGGCCAGCGAGCGATAGGCGATTAGCGAATGACCCAGACCGACGCCCAGGGTACGCAGCACGGTGGAGTCGGTCAGGTCCCGCTGCCAGCGGCTGATGGGCAGTTTGCGCGCCAGGTGACCCATGACGGCATTGCCTATCCCGAGGTTGCCCTCGGCGTTCTCGAAATCGATCGGGTTGACCTTGTGCGGCATGGTCGAGGAGCCGACCTCGCCCTCGACCAGCCGCTGGCGGAAATGGCCCAGCGCGATCTGGCCCCAGATGTCGCGGGCGAAATCGATCAGCACGGTGTTGGCCCGCTCGACCGCGTCGAAGAGCTCGGCTATGTAGTCGTGCGGCTCGATCTGGATAGTGTAGGGGTTGTGGGCCAGGCCCAGTCCCTCGACAAACCGCTTCGAGAAAGCCGGCCAGTCGATTTCCGGGTAGGCCGCCAGGTGGGCGTTGAAGTTGCCCACGGCGCCGTTGATCTTGCCCATGATCTGCACCGCGGCGATCTGTTCACGCTGGCGATCGAGGCGCGCGACCACATTGGCGATTTCCTTGCCGATGGTGGACGGGGAGGCGGGCTGACCGTGGGTGCGCGAGAGCAGCGAAACGGCGGCCCACTCGTGCGCCATCTGGCGGAGAGTGTCGGTCAGGCCGTCGATTTCCGGCAGGACGACGTCTTGACGAGCCTTCGCCAGCATCAGCCCGTAGGCGAGGTTGTTGATGTCCTCGGAGGTGCAGGCAAAATGGAAGAATTCGCTGATCTTCGACAGGCGCGGATGATCGGCCACCTGTTCCTTGAGGAAATATTCCACCGCCTTGACGTCGTGGTTGGTGGTCGCCTCGAACTCCTTGACCCGCATGGCCGACTGGACGTTGAAGTCCGCGGCAACGGCATCGAGCGTGGCCCGGTCGTCCGCGCTCAGGGTGGGCACCTCCGCAATCTTGGGTTCTTCGGCCAGGGCCTTGAACCACTCGACCTCCACCAGGACCCGGTACTTGATCAGGGCGTATTCACTGAAGCATTCGGTCAGTGCTCGGGTATGGCGGGCGTAGCGGCCATCCAGAGGCGATACGGCGGTTAGGGCGAAGGCGGCTTGTGCGGAGTCAGTCATGCTCGTTCCTGTGGGATTCGTTGAATCAGGGCGCGGCTTGCGCGCCGGGTCGCGGCCGACGTGTCGGCTTCAGCACGCGGCCCTGTTTCGGTTGTGGCCCGTGGCAGGCCGAATGTCTTGATTGTCGGTCGTGGCGCCAGCGCGGCCAAAAGACGGCCCGGGCGGGAGGCCGGCAGTCATCAGGGCGTCTCGGCGCGCTCGAGTGCATCACGCAGGGCCGTCGTCAGTTGGCGCAGCACATCCAGCGTCAGCCGCTGCTCGGCCTGAAGGCGCGTGGCTGGGTCATCCAGCCCGTCGTCGTCGAACTCGTCATCCAGCGTCTCCAATGCCTTGACCTTGGTCAACGCCCCATCGGCACGGATGGTGAAGCGCAACCGGTCGCGCCAGATCAATTCCAGTTGTTCGACCGTCATGCCGTCACGCAGGTGGGCCAGCACGTTCTCGTCAGGCAGGCCTAGCCGAGTGACGGTGATGCTGCCGCCGTCGCGGGGCTCAAGCAGCTTGGCCGACTCACCCAGTTCGAATCCGGCCGGTGGGCCTTCCAGGAGCCAGCGACTCAGTCGGCTGCCATGCTCCTCGGAGCCGAATGCCGGGGTGATCCGCCATTGACCAAGGGTCTCGCGCAGCAGCGAGCTGATCTGGCTGTTGCGCTTTTCCGCGGCGGTGGCGAACCAGACCTGCTTGTTACGCTGGTCGATCAGCAGCCGGGTCTCCGCCTGGCGGGGGAAGGCCTGGGGCAGCAGTTCCAGCAGGGCCGCCTCGCGGGCCTGTCGCAGTTCGTCCCGGGAAGGATCTCGCTCGCCCTCCTGCTCGGCCAGACGCTTGGCGGCGTGCTCGCGGATGACCGGGGCGGGGACGGCGCGCTCCTCTCGACGGAAGAGCAGCCCGAAGGCCCCGTCGGTCTCCATGACGAGTTGCTCGTCGACCACCGGCGCCCACCCCATCGATTCGACCTGCTGTGAGAGGGTCGGAGCAAAGCGCTTTTCCTCCAGGCGCTCGGCCAGCGCATCGCGCTCCGGCTCGGGCCAATCGGAAAGATCAAAGGCGGCGATCTGCGAGAAAAGCATGCGGTGGCAACTCCCTGGTTCCGACAGGACGCCCGAGCCGGTTGGCGGGGCATCCATGGCAATGAAAACGAGCCGTATTATGCCTGATGGCCGGCGGGCTTGCTCGCCCTCTTGAGACAACCGCCAGCGGGTCCGCCCTCGGCATCCCCGGAATGGAAACCGGCCGGTTCCTGCTATGCTGCAGGTTGTTTTGACGCCGAGCATTATCCCTCGCGCGCGCATCGCGCGACGCCTAAACGCCAGAACCCGTGCTTAGCGGCTGGTGACTTAGTCGGCGTCAACGAACCCCAGACATATACTCGAGCTGCAATGACCGAAAATACCTCCAAGACCGTTCGCCTCTCCGATTATCGTCCGCCCGATTACCTGATCGACCAGACCGACCTGACCTTCGAGCTGGCCTCCCGCGGCACCCGGGTGGTGGCGGCGATGCAGTGCCGGCGCAACGGAGAGCATCACGCTCCGCTGTTTCTGCACGGTGAGGAACTGACGCTCGAGTCGGTTGCGATCGACGGCGAGATGCTTGCCGCGGACCGTTACCAGGTCGACGAGCGGGGCATGACCATCGACCAGGTGCCGGAGCGCTTCACCCTGACGATCGTCAATCGGGTCGATCCGGTAGACAACACGACACTCGACGGCCTCTACCAGTCGTCCGGTAATTTCTGCACCCAGTGCGAGGCGGAAGGTTTTCGCCGGATCACCTATTTTCTCGACCGGCCCGACGTGCTCAGTCGCTATCGCGTCACGCTGATCGCCGACAAGGCCGAGTGTCCCGTGCTGCTGAGCAACGGCAATCTGGCGGAGGAGAAGGATCTGGGCGATGGCCGGCACCAGGCGACCTGGGAAGATCCGTTTCCCAAACCCTCCTACCTGTTCGCCCTGGTGGCAGGGGACCTCAAGTCGATCCGGGACGAGTTCATCACCCGTTCGGGACGGACCATCGAGCTGGGCATCTACGTCGAGCCGCACAACATCGACCGCTGCGATCACGCCATGCGGTCGTTGATCAAGTCGATGAGCTGGGACGAGGAGACCTACGGCCGGGAATACGACCTGGACGTGTTCAACATCGTCGCGGTCGATGATTTCAACATGGGGGCGATGGAGAACAAGGGGCTGAACATCTTCAACTCCAAGTTCATCTTGGCGCGCTCGGAGACGGCCACCGACAGCGATTACGAGGGGATCGAGTCGGTCGTCGCCCACGAGTATTTCCATAACTGGTCGGGAAATCGCGTGACCTGCCGAGACTGGTTCCAGCTGTCGCTCAAGGAAGGATTCACGGTCTTCCGCGACCAGGAATTCTCGGCCGATATGGGATCGCGCGCGGTCAAGCGTATCGAGGAGGTCAACCTCCTGCGCCAGATCCAGTTCGCCGAGGATGCCGGCCCGCAGGCGCACCCGGTCCAGCCCAAGGAATACGAGCAGATCAACAATTTTTACACGGCCACCGTCTACAACAAGGGCGCCGAGGTCGTGCGCATGTGGCACAACCTGCTGGGTCCCGATGCCTTTCGCCGGGGCACTGATGAGTATTTCGATCGCTTCGACGGCCAGGCCGTCCGCATCGAGGACTTCATCGAGGCCATGACCGAGCAGGCGGATTTCGATACCGCGCAGTTCCGTCGCTGGTACGACCGGGCCGGCACGCCCATCGTGCATGTTCGCCAGCGGCGAGAGGACGGCTACCTGGTCGTGAGTTTCGAACAGGAAATCCCGGCCGTTGCCGGTCAGGAAGACCAAGACCCGTTCCTCATCCCGTTGCGGATCGCCGCGTTCGACTCGGCCGGGCAGCCGCTCATGCTGGACGGGCCGGACGGCGAGGGTGACGTGGAGCAGACCGTCATCCTGAACGAGCGTCAGGCCGAGAAGCGGTTCGTCGTCAGCGCGGATCTCGAACAGGCCACACTGTCGATTAACCGGGGCTTCACGGCACCGGTCAAGATCGAGCACGACTACGACGAGGCGGACTTGACGCTGCTGGCCCGCAGCGATACCGACGAGTTCAACCGTTGGGATGCCTACCAGCGCCTGGTGTTGCGGATTCTGGTCGGGCGGGTGCGTCAGGCCCAGGAGCAGGGCGAGTGGCCCGAGACCTCTCTGCCCGAGGGGCTGAGTGAATCATTCGGCAGCCTGCTGCACGCGGCGGTCAGCGAGAAGGGCGGCGCCGATCCGCGTTTTGTCGCCGAATGCCTGACCTTGCCGTCGGAGACCTACATCGCAGAGCAGTTCGCGCAGGACGTGCCGGTGGACTGGATTCACCAAGCGCGTGTGGAGTTGCGCGAACAGCTGGCCAACGAATGGTCACAGACGCTGATGCTGGTGCATCAAAACGTTGCCGTCGACGGCGGCTACCACTTTGACGGTGTCGATGTGGGGCGGCGTGCCTTGCGCGCCCAGGCCCTGGCGTATCTCAATGCCCTGGATCATCCAGCCTGGCGTAAGTTGGCGGTGGATCAGTTCGACGAGGCCGACAACATGACTGAGCGCTTCAATGCGCTTGTCGCGCTGAGCGTACGGCAGAGTGTCGAGCGCGAAGATGCACTGGCTCGATTTGCCGAGGAGTGGGCCGAGGACCCGCTGGTCATGGACAAGTGGCTGGCGCTGCGCGCCCGCAACGTCGCCCCCGACGATCTCGATACGCTCGCCGCGCTGGAAGCGCATCCCGTGTTCTCCATCCGCAATCCGAACCGCGTTCGATCGCTGGTCGGCACCTTTTCCCGGGCCAATCCCTCCGCATTCCATGCGATGTCAGGTTCAGGATATCGCTGGGTTGCCGACAAGATCGTAGAGATCGATGGATTCAACCCGCAGATCGCCGCACGCATGGCCACCGTTTTCAGCCGGTGGCGTCGGTATAACGGCGCGCGCGCCGACCGGATGCGTTCGGAGCTCGAGCGCATGATCGGTCGCAAGGACTGCTCGATGGATCTGGCGGAAATTGTTGGCAAGGCGCTGCGGTGAAAAGGAAAAACCGGACAGGATGAAAGCGGAAATGGAGACTGAAAAGCCATGATGGTTGCAATTGGGTGGCTGGTCGCATTGGGAAGCATCATCGGCGGCTTCGTGCTGGCGGGTGGTCACCTGATCATCCTGTTCCAGCCGATCGAGTACCTGATCATATTCGGTTCCGCTGGGGCGGCGCTGGTGGCCGGCAATTCCCCCAAGACGTTGAAGGCCACATTGGGTGGCTTCAAGACCGCGTTCAAGGGCTCGCGTTATGGCAAGCAGCTGAACATGGAAACCCTGGCGCTGCTAAACAACATCTTCTCCCGGGCCCGCAAGGAAGGCCTGATGGCGATCGAGGAAGATATCGACGAGCCCGAGAACAGCGAGTTGTTCCAGAGTGCCCCGACGGTCATGAAAGACCACCACACCGTGGAGTTCATTACCGACTATCTGCGCTTGATGGTCTCCAGCACCCTGGATGTGCATCAGATCGACAACCTGATGGATCTGGACATCGACACGCACCACGAAGAAGCCGACCTACCACGATCATCAATCCAGAAGTTAGGTGAGGCGCTTCCTGCGTTCGGTATCGTCGCGGCCGTGCTGGGCGTGGTACACACGCTAGAATCGGTCCACCTGCCGCCGGCCGAACTGGGCAAGCTGATCGCCGCCGCTCTGGTGGGCACCTTCCTCGGTATTCTCGTCGCCTATGCCTTTATTAACCCCGTCGCGAACAACTTGGAGCACAAGGTCGGAGACTCGACCAAATACCAACAAAGCATCAAGGCGGCACTCATAGCCTTCATGAACGGCTATCCGCCGCAGGTGGCGGTCGAATTCGGGCGGAAGGTGCTCTATTCATCGGACCGTCCGAGCTTCATGGAGCTGGAGACCTTCCTCAAGGAAAACCGCTGACAGGCGGGTAGGGTGTAATCAGGCGTGGCCGAACAACCGGATCAGAATCAGCAGATCGTCATCAAAAAGGTCAAGAAAGGCCATGAGGGCCATCACGGTGGCGCCTGGAAGATCGCCTACGCTGACTTCGTGACCGCCATGATGGCCTTCTTTCTGCTGATGTGGCTCTTGGGTTCAATGGGGGAAGAGGAGCTCAAGGGCATCTCCGAGTATTTTGCCAATCCGGCGAAGGTTTCCATGCAGGGGGGCAGTAGCGCCGGGATGAGCGAGAGCCTGATCGACGGCGGGGGCGATGACCTCACTCGCGAGACCGGCCAGGTGCATGCCGGGGAGCAGCCCACCCCGGAAAAGCGCGACACCCAGGACCAGGAAAAGACTGCCGATCCACTGGACGTGACACAAGAAGCGCTTCAGGAGCAGCTTGATGCATTGGAACGCAAGCAGATCGAGGCGCTCAAGGAGCGCGTGGAGTCACTGATCGAGGTGGATCCGGCGCTGCGGGCATACAAGGACCAAATCAAGCTCGACATCACACGTGACGGGCTGCGTATCCAGATAGTCGACAAGAAGAACCGGCCGATGTTCGAGCTGGGATCCGAGCGATTGCAGGCCTACGCCGACGAAATACTCCACTCTTTAGCGCCGGTGCTCAACGAGATGCCCAATCGGCTTAAGATCGTGGGTCATACCGATGCACGCCCATTCACCCGGGACGATCGGAGCAACTGGGGGCTGTCCGCTGAGCGGGCCAATTCCGCACGGCGTTCCTTGGCTGACTACGGTTACCAGGAAGACAAGTTCCTGCAAGTGGTCGGCATGGCCGACGCTTTGCCCTTCGTGGAGAAAGACTCCTTCGATCCGCAGAACCGGCGGATATCCATGACGGTGATGAAGAAATCGGCGACGCGACGCATACTCAATCCGGAAAACACCGACGGGGTGGACGCATCGCAATTGTTGCCGGGAATCCCAGCGCAAGAGACCTTTTCTCTTGAGATCTTGCCTGCCGAGGCCCAGGCGGTTCCTCAGGCCGTGACGGAATAATTGAGTTCCGGCATCGCTGATGCGTCGCTATTTTTCCATCCTCGCCGGCTTTCTGATCCTCGCCCTAGCTATGGTCATTGCCCTGATGCTGTCGGGAAAAGTGGCGCAGTGGGGTGGGGATGTCATGCCGGGTTGGGCCATTGCCAGCCTGGCGGGGCTCATAGGAATGTTGGCGGGATGGGCCATCTTGCCGGCTTGGTGGCGCGGAGTCTTGCTCGCCGCCCCCTTAATGATATGGGGTGGCCTGCAGCTGCACCCGGGGTGGTTCCTGGCCGCCGCCGTGGTGTTGATTCTGCTTCAATACAATGCCGTTCGGCACCGGGTGCCGTTGTACCGCTCGGGCCGAGCGGTAATCGGGGCCCTGGCCCGGCGGATCGAGGCGGGTGATGTCATCCGATTCGCGGACATTGGTTGTGGCGACGGCCATGTCCTTGCTGCCCTGGCTCGGCGCTTCCCGGAGCGACGGTTTACCGGTTTTGAAACCGCGCCCCTGCTTTACCTGATTGCACGGTGGCGTTGCCGTCACCTGGAGAACTGCCGGATTCACTTCCGTGATTTCTGGAATACTTCCTGGCGCGACTTTGATGCCGTCTATGCCTTTCTTTCCCCGGAACCGATGTTGAGGGTCTGGCGCAAGTTGCAGCGTGAGCTCCCCACATCCGGCAAGCTCTATTCCCTTTCGTTCGAAGTACCGGGAATGGAGCCGGACGCCCTGTTTGGGGCGGGGCAATTCGACCTGCTTTGCTATGGGAAACTTAACCGGGAACTGACGGCAGCCGAAAAATCAGCCGATTAATTACCCGAACGGCAGAAACAAAAAAACCGGCACGAGGCCGGTTTTCTCTTTCTCCCAGGGGAGAGTCGCTCAGAAGCGCGAACCATTGTTGCGCTCACGCGGTCGAGCTTCATTGACACGAATGTTGCGGCCATCCATGTCGGTGTCGTTCAACGCCTCGATGGCCTTATTGCCGGATTCCTGGTCGGTCATCTCGACAAAGCCGAAGCCCTTGGAACGGCCAGTGGCCATGTCCTTGATTACCTTGGCAGATTTGACTTCGCCGTAGGCCTCAAAAACAGACTGGAGCTCTTGGTCATCCGCGGAGTAGGGCAGGTTGCCCACGTAAATATTGATCATCTCGAAAACTAACTCTCAAAAACGTGCTGATCTGGAGACTGTGCGGGGTGATCAGCACTCACTCACCTCGCCCAGATGGAGTAAGCGCATACCGGATAACCGGTAGGTCGACTTGCTCCATACAATGGACATTAAAGCATTCGGCCGGGAACGCAAGCGGTTGTTTCCGGCCGACAGCATGGGCATATCGATTGTGGTTTTGTTGCGTCGGTCGGCATCAGGGTTACTGTCGGTCGATCGAATTGAAGCGAGAAGGAAAGGTCAATGTCGGATTTCGTGATTGTGGGCGCGTTGGTATTGCTGGTGCTGCTGGTGCTGCTCGGGCAATGGCTCACGAAACGACGGGCCCTGCTGGCACGCGGTCCGGTACCGGTGTCACTGCGCAGGCGCTGCCCCGGTGCCCGGATCGTCTTCTTCTTCAGTCCCCGGTGCACGGCTTGTCGGGCTCTCTCCCCGGTAATCGGGGAACTCGCCGACCGAAATCCTGATCGTGTCTGCCGGGTGGATGTTTCTGTTGACCCGGATATCGGGCGCGATGCACGGGTGCTGGGCACGCCGACCACGATGTTCTTGCGCGACGATGCCATTGCCGAGGTTGTGCTGGGCGGTATGGGGCGCAAGCCATTACTGGAATTGGCGCGTCGGTACGGGCTCGAAAGCCCTTGAGTGCATTTTTGTCGACCTTGACTAAGATTGCGTGAAATCCCGCTTCGGGAGGGGGCTCTCCCCGCGGATCCAATCGACACCGTTCAGGGCATGGAGCACGATGCGGAAAGCGCCAAAGCCTAGCCGCCGATTGCATGGATTGCCGCGACCCCGGTCGTGCTTTGCCTCCCGGGATATCAAGACCCTGGCAGCCGCTTTCCTGGTGACCTGCTTGGCCCTGGGATCGCTGTCGATGGTCCGGGCTGCGGAGGTTGGTGACTGGCTCGATGCTCGGGGTGAGCCGCTAACCGAGCGGGCCGCTGTCAAGCGTATCGGAGCCGCCGATGTTGTTCTTCTCGGCGAGGTCCACGATTCGGCGGATATTCATCGCCGGCAGGTCGCCTTGCTGGAGACGTTCCCGGGTCATCCGTTGGTGCTCGCTCTCGAGCAACTGGACCTGGAATATTGGGACGCGCTGGTATCCGAGCAGTCAAGTAATGAAGGAATCGACGCCCGTAGCCTGGCCGAGATCGGCGGCTTCGACGAGGAGGGCTGGGGCTGGGACCAGTACGGCCCCTTGTGCGAGCTCGCAGTGAAAAATGGGTGGCCGGTTCGACCGCTTAACCTCTCTCGGCAGAAGGCCATGGCGATTGCCATGGCCGAGGAGGATTGGCTCGAACCGCTGTCGTCGGAACAGCAGAAAGTGTTGGAATCCCGGGCCCCTGAACTTGCCTTGCCGGAAGCATTGCAGGGCGATCTTCTCGACACGCTGATCGGTGCGCACTGCAAGGACATGGGGCGCGATCTTGCCCGTCGGATCGCCCGGGCGCAGGTTGCTAGAGACGTGCTGATGGCCGACGCCATCGTGCGCATGCGCGAGGCATTCCCGGAACGACGAGTGGTGGCCATCATGGGCAATCAACACGCACGCCTAGACCGCGGGGTCGGCTACTGGTTGGAGCAAATGAGTGGCATCCCCGACGAGATTGTGGTCTCGATAGCCATGGTGCCGGTGAATTCGGCGCCATTGGGCAATGAAGTCGGGGTATATCACCTACGTCTGTTAACCGATCGGGTCGATCGGCCGTCCTCTTGCGCGGGAAATACTAATGTGGATAAAAACTAAGGTGGATTAATAGAAGCAGAATATCCGTACCCGCTAGGCGATTGGTCGGGGAGGGTTGAAAGGCATGTTAGCGTGCCCCGTAAGCAGATATTTTGAGTTTATGTGAGCCGCCACAACAACAATGGAAGAGGGATCGAGAATGAAAAAGCATCTCCTGGCATTGTCAATCGGTGCGGCCCTTGGCGCTTCGCCGTTGGTCGCCCTTGCCGCAGACTCTGACAAGAGCACTCAGCAGATCCTGCAGGAACTCGAGCAGCTCAAACAGCGTGTCGAAGCACTGCAGACCGATCTGGACAAGGAACGTGCCCGCAATGACGAAATTGCGGAAAAACAGCAGGAGACGGAGGAGAAGGTCTCCAAGGCCCAGCAGGTCGCCGAATCTGTTAAATCGGACATCAACGTTGGCGGTGCGGTGCGTTTCAACTACGCCGCGAAGGATTGGGATGAAGGAAGTAAGGACCGGTATGGTGATCTCGCGTTTGATACCTTCCGTTTGAATCTTGATGGAAAAATCAACGATGTGATTCTGTCGGCCGAATGGCGGTGGTACGAATACATGTCAGTGATCCATCACGCTTGGGTCGGCTACGAATTTACGGATGACCTGACGGCACGCGCGGGTATTTTCCAAGTGCCTTTTGGTGTGCTGCCGTATAACTCGCATAACTTTTATTTCTCCTCGCTCTACTATGCAGGTCTGGAAGACAACTATGATTTCGGTCTAGGTGTGACCTACGAGCCGGGTGATTGGCGTTTTGACGTTGCCCTTTTGAAGAATGATGAACGTGGTGGGGCGAGCAACGAGAGTTATTCGGCTAACGTGACCGGTTATGGAGCCAGCTTGGCTGCGGATGATCCGGTAGGCGATGGCATGGAAATGACTAATACCATTGCCTTGCGGGGGGAGTATGACTTTAAAGCCAGCGACGACTTGACGTTGAAGCCGGGTGCTTCGTTGAAATTTGGCCAGTTGGATGGGCTTGGTGCTGCTCAAGAGGGTACTTATTATGCTGCGGCAGCGCACTTGGTGGCAGACTACAAGAACTTCAATGCTCAACTTCAGTACACTGACTGGGAATATGACATTGATGACCGGAACGCACAGCTGATCGAATATGGCTACTATGCATTCAATACGTTCGGTCCCCTTGATGCTAGTGCCGTGACAGCCAACCTGGCCTATACACACTCTGTGGATTGGGGTCCGATTTCTTCGCTGACCTTCTATAACGATTACAGCCATATCTTTGACAAGAATGCGGATCTTCCCGACACTTGGATGAACGTCACCGGCATGGCCGTTGCAGCCGGCCCGGTCTACGCTTACTTCGATTATATCGTGGGCAAAAACCAGCCGTTCGTGAATGGAAGCTTGGCTGGTGATGGTAGTCAGAACAGTCTGTTCAACATCAACGTCGGTTATTACTTCTGATATTGATTGGGTGATTGACACGGGAAGCGGGCTCCGGCCCGCTTTTTTTATGCCAGACTGAAGGGGAATTGCCGTTCAGGAATGTTATCCAGAGCGGTTCGTGGGCAGCGATTCACCCCCTTGGCCATGGATAAGATTGATGGAAGCAGAAGTCCGAGAGATACGGGAACACATCGGTCGATTTCCTCCCTTCGATAGCCTCAACGAGGGGCTTCTCGACGAGGTGGCGCGTTCGGTGGAGGTGGCCTATTACAAGTCCGGCTCCACGATCCAGGAATATGGCGAACCCATTGAGACACTGCGTTATGTCCGCAGTGGGGCGGTAGAGGTCTACCGGCACAACGGCGATCTGTATAACCGCCTGAGCCAAGGGGACATCCTCGGTCATACCGGGTTGATGCATCACCGGCGGGTGCGGTTTCCGGCCACGGCGATCGAGGACACGCTGCTCTATCTGATTCCGGCGCCGGTGTTCGATCGGCTCTGCTCGGAAGACGACAACTTCGCCGATTTCGTCGAGCTTTCCGGCCCGCGCTTGCAGGCGGCCGTTCAGCAGAACGAGCGTGAAAACGACATGATGGTCACGCGGGTACGGCAGTTGCTTGGTCGAAGCCCGGTGAGCATCGAGGAAACGGTGACCGTGGGCGAAGCCGCACGCCGCATGACCGACGGGCATGTCTCTTCCATCTTGCTGCTATCGGCGACGTCCGCGGAAGACGAGAGGGGGTTTGTCGGCACTGACGGTGGCCATTGGCGCCTGGCCGGCATACTCACCGACCAGGACTTGCGGGTCCGGGTGCTTGCCGTCGGTGGAACGACGGAAACTCGCCTTGTCGATATCAAGCACGAGCGACTGATCACGATCCAGTCGGACGAGTCGGTGTACGAGGCGATGATGGCGATGTTGCGCAACAATGTTCACCATCTGCCGGTGCTGCATCGGCGGCGGCCGGTGGGCGTGGTGCACCTGTCGGACATCGTCCGATACGAGACGCAGAGCAGCCTTTACCTGGTGAGCAACATCTTCAGTCAGACAAGCGTCAAGGGCCTCGAACGGCTGATGCCGGATGTACGAGCCGCGTTTGTCCGCCTCGTCGAGGAAGGGGCCACCTCGCAGATGATCGGCCAGGCCATGTCCTCGATCGGTCGCAGCCTGATTCGCCGGTTGATCGAATTGGCCGAGGCAGATATCGGCCCGCCACCGGTGCCGTATTGCTTCATGGTCAATGGATCGATGGCTCGCAATGAACAGGCGATCAGCACGGACCAGGACAATGCCCTGATCATCGATGATTCGTTCCTCCCGGAGGAGCACGATGCCTGGTTCGCCGATCTGGCCAAGCGGGTGAGTGACGGGCTGGATGCCTGTGGTTACACCTATTGCACGGGCGACATCATGGCAACCAACCCGAAATGGCGCCAGCCGTTGTCGGTCTGGAAGCGCTATTTCGATGAGTGGATTAGTGAGCCGGACCCCGAGCGACTCTTGCACAGTTCGATTTTCTTCGATCTGGAGTCGGTCTACGGCGAGGAACGCTTCGTCGAGCAACTACAGGATCGGATCGCCACCAAGGGTAAGCAGAGCCCGCTGTTCCTGGCCGCCTTGGCCCGCAATGCCTTGTATCGCACGCCGCCGCTGGGGTTTTTCCGTACCTTCGTCATGGAGCAGGACGGCAAGCACAACAATTCGATCAATCTTAAGCGCCGTGGAACCGCGCCGCTGATCGATGTGATTCGTGTCCACGCGATTGCAGCCGGATCCCGTGCGCAGAATTCCTTCGCGCGACTCGATGACCTCAGTGAGGCAAAGACCTTGCCGGCCGGTCAGGCGGACAAACTGCGCTATTCGCTCGAATTCATCGCCATGGTGCGCATTCGCCATCAGGCCTATGATCTAAGACATGATCAGACGCCGGACAACAATATCGAGCCGGAGAACGTCTCCGATGGGGAGCGTCACAACCTCAAGGATGCGTTCCAGGTGTTGAGCAACGCGCAGAAATTCCTGCGCTTTCGATATCCCATGCCGAGCCGCTGATCCATGGCCTCATCCGAGAAGAAAGCCACAGGTTCCCCCACGTGGAGGACCTTTTTCGCCGAGCAGTCCCGCGTGTGCCGGGACCCGGCGCTGCGACAATTCTATGCCGCCGGCGTTCCCGATCCGGATACGCCGATTCAGGATGTGGAGATGATGGCACTCGACTTCGAGACGACCGGCATGGACCACCATCGCCATGCAATTGTGAGTATCGGACTGGTGCCGTTCACGCTGCGCACGATCCGCCCGAATGCCGGCCACTACTGGGTGGTTTACCCCCAACGTCCGTTGGACGAGGCATCGATCGTGTTCCATCGAATCACCCACGCCGAGGTGGCCAATGCCCCCGACTTCGACGAGGTGTTGGACGAGGTGCTAGCCGCGCTGTCCGGCCGGTTGGCCGTGGTGCATTACCGCCATATCGAGCGACCATTTCTCGATACGGCTGTGCTCGCCCGCCGGGGAGAACGCTGCCTGTTTCCCGTCATCGACACCATGACGATCGAGGCGTTGCAGGAGCGACAAGGATGGATGAGCCGCCTGAAAGCGTTTTTCGGTGGAAAGCCGGTCTCCATCCGTTTGGGTGATAGCCGTGCGCGCTACGGGCTGCCAGCGTATTCGTCGCACCATGCCAAACTCGACGCCCTAGCCACGGCCGAATTGTTGCAGGCGCAGATTGCCAGACATTACCGTCCGGAGACCCCCGTGGGAGAACTCTGGATATAGCTCAGCGCTCATCCAATCTTCGTGGACATAAAAAAGGCGACCATTAATGGTCGCCTTTCTACTGCTCCGTTAAGCCTTTCGGTCAGGCTTAGGCCTTTTTCTTGGACCGAGGTTCATCCATCAGTCCCTTGACGATGGCGTAACACCCGACCAGAAGCACGAGGGTGAACGGCAGGCCCGCGGAGACGGCGACGGCCTGCAGTGCTGCCAGGCCACCACCGACGAGCAAGGCGATGGCAATCGCGCCCTCGATCACGCCCCAGAAGACACGCTGGGGTTTGGGTGCATCGATCTTGCCGCCCGCTGTGATGGTGTCGATCACCAAGGAACCCGAGTCCGACGAGGTGACGAAGAACACGATCACCAGAACGATGGCGATGAAGGACGTGACCTCGGTCCACGGCATCTGGCCGAGTACCTCGAACAACTGTATCGGCAGGTCAGAATTCGCAGCGCCCTCGAAGCCCTTTTGCAGTTGATCGATTGCGGCCGTGCCAAACGCGGTCATCCAGAATACCGACACGACGGAGGGGATCAGCAGGACGGCAGTCAGGAACTCCCGGACCGATCGGCCACGGCTGACACGGGCGATGAACATGCCGACAAACGGCGACCAGCTGATCCACCAAGCCCAGTAGAACGTTGTCCAACCCTGGCTGAAATTGGCGTCCTCCCGACCGAAGGGGTTGGCCAGGAAGGGAAATTCGACAAGGTAGGAGCCCAGGTTCTTGAAGAACCCGGTGGCGATCAAGAGCGTCGGTCCGACGAAGACGACGAACATCAGCAGCAGGAAGGCCAGCACCATGTTGAGCTGGGACAGGCGTTTGACACCCTTGTCAACGCCCAAGACGATCGAGATGACGGCCACGGCCGTGATGCTGGCGATCAACAGCACCAGCGTGGTGTTGCCCCCGGGAATCCCGAACAAATGGCTGAGTCCGGCTGCGGCCTGCTGTGCACCCACACCGAGGGAAGTCGCCAGGCCAAACAGGGTGGCAAAGACCGCCAGGATGTCGATTGCGTGGCCGGGCCAGCCCCAGATACGCTCACCCAGAATCGGGTAAAAGATCGACCGAACGGTCAGCGGCAACCCCTTGTTGTAGGAGAAGATCGCCAGCGACAGGGCCACGACCGCGTAGATCGCCCAGGGGTGCAGACCCCAGTGAAAGATGGTCGCTGCCATCCCGAGGCTCATGGCGGCCGACGGGTTGCCCTCAGCGGCTCCCAGGGGAGCCCAGTCCGTCCGGGCGCCGGCATCACCCATGCTGGTGCCGCCCAAGGCGGTGCCGTAGTGAGTCAGCGGCTCGGAAACGCCGTAGAACATGAGACCGACACCCATGCCCGCGGCAAACAGCATCGAGAACCATCCCAGGTAGGAAAAGTCCGGCGTGGCGTTGCCACCCCCGATGCGGACCCGCCCCAGTGGCGAGAAGATCAGGCCGATGCACACGATCAGGAAGATGTTCGCCGACAGCAGAAAGAACCAGGTCATGTTGCTGTTGATCCAGTTCTTCATGCCGTCGAACACGTTGGTCGACAGCTCGGGCAAAGCCAGGGTCAGCACGACGAACGCCAGCACCAAGAGGGAAGAGACGACGAACACGGCCCCATGGATGTCGATGCTGACGCCCATGGGGTTGGCCTGGTAGTTGTCCTGACCGATCTTGTAGTCCGTATCGATCAGGGTGGCTTCGCCTTCCGGTGCCGGGACGCCCACCGACTCGCTGGGCGTATCCGGGGAACTTTCGGGTTTGTTATCCACGCGAATCTCTCCGTTGATTTGTTATGAGATGACGATTGCTTGTCGCTGATCAGGGCCGCACGAGGAAGACCGATACGTTCGTATGCGCGGCCACCTTGCTCCCGTTGCCCGGCATGATGGCGTCGATATGGTGGGGGAGGTGAGTGCCCATGATCACCAGATCGGCGCCAACCTCGTCGATTGCCTTGATCAGGATGTCATCGAGATCGGCGACGGGGTCGTGGCTGTTGTAGACCCGGCTGGTGGGTTCATGCCCATTGTCGGGAGCATGTTCGTGGGAGAAAGTCTTCAACTTTTCCGCGTATTCCTCTGGGGTACGCGCCACCGAGCTCGGTTGCGAGGTGGTGACACCGACATAGCAGAGTGCGGCATCGTAGTGCCGTGCCATGTCGGCGGCGACGTTCAGTGATTTTTCCAGCGCCTTGAGATGCGCCAGATCCACCGGCACCATTATTTTTTTGTACATGCAGTCGGCTCCTCTTTCGGTTGCATGAACGGACTCGATCGGGAATCGTTCCATGAACGCTTTAAAGGCTTTTCTCAAGCTTCGCATGCGCTCGAGTATAGGCACCTGATTGCCTGTTTGTGTCCGGCAACGTTTTTAATCGGCCTGCCCACCGTAATGCCTTTGTCAATGAGATAAGAAGGTAAAAACCGCACTTCGAATTCCCTTTATGCCGATAAAGAGCCCGTTTTTATTGGAGAATTTCTAAGTCATCCGTTCGCAGTTGCCAGAGTCGCTGGCCACTGGCGCGGTATTTTTGTTCGAACAGGGTCAGGGCCGGGTCTGTCTCGGGCAACGGACGGAGCGTGGTGGCCCGACCATGGTATTGCAGCGCGATCGCTAGTTCCTTGAGGTAGATCAGCCAGTTGCTTCGTGATTCGAACACTCCGCCAAGGGCCGCGAGGTCAGGGAATACCGGATGGGCGTGGAATCGCCTTTTCAGGTGACGCGGCTTGGGCTCGGGGTTGGGATAGAGGAGGTAGTGGCGGACTGGCTGCCAGCCGGCCTGGTTGGCCAATCGCCAGAAGTCGATCAGATCTGCGCGCACCAGCATGCAATTCTCGGGCGTGGCCTCGCGGTGTCGGGACAGGCGATCGGCCGACCGGTCGACACCAATGACAAGATGATCCGAATACATCCGGGCGAGGGCCCGGCTGCTGTCACCCGTCCCACAGCCAGAATCCAGGATCAATGGCCGGCCATCGGCACTTGCCTGTTCGTGGACCGGTTCGAAGGCCTCGCGGTTGTAGTCGGCGATGGGGCGTATGTAGCGGTTGGTGGCGTGCCGTTCCAAGTGCTTGAGGAGTGCCTCATGGGGCCCAGTCTGACGGGAACGCACGGCACGCGAACAACCGGCGGCATCCGATGGATCGACCGATTTAGCGGATCGCTGATCGGAGGGCGGGATTGCCGGCTTCATCGACCGGTTTCGCAAGGGTGGCCAGTCATTCCGGCGCTCTCACCGAGCGGTCCGACACTTGCCGGCGGACCCGGTCGCTCAACAGAATGCCCGCCCAGCGTGTCTGCGGGCTGGAGTCGAGGGCGAGCTTGGCGATCATGGTCAGCGGCACGGCGAGCAGCATGCCGATCGGGCCGAACACCCACCCCCACACCAGCAGCGAGATCAATACGATCACCGGAGACAGTCCCAAAGTGCGACCCAATAGGCGCGGTTCGAGAATGCTGCCGATACTGATGTTCACCACCAGATAGAGCATGCCTACCATCAGGATCACCAAAGGCTCTGCGCTGACGATGGCGACAAGGACGGCCGGGATGGCGGCAAAAAACGAGCCGATCGTGGGAATGAAGTTAAGCAAACCGGCAAGGATGCCCCAGAGGATGGCGAAATCGATGCCCAGCCAGCTCAAGCCGACGCCCACCAGCAACCCGGTCAGCGCGCTGGCTGCTGTCTTGATCAGCAGGTAGCGATAGACCGAGCGTAGGAATCGGCGGGTACGCACGCGCGCCCGGCGGCGCCCGGGGAACGCCGCGACCAGTTTGTCTGCCAGCGTGCGCTCCTCGAGCAGCAGAAGCATGAAGGCCAACAGTACGAGCAAGGTGCTGGCCGTGAACTGGCCCAGACCGGTGGCGATCCCGGTGGCGGTGCCGGTGATCGTGCTGGTCGCCGGCAAGGGGATCTGGGCCGGGAGCAGTTCGGGGGGCGCGCCGCGCTCGGCGAGCACGATCCGAATCTGTTCCAGCCAGCCGCCGAGCTGGGCCTGGTAGGCGGGCGCCTGATTCGCCAGGCTCTCGGCCGCTCCCTGCAGGGCCAGGAAGAGCAGGAAGAAGGCCACGCCCACCAACGAGAACAGGAACAGGATCGAGACCAGACCCGGGACGCCGCGACGCTGCATCCATGCCATCGGCGGGGCGCTGATGATCGCGAGGAACGCGGCCAGGAGGAATGGGGTCACGATGTGGCTGACGGTCTTCAGTCCGGCAAGCAGGATGAACACCGCCGCCACCCCTAAAAGCCAGATTAGGGCACTCGGCTTGTGCGCCTGGGCGGCACCGGGTGTCATCGCGGGGACTCCTCCGTCGGGGTAATCCCGTGTTGCTTCAATAGCGGCTGGATGCTCGGCTCCCGACCGCGGAAGGCCTGGAACAAGGCCATCGGGTCCTCGCTGCCGCCGCGTTCGAGGATGTGGACGAGGAAATCCGAGCCGGCGCGCTCGTTGAACACACCGTCCTCCTCGAAGCGAGACCAGGCGTCCGCCGAGAGGACCTCGGCCCACTTGTAGCTGTAGTAGCCCGCTGCGTAGCCGCCGGCGAAGATATGCGCGAATCCGTGCTGGAACCGGTTGTAGGCGGGCGGCTCGATCACGGCCACGGATCGGCGCACCTCATCGAGGGTGTCCTGGATGCGGGCGCCCACGGCCGGATCGAAGTCCTGGTGCAGCAGCAGGTCGAACAGTGAGAATTCCAGTTGCCGGACCATCTGCATGCCGGCTTGGAACTGGCGCGCGGCGCGCAGGCGTTCGAACAGATCGGCCGGCAGTGGCTCGCCGGTTTCGTGATGATGGGCGAACAGGTCGAGCGCCTCGCGCTCCCAGCACCAGTTCTCGAGGAACTGGCTGGGGAGTTCGACGGCATCCCAGGCGACCCCGCTGATCCCGGACACGCTGGCAGCATCCACCTGGGTGAGCAGGTGATGCAAGCCATGCCCGAACTCGTGGAAAAGGGTGGTGACCTCGTCGTGCGTCAGTAGCGAGGGCTCGCCGCCCACCGGTGGGGTGAAATTGCAGGTGAGGAAGGCGGCCGGCTGCTGGACGGTCCCGTCGGGCAGTCGACGCCGCTGGACTGCACCCGCCATCCAGGCGCCGCCGCGCTTGTGCGCCCGCGCGAACAGGTCGAGGTAGAAGCGGCCCCGTGGATTGCCGTCGCGATCCTCGATCTCGAAAAAGCGCACGTCCGGGTACCAGGTAGGCACGTCGTCGCGCTCGTGCACCTGGATGCCGAACAGGCGCCTGACCACGGCAAACAGTCCCTCCACGACCCGATCGGCGGGAAAGTAGGGCTTCAATTGTTCCTGTGAAATCGCGAACCGGGCCTCGCGCAACTTCTCCCCGTAGAACATAAGGTCCCAGGGCTGCAAGGTCTCGGGGCCGCCGGATTCCCGGGCGAATACCTGCAGATCGGCCAGTTCCTGGCGGGCCTTGGGGGCCGCCTGTTCGGTCAAATCCTGCAGGAATTCCAGCACCTCGGCAGGGTTTCCGGCCATCTTGGTTTGCAGTGAACGCTGGGCGTAATTGTCGAAACCGAGCAATTGCGCAAGTTCGTGGCGGATGACGAGGATGCGATCCATGACAGGGCCATTGTCCCACCGTCCGGCATATGGCCCGACATCGGAGGCGCGTGTCACGAATGCCTCGTAGAGGGTCTCGCGCAGGCTGCGGTCCTCGGCATGGGTCATGACCGCGAGGAAGCTCGGCATGTCCAGCGTGATTCGCCAGCCGGGCCGCTCGGCGCGTTCGGCGGCCTCGCGGAACAGGGCGCGGGCCGACTCCGGCAGGCCGGACAGGCGCGATTCGTCCTCGATGACCAGCGACCAGCCGTTGGTGGCATCCAGCAGGTTGTTGGCGAATCGCGTGGTCAACTGGGAAAGCTCGCTTTTCAACGTCTTGTAGCGTTCTTTGTCGGCAGGATCGAGGTCGACCCCGGCGAGACGGAAATCACGGATCGCGTTCTTGACCACTCGGCGCTGCTCGACAGGAAGCGTCTCGAAGTCTGCGCGATCGCTCACGGCCTGATAGGCCGCAAACAGGGCCTCGTTCTGCCCGAGATCGGTCGAGTAGTCGGACATCTTGGGCAGACAGGCCTCGTAGGCCGCGCGGAGTTCCGGGGTGTTGACCACGGCATTGAGGTGCTTGACGGGTGACCAGGCACGGTCGATCCGATCTTCCAACGCCTCCATCGGGACGACGAAGTTCTCCCAGGTGAACGGTGCGCCCTGTTCCAGACGCTTGGCAATGGCGGCCCGGTTGTCGCTTAGGATCCGATTGATGGCCGGCTCGACGTGCTCCGGCAGGATGCGATCGAAGGCGGGAAGATCCGGGGTATCCAGCAAGGGATTGGACATGCGTTACTCTCGACGGAAGGTGAACCGATTGGCCGCCCAGATTAGCATTTTTGCCTCGATGACTGGTTGTCGCATGGCATGTGGTGGGGGTTACGACTACGCTAAATGCGCTTGCGTGAATTGGTTCAAACCGCCTCTTTTCACAAGGCGGAGCCAGTCAGATCCACTCCGGGCCTCGGTGCAGCAATGAATCCCTGTCAGCCTTCTCGTCGCGCCGTTTCCCTCGCACTCGCTTTTGCGATGGTGGCCATGACGTCCCTAGCCGGTTCCGTCGGGGCGGCAGAAGGCCCCCGTGTCGTCACCGAGACCGCCGAACCCACCGAGATTATCGAGGTGGTTTCACTCGACGGCACGGTCAACAGCCTGCACACGGCGGCGTTGTCGGTGGAGATTGCCGGGCTTGTCGAGGCGGTCCTGGTGGAAACGGGAGACCGGGTCACCGCCGGCACACCACTGTTCGAACTGGATGCCGAACTCGAGCGGTTGTCGGTGACCAGTCTCGAGTCCGAACGGCGTGAGGCCGTCGCCGCTCGGGAGGAGGCGGCTCGTCGTCTCGTGGAGGCAAGATCGGTCGGCGCCGGGCGGAATATCCCGCAAACCGAGGTCCGGGCCCGTGCCGCTGCCGTCGAGCAAGCGAAAGCCCGCGTGGCGCGGCTTACCGCCAATCTCGAACGGGGCCGGGCACGGCTCGATCGCCACCGGCTTGTTGCCCCTTTCGATGGCGTGGTGAGCGAGCGGCACGCGGAGCGAGGCGAATGGGTCTCGCCGGGGGAGGCGCTGGTGAATCTGGTCGACCGAGATGCACTTCGCCTGGATTTCCCCGTCCCTCAGCGCTACTACCCGCTGCTTGGCGAGGATGCCACGCTTGATTACCGCGTGGATGGCTCGACGACGGATTGGCAATCGGCCGACATCGCCACCGTGGTGCCGGTCACCGATCCGACCTCGCGGACCTTCCTGCTGCGGGGACAAACCATTGGGACCAAGCCATTGCTTCCGGGTATGGCGGTGGAGGGGCGCTTGCGGTTGCCGACTGGGCGTGAGGGGCTGACTGTGGCGAGGGATGCCATACAGCGGTATCCGGATGGGCGCACCACGGTGTGGGTACTCGAGGACGTCGCCGCGCAGACGGTGGCCGAGCGGCAGGTCAACCTGGCGGATGGTTTCGATGATCGTGTGGTGGTGACCGAGGGCCTTGCAGCCGGTATCGAGGTGATCGTGCGCGGCAATGAGGCATTGGAAGCGGGCATGGAAGTGCGCGTCGAGGGTGGTGATACCCAGGCGGGGGGCGACTAATGTTCGCCGCGGTTGTCCGACACGGCACGCTGGTCACCGTTGTTACCCTGATCATCGCGATCCTGGGGGCGGTTGCCGCATTGCGGATTCCGGTGCAGATGATCCCGGATCTCGACGTGCGCACCATCACGATCGAGACCCGTTGGCCCGGTGCCACGCCACAGGACATCGAAAAGGACATCCTGATCGAGCAGGAGCGCTTCCTGCGTAACATCCCGGGCCTGGCGGAGCTCAACGCCACCGCCACCAGCGATGCAGCCGAGATCGAACTGGAATTTCCCTTCGGAACGGACATCACCGAGGCGTTGATCGAGGTCAACAATGCCTTGAGCCAAGTGCCCGACTACCCGCGCAACGTCGACGAGCCGCGCATCGCAGCCACGTCGTTTTCCTCCAATGCCTTCATGTACTTCCGGGTCGCGACGCTGCCGGGCAACCCGCGCGGCCTCGACATCGATCTGATGCGCGATTTCGTCTACGACGAGGTCCGCCCGCGCATGGAGAGCGTGCCGGGCGTCTCGGAGGTCACCATGCGCGGCGGGGCCGAGCGGCAGATGCAGATCCACGTCGATGAACGCCAGCTGGCGCGACGCGGACTAACACTGCTCGATCTGCGCGATACCATCCGGGCGCGCAACCAGGACATCTCCGGCGGGGAGTTGGATTCCGGCAAGCGACGCTATCTCCTGCGTACGGTGGGCCGTTTCGCCAGCGCCGAGGAGCTTGAGCAACTGGTGATCACCCGCAGGGGCGATGCCGTCATCCGGCTGGGTGACGTGGCGAAGGTCGCCCAAGGCGGTTCGCGTCAGCGAGGGCTCGCCTTTACCAACGGCCAGAAGGTGATCGGCCTGCAGGTACGGCGCGAGAGTGGCTCGAATGTCATCGACATCAAATGCGCGATGCTTGAGCAGGTCGAGCGCATCAACGAGGAGGTGCTCAAGCCGGCCGGGATGATCCTAGAGCTCAACACCGACGATGCCCGCTATGTGCAAGCATCGATTCAGAATGTCTGGGTCAATCTGGGGCTGGGTGCGGCCTTCGCGACGCTGGTGATGTTCCTATTCCTGCGCTCGACGCGTGCGACCCTGGTCGGGGTCATCGGCATTCCGCTGTGTGCGATCGCCGCGTTTCTCGGGCTGCTGGTCACTGGCCGGACCATCAACGTCATATCGCTCGCCGGGGTTGCCTTCGCCATCGGCATGACCGTCGACAACAGCATCGTCGTACTGGAGAACATCGAGCGACTGCGTCGCCGTGGCATGGCCCGTATGGAATCCGCCGTCGAGGGTGTGCGAGAGGTCTGGCCGGCGGTGCTCGCCTCGACGGCGACCACGGTGCTGGTCTTCCTGCCGATTCTCTTTATTCAGGAAGAAGCGGGGCAGTTGTATTCGGATGTGGCCATCGCGATTGCTGCGGCGATCGTCGCCTCCATGTTGGTGGCGGTGATGCTGATTCCGACGCTCAGCGCGCGTCTGGATTTCGGTCGCGCAGGAAACGAAGGGGTCGCGACGCCGGCGTGGGGAGGGATCATCGAATCCGGCGTGCGCGGCATGATCGGGTCGCGCACGCGGCGCTGGACCACCATGGCTGTGGTCTTGGCGGTGAACGTGTCGATCGTCGTGTTTCTCACGCCGGCGGCCGAGTATCTCCCCGAGGGGGAAGAACCCAAGACCTTCGCGGTGATGAACGCGCCGCCGGGCTACAACCTCGACGAGATGGCGCGGATTGCTGAGGAGGTCGAGGCGCACCTCCTGCCGGCGGTCGAGGCGGATCCAGGTGCCTTCGAGCGAGGCGAGACGCCCGTGCCGCCGCTACGCAATCTGGTCATGCAGGTTCAACCGACCCGGATACGGGTGATCTCGGAGACGATCGATCCCAGCCATATCGAGCCGCTAATGACCGAAATCACCCGGTTCTACGAGCAGTATCCGGGGATGCGGGCGTTCGCGGCCAAAGGGTCGATCATCTCGAGCAATGACGGCGGCACCCGCAGCATTTCGCTGGATATCGCCGGTCCGGACTTGGCGGATATCTACGAGGTCGCCAATCGTGCCTACGAACGGGCCGAGGTGATTTTCGATGATCCGCGCATCCAGACCCGTCCCTCGACCCTGGAACTCGCCCAACCGTTGGTCGAGATCCGTCCGGATTGGAACCGTGCCGCGGAGCTGGGGGTGAGCTTGGAGGCGATCGGCTTTTCCGTCTCGGCCCTCACGGAAGGGGCCTACGTGGACGATTTCTTTCTCGACGACGACAAGATCGACATCTACCTCTACGGTTCCGGCGGGCGCGACCCGCGTCTGGCGCGACTCGACGAGATCCTGCTGAAAAGCCCCCAGGGTGCCAGCATGCCGTTGTCATCGATCGCGCGCATAGACACGCGGGTGGACACCAGTATTGTCCGCCGCGTGGATGGCAAACGAATGGTGACCCTCGACATCATCCCGCCGGATTCTGTGGCCCTGGAGACCGGCGTCGAGCGAGTTCGCGAGGAACTAGTTGGTCAGATGCGTGCGGCTGGGGAGGTCCCCGCTGGTGTCAGCCTGTCCATCTCCGGGGCGTCCGATCAGCTTAACGCCACCCGGGAGGCGCTTTCCGGCAATTTCGTGATCGCGCTGGCGATCATCTACCTGCTCCTGGTTGCTATCTTCACCCACTGGCGCTACCCATTGCTGATCATGACCGCGATTCCGCTCGGCATCGCCGGGGGCATTGCCGGGCTGGCGCTGATGAACCTGGTGGGTGGTCTGCTTCCGGCAATCGGAGTGAAGGCCATCAGTCAGCCGTTCGACATGATCACCATGCTCGGCTTTCTCATCCTAATGGGGACGGTGGTCAACAATCCGATCCTGCTGATCGAACAGGCCCGACGTAGCTTTGCCGACAGACGTGACGCGGTGGAGGCGGTGATGGATGCCGTCTCGGTGCGGCTGCGCCCGATCGTGATGACCACGTTGACCACCCTCAGTGGGCTCTCGCCGCTGGTGCTCATGCCGGGGGAGGGGACCGAGCTTTATCGTGGGGTCGGGGCGATCGTGATGTTCGGCTTGCTCGGCGCGACCATCGTGACACTGACCTTCCTGCCCGCCCTGACCGCAACCGTTCTCGGCATCGCGCAACGGCGTGCACGAACGGATTGAACGCGCACAAACAAAAAGCCCCGAGGGCCATGCCTCGGGGCTTTTAATATCTGGTTGCGGGAGCAGGATTCGAACCTGCGACCTTCGGGTTATGAGCCCGACGAGCTACCGAACTGCTCCATCCCGCGTCTGTTGAGTGCGCATTGTACGCAGACTCGTAATCCTGTCAAGGGAGGATCGACACGAATCTGACATATCGCCCTGTACATGAAAAAAGCCCCGAGGCGAGGCCCCGGGGCTTTCTTGGATCTGGTTGCGGGAGCAGGATTCGAACCTGCGACCTTCGGGTTATGAGCCCGACGAGCTACCGGACTGCTCCATCCCGCGAGATGAATTATACATAAATCCGGCCCGAAGTCACAGGATCCTGATTACTTCACCCGCGTACCCGGCGTGGCACCGTCGTCCGGCGAGAGAATATGCAGGTCGGAGCCGCCGGAACCCGCGGCCAGCACCATCCCCTCCGAAAGGCCGAACTTCATCTTGCGCGGGGCCAGGTTGGCGACCATCACGGTATGCCGCCCGACCAGCGAGGCGGGATCGTAGGCTGCCTTGATGCCGGCGAACACCTGGCGGGGCTTGTCTTCACCGATATCGAGCGACAGGCGCAGCAACTTGTCCGCCCCCTCGACGTGGTCGGCCTCGACGATGCGGGCGATGCGCAGGTCGACTGCGCCGAACTGCTTGATGTCGATAGTCTCGGCGATCGGTTCGATCTCGCGCTTCTCGGCCTTCTCTTTCGGTGCATTTTCACCGGCCTTGGTCTTGGCCTCGTCGGCCGCATCCTGCTTGGCCGCCTCGAGCAGGGCCTCAAGCGAGGGCTCCTCGATCCGCTGCATCATCGGTTTGAACTTGTTGATCGGGTGATCGAGCAGCGGCTCGGACAGACCCTGCCAGCTCAGCGCCTCGACGTTGAGGAACTCGGCGGCCTTGGCGGCGAGCTTGGGCAGCACGGGCGAGAGGTAGGTCATCAGCACGGCGAAGGCGTTGATGCCGTCCGTGCAGATCGATTGCACCTCGTTCCGCGTGGCCTCGTCCTTGGCGAGCACCCACGGCTTGCGCTCGTCGATGTACTGGTTGGAGCGGTCGGCCAGTGCCATGATCTCGCGCATCGCCGCGGAGTACTCGCGGCGCTCGTAGCGCTCGGCGATGCCGGCAGCCGCGTCGATCATCTCCCGATGGAGTTCCGGGCGCTCGAGTTGGGATGCCAGCCGGCCGTCGAAGTGCTTCTTGATGAACCCCGCGCAGCGGCTGGCGATGTTGACCACCTTGCCCACCAGATCGGCATTCACCCGGTAGCGGAAGTCCTCGAGGTTGAGGTCGATGTCGTCGATGCCCGAGCCCAGCTTGGCGGCGAAGTAGTAGCGCAGCGCCTCCGGATCGAGATGATCGAGGTAGGTCTTCGCCTTGATGAACGTGCCGCGCGACTTGCTCATCTTCTCGCCGTTGAGGGTGAGAAAGCCGTGGGCATGGATCGCATTCGGGGTGCGCATGCCGGCGCCCATCAGGGTCGCGGGCCAGAACAGGGTGTGGAAGTAGGCAATGTCCTTACCGATGAAGTGCACCAGCTCGCTATCGGCATCCTTGCCCCAGAACTCGTCGAATGAGAGTCCCTCGCGACGCGCCAGCTCGATGAACGAGCCGATGTAGCCGATCGGCGCGTCCAGCCAGACGTAGAAGAACTTGCCGGGGGCACCGGGGATCTCGAAGCCGAAGTAGGGCGCATCGCGGGAGATATCCCAGGATTGCAGACCCGACTCGAACCATTCCTGGAGCTTGGCCTTGATCGACGACTGGACTTCGGCGGCGTCGAGCCAGGCTTTCAGTCGGTCGCCGATCTTGGGCAGGTCGAAGAAGTAGTGCTCCGAGTCGCGCTCGACCGGCGTGGTGCCGGAGAGTACGGACTTCGGATTCTTCAGTTCGATGGGCGAATAGGTCGCCCCGCAGACTTCGCAGTTGTCACCGTGCTGGTCATCGGCGCCGCACTTGGGGCAGGTACCCTTGATGAAGCGGTCCGGCAGGAACATCTGCTCGGTCTCGTCGAAGGCCTGTTTGATGGTTTTGCGACTGATCAGGCCCGCGGCATCGAGCTTGCCGAAGATTTCTTCGGCCATCCGGCGGTTGTCGTCGGTATGCGTGCTGCCGAAGTTGTCGAAGCCGATGCCGAAGCCCTGAAAGTCCGCCTCGTGGAGTTGATGGATCTTGGCAATCAGTTCCTCGGGCGTTATGCCTTCCTGCTTGGCACGCAGCATGATCGGGGTGCCATGCGTGTCATCGGCGCAAACGTAACGGCAGTCGTGACCGAAGAGCTTGTGTGCGCGCACCCAGATATCCGTCTGGATGGTCTCGATGATGTGGCCGAGGTGCAGCGGGCCGTTGGCGTAGGGCAGGGCGGAAGTAACCAAGATCCGGCGTTTGTTGTCCATGCGGTGCATTCGTCTGTGGGCCTGTGGCTTTGATCGGCCGGCCTGCCGCCCCTGGCCAAGCCAGGGCGGGCGGAGCAAACGCTCACGCGGCCGGCGTCATTGGTGATTCGAGGCGCGGCAGTTTAGCATGCAGCCTTGCCCCGAATTTCCCAGCGTTTCACGATTCATGCGTGACAACCCGCCACATTTCTTTGCCAGGATGCCCGACTGCATGCGTATCGCAATTGTCGCTCCCGACCTCCCGGACGAGGTCATACCCACGTTTCCCGCCCTGACCGACGCCTCCCGCGCCCGCCCGGGTCTCAAGATCAGCGTGCTCACCGGCCCGCAGGCCGCGCCCTGGTTCCGGCGCCACCCGGCGGTGGACGAGGTGATTGTCTTCGATCTCGAGAGGCTGCCCGGTTCGCGATGGACACCCAGCGGCTGGCATACCCGCCGGGCGTGGAAGCAATTGCTCCAGGCGCACCCGCAGCTGAACGAGGCGCAGTTCGTGGTCGACGCCTTCGGGCGCCCGGCGACCTTGGCCGCCGCCAGGCGTCTGCCGGTGAAATCCGTGGGTATTGCTCGACCCTCGAAAGGCAAAATGCCGGCACGTCAGCCCTACGATTCCCAGTATCCGGTGCCCGAGGACCTGCACCGCATTCAAGCCGTGCGGGTGCTGCTGGCGGCCGTGCTCGAGTACTCCCTTCACGATCTCAACCCCGATTACGGGCTGAACATCGAGGCCGAGCCGGTGGTCACCGACCTGTTGCTCGATGTGCGAGGCCTGCCCTTCGATGAATCCGGCCGGGAATTGATCCGCCGGCGCCTTGATGAAACCGGCGTGGTGATTGATGACGTCGAACAGCATCCGCCCGCGGATCCGGCGGAATTTCAACGGCGCCTGACCCAAAGCCGCTACGTGCTTGCCGGGAACAACCTTACGGGGTGGTTCGCTGCCGCCCTGGGCATTCCGGGTGTCTGCGTCTGTGATGACGACGAGGCGCAATACCGCGGCGTGATCTCCACGCGGCGCTCGCGCCAGAAGCTGATCAACGTGGACAAGCGACCCATGAACCAGCCGGAAATCGTGGTCGAGTCGATCATCCAAGTCATCACGCGCGGCGAGGCCCCGATCGAGCTGCCCACGGACGATATCGGCGAGGCAGGGCAAACCCACGAGGCTGATCAGGCCCCTGCCGACGTGGCGACGAACGGGTCGCGGGCGCAGTGAACGATCCGGATGCCGCGGCGCCGGGGTCGGGCCATGAGCCGGGGCATGGGGCCGCGTTCGAGTGGCAACGTGATCTCCCGGTCGGCAACACGCTGCACCTGCCGGCAGCGGCCCGCTACGCCCTGGTTCTCCACCAGACCGCCCCGTCGCTGTTCGAGCACAAGGCAATTGCCGACTGGCTCACCGATCGCCAGACCCTGGTGGTGGGCGGTGGATCGAACCTGGTGTTCGTCACGCCCGCAATCCAGCAGGCGGTTCGCGTGGATGCGGCCGGGTGGTGGATCGACCGGGAGGGCGAACAGTTCGTCGACATTGCCGTCGAGGCGGGCAAGGGACTGGATGACCTCGTGCGGGAAACTGCCCGGCGGGCCTGGTTCGGCCTGGAGGCGCTGGCCGAAATCCCCGGCAGCGTTGGTGCAGCGCCAGTGCAGAACGTTGGGGCCTATGGCACCGAGATAGGCGAGCACGTCCGCTGGGTGGAGGCGTTCGATCGAGACGAAGCGCGAATTGTGCGGCTGACTGCCCGAGAGTGCCGGTTTGGCTATCGCCAGAGCCGCTTCAAGCGAGAACCCGGCCGCTGGCTCATTCTTCGCGTCGGCCTGCGGCTGCACAGGCAAGCTCCCGACCACTGGCCGGAAACGCGGTACCCGGGCGTGGCCGAGGCGCTCGCGGACTGGTCCTGCCGGTCGGGCCAGCCGATCACGTCGATCGCTCCCGATGCCTTTGCTGAGCTGATTACCGCGATCCGCCGAAGCAAGCTGCCCGATTGGCGCCAGGGCTTGCCGGGGAGTGTCGGCAGTTTCTTTCAGAACCCGGTTATATCCATTGACATGGCCGACCGCCTGACAAGCCGTTGGTCCGATATGCCGCGTTTTCCGACGCCCGGCGCGGACGGGCAGGTCAAGTTGTCCGCCGGCTGGCTGATCGAGCAGTGCGGCTGGAAGGGCTACCGGGACGATGGCGTGGGGGTATCTCCCAACCATGCACTGGTCTTGATGCACTACGGCGGCGCCGACGGGCAGGCGTTCTGGTCACTGGCCTGTCGAATCCGAGAGTCCGTCGACCGCACGTTCGGGATTGCCCTGGACCCGGAGCCCAGGATCGTCGAATAACCAACCGTTTCCACGAGCCCGGTTGTCGCCTGAGGTGTGTTTCATGGGGCGGCCACGCAAGAAGGCTGGCAGCCCGGTCACCAGTTGATCGTCCCGCCGCCGTTCACCACCGAAGGCGGGAGCGACGCATCGAGGAAGGGTTACGGGTGCACCGACTGGTATTTCTAGTCAGAGGTCGCTCTAAAAGTGCCGGCAAACTTGGCCCAGAGCAACGACAACCCGGGTGAATATGACGTGCCCTTGAAAGTTGGACACCAATCCAACTGACAGGGGGGTGTTGAGCCTATTGCACCAACTGCAGGATCAGGGCTGATCCTTGCCATGCTTGCGGGCAATCTCCGCATCAAGCAGGGCATCGATGTCATCGAGGTCGGATTCCTCGGCCGTTTCGTTGTCGACCTTGTCTTCCTCGGGTATCTCCACTTCGTCGAGATCGATGACCGAGTCGTCGTCGTCAGTGTCTTCACGTCGTTGGGCGTCGGGCTGATCCAGATCGATTTCCTCGGTCTCAGACACGGTGTCCTTCTCGCCCGCCTGGCTGTCCTCCGGGGCGGGCGTTGCTTGCCCGGTTTCGCCCCCTACGTTCTCGCTGGTAGCGGGGGATGACGCTTGCTCGGCGTTGTCCCCGCCGATTTCCTCCTCGGGTTTCTCGGCAGGACCATCGGCCGCAGCCTGGCTGCCTTGGGCGCGCGTCTCGGGCAATTCCGCCGCGGCTGCCTCGTCGGCCGCCGGCTCTTCGCTCCCGGACTCCTCCTGGCTGGACTCGGTGTCGCTCGAGGAGGCTGGCTCGGTCTGGGCTTGGGCAATCAGGTCATCGATATCTTCATCGCCTCCGGCCTGAGCCGGTTGCTCAGGCGGTTCGGTGGCATCGTCTGAACTCGGCAACGTATCAGTAGCCGGCAGTTCAGACGGTTCTTGCTCCGCGTCACTGGGTTCGGCGCTCTGATCGGCCTGGGCGCTGTCATCTGCGCTGCTTTCCGGCTGTTTCGGCTGGGCGGGGGCCGTGTCCTGTGAGGCACCGGCATCATCGAAACTCGACTCCTCGGTCTCGGTACCAGCGCTTTGCCCACCCTGGTCCGCATCCTCGGCATGAACTGAGGGGGTCGCGACCAGGTCCTCGCTGACGAGGTCCTGGGCGCGGCGACGGGCAGTTTCGCAATCGGCACCCGCATCCATCTCGTCGAGCATGACAATCGCTTGCAGGAGCGTGGATACGCGCGGTTCCTTGTCGTAGTCGAATTTGCGCCCGTATTCGCGGACCATGATATTGACCGTCTCGAGGGATTCGCCGAGTTGTTTGGCTTGGCGCTCGCCGGTTTCGCGCAAGTCGGCAACAGTCCTCTCGAGTTCGCCCATGCGAGGGTCGGCCTCGTCGTTCTTCGATTCACACTGCGCGAGCGCCAGATTGAGAACCTGCTCCAGGTCGGCCTGACGGACCTGAAGCAGGCTGCGGGCGACGCCCGAGAGTTCGTATCGCTTGGGTTCCAGCCAAGGCTCGACCAGTGCCTCGATCGCATCCAGCGAACGCTCGGCGTATTCGCTACGTTGCGCCTCGTCGAGTTCAATCTCCGGCCAGATGCGCTTGACTTGGCGTTCGACCATCTCCTCGCTGGCCCGAGCGATGGGGTCTCGATCATCGAGCAATCGCTCGGCCGCGTCGGTATGCCGGCGTTGGCCCCGCCAGACGAGGATGGCCAGGATCACCGTGAGTACGACAAATCCCGCCAACAGTTCGGTTGCGATGATGGCCCAGTCTGAGCTGAGGAAGTAATCCAGCATGTATGCTTTTCCCTAGAGTGGTCTTTTCCGGCGGGCCGATCAGGCGCGCGTCTGAGATATCAGTTTCCGGCGCACGCGGCGATTGTGCGCCAGCCAGCCAAAGGCGATTGCCGCCAGCACACCGAGGCCAGCCAGGCCGATCAAGACTGCCGGCAGCGGGTTGCCCGTTTTCTCTTCCGCCTGGGGAGAGTCGGCCGTTGGCTCGGCAGGTTTCGGTGTCGATGATTTCGGCTCGGGGGACGCCGGGCGCGGCACTTTCAGATCGACCGGCAAACGGATCTGGCGACCGTCTTCGGTCTCGCCGGCAATGGTTCCTACCAGGCGACAATTGTCCGCTTCGCTTGTCGGCAGTTCGATTCGATTTCTGGCCGACGGCAGGTTGGCGTCGAGTTGTGCATAGTCCCCGCCCGAACATCGGATCTCGGTATCCAGCCGTGAGGAGCCGGGGTCGAGGATGGTGACATCCTGTTCGACCAGCAGGAGTGGTGCGGCTGGGGCGGCATTCCCGCCATCGGGTGGCGTGATTTCGAATGACGCTGCGAAGGGGCGGTTGGGGGCCAGGGCGATCTTCTTGCGGATGATGCGCTCGAAGGTCGGTCCCTCGGCCCGGCCGACCAAGGTGTAAATGCCGGGGGTGTCGCTCAGCACCAGATGGAAGTCATAACGCCCGTCGCCGCCGAGTACATCCGGGTCGGCGCCAATGTCGTTGAGTTCCATGGTCTGTCGGGTCCGGTCGTCCGGGCCGATCACCGAGAGGCCGGCGTCGATGTCGTCGGTCAGGCGCGGTTCGACGATGGGCTCACCGCGATTGGTGAGTTGAAGGCCACTTTCGAGGGTTTCCCCGGGATAGACCCGGCTGGGCAGGTTCGTCATGGCGAGATTGAGATCCGTGATCACCAGGGCACGATTATCCGGGTCTTCGGCGGCCAGGATTCGCCAGCTTCCCGCCGGTGGGTTGCTGATCGTGATCAGGTCCCGGCCGGCGCTATCGTCCCAGCGCCAGTCCTTGAGAACCGCGGCCTGGCCGGCATCGATCTCGCTGCCGCCGGGCAGGCGAATGCGCGTCGGCTGATCGTCTTCAGCCCGGAAGACCACCAGCGTGAGCTCGCTGATGCTGTCGTCGACGCGGAAACGATTTTCCACCAGCGGCACCCCGGTGCGTGGTGCCGTCGCTTCGAAAAGCGACAGGAACACCCGCTGCAAGTCGGCGTTGCTCCGAGCGCTGAGGGCCAGGCCCCCGGTGCGATCGGCTACCTGCGCGAGCATCTCCTGATCGGCGTCATCGGAGAGGGCGACGGTGTGCACCTGGATCTCGGCCTCGGCCAGTGCCGGGATGGCCTCGTCTTGCAGCCGTCGCGTGGCCCGCTCGTTGAACCCCTCGTGGGGGGAAATGTCGACCTTGCCATCGGAGAGCAGAATGATATTGCGCTGGGTGTTTTCGCTCCAGCCTTCGTTGACCGCCTCGAGGGCGGCCGGGATGTCGGTGAACGGTTCGTTCGACCGGATCTTGCCGGCGGATTCGCGCATGGCCGCCTTTGTCGCCGGGTTCGCGCGTGAAGCCGGCAACACGGAGGTGATGCGATTGCCGAACAGGTCGACGCGCACGTGGCTCTGTTCGGGCAGCAAGTCACTCAACAGGCGCAGGGCCGGGGCCCGCAGATTTTCCGGGTCGGTCTTTTTCATGCTGCCCGACACGTCGATCAGCACATGCAGCTCGGGATCGGACGTCGCCGTGGCCCCCAGCGGGAACCAGGCGAGGCAGGCGATCAGGCAAAGCCGTATCAGGCGCGGCCATCGGAGGGGACGGGGCGCCTTTGTCGTGCAGGGTGCATCAAGTCGCGGCACAGTGCTGGTATCCTTGGCGTCAAGTGCGGTCACTAATTCGATAGTGCCGCGTCATTTCATCCGCAACAACTTAAAGTCGTCACGATAATCTATGGCTCAGTACATCTTTACCATGAATGGCGTGGGCAAGGTCGTCCCGCCGAAAAAGCACATCCTCAAGGACATCAATCTCAACTTCTACCCGGGCGCGAAAATCGGCGTGCTGGGTTACAACGGCGCCGGCAAATCGACGCTGCTGCGCATCATGGCCGGTATCGATCAGGACATCATCGGCGAGGCGCGCCCGCAACCGGGTATTAACATCGGTTACCTCAAGCAGGAGCCCGATCTCGACCCGGACAAGGACGTGCGTGGCAACGTCATGGATGGTGTCGGCGAGATGGCCGATTTACTTGAGCGCTTCAACGAAGTTTCCAATCAGTTTGCCGACCCGGACGCCGATTTCGAGGCCCTGATGGAAGAGCAGGGCAAGCTGCAGGACCAGATCGAGGCCGGTGGCGGCTGGGACCTGGATCGCAAGCTGGAAGTGGCCGGCGATGCGCTGCGCCTGCCGCCCTGGGATGCCGACGTCACCCTGCTGTCCGGCGGCGAGCGTCGCCGGGTGGCATTGTGTCGCCTGCTGTTGTCCAACCCGGACATGCTGATCCTCGACGAGCCGACCAACCACCTGGACGCCGAATCGGTTGCCTGGCTGGAGCGCTTCCTGCAGGAATTCTCCGGCACGGTGGTGGCGGTCACGCACGATCGCTACTTCCTTGACAATGTCGCCGGTTGGATCCTGGAGCTCGACCGCGGTCAAGGCATCCCGTTTGAGGGCAACTACTCCCAGTGGCTCGAGGCGAAGGAGAAGCGCCTCAAGCAGGAGCAGAAGTCCGAGTCGGCACACCAGAAGGCCATGGCCCAGGAACTTGAATGGGTCAAGCAGAACCCCAAGGGCCGTCAGGCCAAGTCCAAGGCGCGCCTCAAGCGGTTCGAGGAGCTGCAGTCGGAGGAGTACCAGAAGCGCTCCGAGACGAACGAGATCTACATCCCGCCCGGTCCGCGCCTGGGAGACAAGGTCATCGAGGTGGAGAACCTCACCAAGAGATTCGGTGATCGCGAGCTGTACCAGGGGCTCTCGTTCTCGATTCCCAAGGGTGGCATCGTCGGCATCATCGGTCCCAACGGCGTGGGCAAGTCGACCCTGTTCCGCATGCTGATGGGTGAAGAGAACCCCGATGGTGGCAACATCGAGATCGGCGAGAGCGTCGAGATGGCCTACGTGGCACAGTCGCGCGATGACATGGAAGACAAGAAGACGGTCTGGGAGGAAATCTCCGACGGTTACGACAACATCACCGTGGGCAAATTCGAGATGCCCTCACGCGCCTATCTGGGCCGGTTCAATTTCAAGGGCCAGGACCAGCAGAAGTTCATGAAGGACCTGTCCGGTGGTGAGCGCAACCGGGTGCATCTGGCCAAGCTGTTGAAATCCGGCGGAAACGTCCTCCTGCTCGACGAGCCGACCAACGACCTGGACGTCGAGACCCTGCGTGCGCTGGAAACCGCGGTGCTGGATTTCCCGGGCTCGGCACTGGTGATCTCGCACGATCGCTGGTTCCTCGACCGGATCGCCACGCATATCCTCGCGTTCGAGGACGATGGTTCGGTGACGTTCTTTGAGGGCAACTTCCAAGAATACGAGGTTGACCGCAAGAAGCGCCTCGGCGATGCGGCCGATCAGCCCAAGCGGGTCAAGTACACGCGCCTGGCTAGCTGATGGACCCGGCCGCCTGTCATGCCAGGCGGCCTGACGCGTATTTCAAGGAGACGGTAACGTGGCCAATCCGGCACTCGAACAAGCGATCATCAACAAGATCATGGACAAGGGCATATCCCTGCCCGTGCTTCCGGACGTGGCCTTGCGGGCCCGGCGCATCATTGATGATCCCAACAGCTCGGCGGGCGACCTGGTGGACGTGATCTCGCACGATCCTTCCATCGCCGCCCGGTTGATCCAGGTGGCCAACAGCCCCCTGTATCGGGGCGCACAGCACATTGACAACCTCAACCAGATCGTCTCCAGGCTGGGGATGCGCACGGTGGGCCAGTTGATCGTGTCGTTGTCCACCAAGCAGATATTCACCGCGCGAACGCCGACGGTGAAAAAGGTCATGCAGGAGCACTGGGCGTTCGCTACCCAGGTCGCCGCACTCTCTAGCCACATCGCGCGTCGGCACACGCATCTGGACGCGGATCAGGCGCTTCTGGCGGGCTTGCTGCACAGCGTGGGCGGCATTCCGGTGATCGTGGTGGCAGAGGACATCCCCAAGTTGCTGGAGGCGCCGGCATTGCTCGACGAACTCGTGGTTAGCCTGCAGTCGCGGTTGGGCGGGAATATCGTCAAGGCTTGGGATTTCCCGGAGATGTTTGCCGAAGTGATCGACAATTGCGGGGACTTGGGCTACCAGCACGATGGCGAGCCGAACTACAGCGATGTGGTGATCGCGGCCATCGCCCAGGCGCGCGGTCTTTCACGCACGCTGGACGACCGCCCGATCATGGCGGGTGAAAAGCTGGGAGTGGATCTCGAATCGAGCCTGCTCGACGAGGAGCTTGACGAGGCCATCCGCGCGTTGGGTGGATGACCCGTCGAATTGGAACCAATATCGCCAACCCCGGTCTACATTAGGATCGGGGTTTTTTATGTAAGGGTCCGCCCGTTTGAAGCAGGTATTTGCGATGCGTTTGCCGTTTGCCGTTTCACTGCTGGGCCTGACGCTCGTGATCGCCGGTTGCACGACCCACCCGGTCACGGGGCGCAGCCAGTTGATGATCATGCCCGAGGGACAGGCCAATCAGATGGCCTATCAGGCCTATTCCCAGATGGCCAGGGAGAAACCGACGTTGTCGGCGTCCGATCCGGCCAGTCAGCGGGTGCGGCGCATCACACAGCGCATCGTGCCGCAGGCGATTCGTGTCTATCCGCAGGCGGCGGGCTGGCAGTGGGAAAGTCTCGTTTTCCGTGATGACAGCATCAACGCCTTCGCGATGGCCGGCGGCAAGGTGGGCATCAACACCGGCATGCTCAACAAGATTCGGCCCACCGATGACGAACTGGCGCAGGTGATCGCCCACGAGATCGCCCACGCACTGTCGGGGCACACGCGCGAAAAGATGTCGATGGCGATGACCCAGCAGATGGGGCTGTCGGTAGCGGCTGCGCTGGGTGGGCTGGATAGACAGACGGCGGCGATGGCGCAACAGGTCGCGACCGTGGCCATCGACCTGCCGTTCGGTCGTCGAATGGAACTCGAGGCGGACAAGGTGGGGTTGTTGTTGGCCGCGAGGGCGGGTTACGACCCGCGAGCGTCCGTGAGCCTGTGGCGCAAGATGCAGGCACAGGGTGGCGGCGGTGGCCCGGAGTGGCTCAGCACCCACCCGGATAGCGGCAATCGTATCCAGGCGCTGGAACGCGCCATACCCGGCGTGATGCCCGAGTATCGTTGGGCCACCGGGCGCTAGCGCGCGCCGACCAGTGTCAATGGCGTGATGCCCGTCTCGTCGAGAGAAGTCGCATGGGCGCCCCCGGCATCCAGTTCGAGATGCACCTCGCGGGGATGGAACGGTTTGATCCGTCGCACGCTCAGGGTTTGAGCGTGCCGATGCACGATCAGTTGCGCCCAGGCGGGGCTTGAAGGGGCGGTCGGGGTTCCTGCTGCCATCTCGGCGCCGAGCGGGTAGGGCGTGACCAGGCATCCGCCGCTCGTTTCAGCGGCCAGTTTGAGGCGTCGGCGCAAGGCAAAGCCCAGTGGGGGCAGCCAGGCGACGACCAGCGGGTAGACACCGGACTGGAGCACTTCCTCGGTCGCCCAACCCAGTTCACGCAGGTTGTTTGGGGCGATCAGCAGCAGCCTGTCTAGGGCCACTCCTTCGGCCTGCCAGCGCTCGGCACACAATCGTGCCGGCGGGTTGAGCAAGGCCACGCCCCGCTCGGCAGCCTGTTTGCGCAGCAGGGGGAGCAACACCTCCAGGGCACCGAAGCCCAGCGAGTCCTGAAACCAGCCTTGGTAGCGCTGTAGGGGATCGGTGCCGAGGTGGTCAATCGGTCGAGGCGCGGCTCGGGTCGCCGACCCGCTGTACAGCTCGACCAGTCCTTGCCGCGGCCAGCCGCCGCCGAGTATCTCGTCGAGCGCGCTCCAGCCGCTGGGGCAGGGCGGGTGTGTGCCGGCTGGTGGCGTCTGCTGTCGCCCCCGCCAGATGTCGTGGCGGGACAGCAGGGCTGCCACCTCGCTCGGCCTGTTTGCCAGTTCGCTCATTGCCCACCCCGCATTTCCGGCCTGTTCCCACGCTGCTCGTTCAGTCGAACGTGCGCAGCACGCCAACCACGCGCCCTTCGATCATCAATTCCTCGCGGCGCAGATCGACCTCGAGCGGCGAGAGCTCCTGGTTCTCCGGTATCAGCCAGACCTTCGCCCCCCGGCGTTTATAACGCTTGACCGTTACCTCGTCGGCCAGGCGGGCCACCACGATCTGCCCGTTGCGCACCTCCTCGGTGCGATGAACGGCAAGCAGGTCGCCGTCCATGATCCCGGCATCCTTCATGCTCATGCCCCGGACCCGCAGCAGATAATCCGCCCGGGGACTGAACAAGGTCGGATTGACCGGCACCTGAGTCTCGACGTGCTCCTCGGCAAAAATCGGGCTGCCCGCGGCAATCCGCCCGATCACGGCCAGTTCTTCCCGGTGCGCCTCGGCCGGCAGCCGAATGCCCCGCGAGCGACCGCCCACCAGTTCGATCGCCCCCTTCTTGGCCAGTGCCCGCAGATGACTCTCGGCGGCATTGGGGGAACGAAAGCCCAGCGCGGCGTTGATCTCCGCCCGGGTGGGCGGCATGCCCGTCTCGTAAATGGTGTCGCGGATGAACGTCAGGATCTCGGCCTGGCGCGGCGTCAGCGGATTGGTCGCGGGTTGCTCGGTCATGCCTGGATGCCTCGGGCCCCTGAGAGGTTTGCTGTGGGATGTTTGTGCGAAATTTATTGTACTGTAAAAATACACAGTATCCATGTCGATGGATTTCGCGAGCCACGTCCCGGAGCGCCATGAGTACCCAGCCCCCATCCACCGAGTCCGATCCTCTCGATAGCGGTGCGCGCCGCCGCGGTCAGCAGGGTTCATTCTGGTTGGCCCTGCGCTTTCCCGAGGCCTGGTTCGAATCCCGTTGCCCGGCAGATGAACTGGCTGACCGGCCACCGGCCGTGCTGCTGGCCTCTCGTTCCGGGACGGCGCGGATAACGGCGGTCAATGCCGCTGCAGTGGCGCTGGGCATCACGCCGGGGCAGACGCCACTGGCGGCCCGGTCTCGGCACCAGGAGCGGATGAACGGGACTGGTGCGCTGCACTGCTTGACAGAGGATGCCGCCGGAGTGGATGCCTGGCTGGCGCAGCTGGGCGAATGGGCGCGGCAGTACACCTCGCGGGTCTGTCGGCCGGATAATCGGGCGATGCCTGGGCTGCTGCTGGAGCTGGGGCGCAGCGCCACGCTGTTCGGCGGTCTTGAAAAGCTGGTCGCACAGGTGTTGCGCGATTTGCGGAGACAGCACCTGGTGGTCTGTCCCGCCGGCGCCCCGCATCCACGCGTGGCTTGGGCGTTGGCGAGAGATGCCCCCTCGGCAGGTGATCCCGAACCGGCCACCTGTCCGATGCTGGATCGCCGGCGGCAGATCGCGGCGGTCTGCCGTCTGCCGCTGTCACTCATGGACTGGCCAGCGAAGTGGATTGCCGGTTTTCGTGAGATGGGCCTGTCGCTGCTGGGCGAAGTCCAGCGCCTGCCGCGCGATGGCCTAGCGATGCGCTACGAGTCCGCGTTGCTCGAGGATCTGGGACGCCTGTTCGCCGAGCGGGACTGGCCATTGCCTACCCTGGAGTCGCCCACCCATTTCTCCGCGCAGGTGAGCCTGTGGGATCCGGCCGACCAGGTGGGTCGATTGCTCTTACTCGCCCGCGGTCCCTTGGTGCAGTTGGCCGATTTTCTCCGGCATCGGCAGCTGTTGCTTTCGACTTTCGAGGTGCGGCTCTGTCACGAGGAGGGTGCCGATGCCCGTCTCGAGGTCCGCACGGCGGAGGTCGGGCGGGATGCGCGCGCCTGGCAGGAGCAGTTGCTTCTGCGGTTGCAGGCCTGTCGGGAGCTGTCGCCGGTCCATCGCATCCAGGTGTCGGCGGATGCCTTCGTGTCACTGGCCTCGGCCTCGAATGGCCAGGCGCGCCTGTTCGAGATGGAGGACGATCGGTGGCGACATGCGCAGGCGTTGTGGCACCGGCTCCGGGCGCGTCTGGGTGAGCGGGCCGTGGGGCGTGTGCGTGTCGAGGCCGAGCTGACACCGTCACGACAGAGCAGTTGGGTCCCGCTGGACGCTCCGATTTCCGGGCAGGCCAGCCCACCTATGGACACGGCCCGCCCCGCGCGGCCGTTCTGGTGGCTGGCCGAGCCTCGGCCCCTGGAGTCTGGGGTCGCGGACTGGGGAGAGATCGAGCGCGTCCAGACGGCCTGGTGGCAGCTGGCCGAGGAGTCGGCCGATTATCGCCCGGCCACGCTGGAGTCGGGGCGGTCGGTCTGGGTCCGGCGGCCACTGGAGCCATCGTCCGGTAAGGGTGCCTGGCGAGTGATGGGCCTAGGTGGATAGAGCCAGGGGGGATAGAACCGGCGGTGGAGCCGGGCAAGTCTTTAATCAGCCATGATTGGGTTGCCAACCCCGCCAGCACCACCACAGGCTGCCGGCCACCAGCAGGCCACTGCCACCGAACAGCAGGAAGAAGGTGGGCAGGTCGATATCGAGCACGGCGAACAGCAGGATGCCCAACACGCTGCTTGCCACCATGGCCAGCGCGTTCTGCACGTTGAGCGCGGCGATGACCCGGGCACGCTGCGAGGGCAGTGCCGTTCTTTGCAGGTAGCTGTAGAGCGGCACCACCAGCATCCCCGCCAACATCCCGGTCAACCAGACGTCGATGCCGATGCGCCACAGGGTGGGGTTGGCCGTCGAGGCGACCAGGTACCAGTCGATGGCCACCAACGCGACGCCGAGGGCCGTAAAGGGTGCTAGGGCGAGCCGGGGGCGGCTGCCCCCGAGATAGCCGACTAGCAGGCCGCCCACGCCGGTGCTGATGGCGAATAACGCCAGCAGGCCGGTGGCCCCGTCGGCCGGCAGATCAAGAACTTCTCGAGAAAAACGCGGAAACTGGGTGAGATAACCCGCCCCCACGAACCAGAACCAGCTGATAAGCCACATGGCCTGTCGGAGGTGAGGTGGCTGGTCTTGCAACAGATGCCACGTTGCCAGCCAGCTCTGGATCGGACCGGCATGGTCGGGGATCCCGTCCGGTGGCGGTGCAGGCGGGATCGCCCGGGCGGCCAACACCCCTGCCAGCGCGACGGTGAGCACCAGCCCGCTGGCCCAGAGTGTCGCTGCCTCACCGGTTGCCGTGAGCAGCCCGCCGGTCAATGTTCCCAGCAGGATGGCGGAGAAGGTGCTGGCCGTGACCCAGCCGTTCGCCTGCATGAGTCGATCGGCGGGCAGGTGGCGCGGCACGATCGCGTACTTGAGCGGCCCGAACCATGCAGACTGGGCGCCCATCAGAAACACCAGGGTCATTAACAGCCAGACGCTTTGCAGCCAGAAGGCGACCGCAGCCACTGCCATGAGCAAGAGTTCGGTCCATTTCAGCGCCCGGGCCAGCCGGGCCTGATCCAGCCGATCGGCCCAGTGTCCGGCCATGGGGGAGAAGATCAGCCCCGGCAGGATGAACAGGCCGGCCGCCAGGTTCATCAAGACATCCACGTCCCCGGCATCCGCCGAACCCATCTGATAGGTCAGCAGAAACATCACTGAAAAGCGGAATGCATTGTCGTTGTAAGCACCCAGGGCCTGCGTCAGGAAGTACGGAAGAAAACGACGCGACAACAGGTGGGCCGGTGCGGGGTTGGGCATGATCGGGGATGGCTCCTGGAAGGCGACGATCGACATTGGAACATGGCGCCGGAGGCGGCCCAAGCCGATGGGCGCCTAATCGCTCAGGCCTTGCCTATCCATTCGGGGGCGTCTGGGGTCATGCTACGGTTGCCTTCCCAGGGACCAACGGAAAAGAGGACAGGCGATGGAGGACACGATCGAAACCCGACGGCTATTGGCATTCTGTGACGAGCTTCTCACCCCGGAAATCTATCGTGATTATGCCCCCAACGGCCTGCAGGTCGAGGGGAGGGCATCCGTCAGCCGGCTGGTCACCGGCGTAACGGCCTGTCAGGCGCTGCTTGATGCGGCCGTGGAGGAGGGGGCGGATGCCATCCTGGTCCATCACGGCTATTTCTGGAAGAACGAGCCGCCGGTGCTCACCGGCATGAAGCGCCGTCGCATGGCCACACTGCTGGCCAACGATATCAACCTGATCGCTTATCACCTGCCACTCGATGGCCATGATGAGATCGGCAACAACGTCTGGCTCGCCGGAGAACTGGGCGTGAATGTCACGGACCGTTTTGGCCATCAGTCACTGGCTGTCGCCGGCCGGCTCGAATCGCCCCTGGATGGCCATCAACTGGCGGCTCGGATCGAGCAGCGTCTGGATCGTCCGCCGCTGGTCGTCGGCCCCGTGGATCGCCCGATTCGACGTATCGGCATCTGCACGGGCGGCGCGCAGGACATGCTGTCCGATGCCATCGACCTGGGCCTGGATGCCTTCGTGTCCGGGGAGATTTCCGAGCGCACCACCCACATGGCACGTGAAGCGGGGGTGACCTACTTCGCCGCCGGTCACCATGCCACAGAGACCGGCGGGGTGCGTTTGCTGGGTGAGCGCCTCGCCGAGGCGTTCGGCATCGAGCACCGATTTGTCGACATCGACAATCCGGCCTGATCGCCTCGGTCGCCCACTGCGGCGTATCCGGCCAGGCTCATAAAGGCTCGAGAAAAGGTATTAGCCGCTCTTGTTTGACCGGCGAGACCAGATGCTTAAACTACCCCGGCCGCAGAATGGCTGATGCTGTGCATCGGCCATGCCCGCAGGGAATCCGGGCCGACCAGGTCGGTTTTCCGCATTGTCGAGCGCAGGGAGCCCGTGATGCTTGCCAGCAATACGAACGGCCGGAAGGGAAGGCCTCCGCCGAAATCGATTGACGGACAATTTTGAGGAGTACGACGTAACAATGGCTGATTCTCCCTCCAACCCGGCAAGGCGCCGGTTCCTGACCGGCGCCGCGACGGCGGTTGGCGCAGTGGGCGTTGGCTTTGCCGCCGTGCCGTTCCTGAGTTCCTTCCAGCCGAGCGCCAAGGCCGAGGCAGCCGGGGCTCCGGTGGACGTGAACATCGGCAAGCTTTCTCCCGGTCAGATGACCACCGTGTCCTGGCGTGGCAAGCCCGTCTATCTGGTCAACCGCACCGAGCGCATGCTGGAATCCCTGCCAGAGCTCAACGACCAGCTGCGGGATCCGGATTCCGAGATAGTGACCCAGCAGCCTCCATTCGCCTCGAATATCTATCGCGCCCGCGAGGAGAATGAGCGTTACCTCGTAGTCGTCGGCATCTGCACCCACCTGGGTTGTGCGCCGACCTACCGCCCGGAAGTGGCGCCCGAAGATCTCGGTGAAGATTGGAAGGGTGGCTTCTTCTGCCCCTGCCATGGCTCGAAGTTCGATCTCTCCGGGCGGGTCTACAAAGGCGTGCCCGCACCGACCAACCTGGAAGTGCCGGAGTACGTCTATCTCAGCGAAGACATCATCCGCGTCGGCGGCACCGAGGAGGATCCAGCATGATCAAGGGCCTGGGTAAATGGGTGGACGACCGTCTGCCGGTGTCGCATTTCTGGAATGCGCACCTGGCGAAGTACTACGTCCCCCATAACTTCAACTTCTGGTACTACTTCGGCTCGCTGCTGCTGGTGGTGTTCGTCCTGCAGATCGTCACCGGCATCTGGCTGACCATGAGCTACAAGCCGTCTGCCGAAAACGCCTTCGCCTCGGTGGAATACATTATGCGGGATGTCGAGTGGGGGTGGCTGCTGCGCTACATGCACTCGACGGGGGCGTCGTTCTTCTTCATCGCGGTCTATCTGCATATCTTCCGCGGGATGATGTACGGCAGTTACAAGAAGCCCCGCGAGTTGATCTGGATCTTCGGCGTGCTGATCCTGCTGGTGCTGATGGCCGAGGCCTTCATGGGCTACCTGCTGCCCTGGGGGCAGATGTCCTACTGGGGTGCGCAGGTCATCATTTCGCTGTTCAGTTCGGTGCCGGTGGTGGGCCCGGACCTCGCGTTGTGGATCCGTGGTGACTACGTCATTTCCGACGCCACCCTCAACCGTTTCTTTGCCCTGCACGTGATCGCACTGCCTCTGGTGCTGCTGTTCCTGATCGGTGGCCACGTCATGGCGCTGCACGAAGTGGGCTCGAACAACCCCGATGGCGTGGACATCAAGGAACACAAGGACAGTTCCGGCAAGCCGGTCGACGGCATTCCGTTCCACCCCTACTACACCGTCAAGGACCTGTTCGGTCTGGGCGTGTTCATGTTCATTTTCGCCGTGGTGCTGTTCTACTGGCCGGATGGCGGCGGTCTGTTCCTCGAGCATCCGAATTTCACGCCGGCCAATCCGCTCCAGACGCCCGAGCACATTGCTCCGGTTTGGTACTTTGCGCCGCACTACGCGATTCTGCGTGCCGTGCCGGACAAGTTCCTCGGTGTGCTGGCGATGACCCTAGCGATCCTGATCCTGTTCGTGCTGCCTTGGGTCGACCGCAACCGCACGCGCTCGATCCGCTACCGCTCGACAGCGTTCAAGGTAAACCTGTTCGCCTTCGCCGCGGCCTTCATCGGGCTTGGCTACCTGGGCACACAGCCGCCAACGACGCTCGGCACGCTGGCCTCCCAGATCCTGTCGGCCGTCTACTTCGGTTTTTTCATCGCGCTGTTCTTTATCAGCCGTCGTGAACGTACCAAGCCCGTGCCGGAGCGTCTGCAATGATTCGTATCACCTTCCTCATGTTTCTGATTGGCCTGATGGCTACGCCCAGTGCCAAGGCGGCCAGCAGTGATTACCCGCTCGCGGATGCAGAAGTCGACCTGGGCGACAAGGCCGCGCTGTATCGCGGCGCCCAGACCTTCATGGGTAACTGCGCCTCCTGTCACAGCGCCAACATGATGCGGTTTTCCCGAATCGGCGAAGATCTGGGTCTGACCGAGGAGCAACTGGCCGAGCTGCTGCCGACGGAGAGCCACAAGCCGGGAGACGTCATCGAGACCAACATGCCGGCCGACTACGCGAAAGAGACCTTCGGCATCGTTCCGCCAGATCTCACCCTGACGGCGCGTGTCAACGGGGCCGACTGGCTCTACACCTATCTGGTGTCGTTCTACGAGGACCCCGACACGTTGTGGGGGGTCAATAACGCCGTGTTTCCGTTGGTGAGCATGCCGCATGTGTTCGCCGCTGCACAGGGCGTCAAGCAGCCGGTCTACGAGACCGAGGGTGAAGGGGAGCGCACTCGGAAAACGCTCGTAGGACTCGAAGCACCGGCCCGTCCCGGCACCATGACCGAGGAGGCCTTCGAGCAGAAGATGAAGGACCTGGCCGCCTACATGGTGTACATGGCCGAACCGGCGGCACTCAAGCGTCACCAGTACGGTCCGTATGTACTGGCCTTCCTGCTCGTCTTCATCTTGGTGATGTACTTGCTCAAGCGGGAATACTGGCGCGACATCAAGCACTGATGACGTGCATCCGGACGGGCACATTGCCCGCCCAGTGAGCATTGAACCCGGCCCTGGGGCCGGGTTTTTGTTATCATAGCGTTTTAAACCATTGCACCACGGGAGGCGCCAATGGCGACCGTTAATCGTCGTTCGGTCATGACCTTGTTCACCAGCCCGGATTCACCGGACTGCCATCGGACACGTATCGTTCTCGCCGAAAAGGAACTGACGGCCGAGATCATTGACCTTTCCGAACAGGAAGCGCCGGAGGATTTCCATGATCTCTCTCCGGAGGGCACCGTTCCGGTGCTTGCCGATCGCGATCTGGTGCTGACCAATGCCCGCGTAATCATGGAATATCTGGACGAGCGGTTTCCTCATCCGCCGCTGATGCCGGTGGATCCGGTCAGCCGGGCCAAGGTCCGCACGGCGCTCTACCGGATCGAAAAGGATTGGTATGGCCTTCTGCCGGAATTCGAGCGCGGCGAAAAGACGGTTGCTCGTGCCCGCAAGCAGTTGAAGGAAAGCCTGCTGGCCGCCGCGCCGATCTTTTCCGCCATGCCGTTTTTCATGAGCGAGGAATTTTCGCTGGCGGACGTCACCCTGGCGGCCCTGCTGTGGTATCTGCCTAAATACGGTATCGAACTGACCGGCCCTGGTGCCAAGCCGATCCTGGATTACATGGACCGCATCTTCAGCCGTCCGACGTTCCAGGCGAGCCTCACGGAAGTCGAACGCGAGATGCGCGAAGGCTGATTCATGCTCTCCAAGCGTCCCTACCTCGTGCCGGCCTTTTACGACTGGATTGTCGACCAGGGTCATATTCCCCACCTGGTCGTCGATGCAACCGTCGAGGGGGTCATGGTGCCCGGCAACCTCGTCGAAGAAGGTCACATCCAGCTGAATATCAGCCCAACCGCGGTGCGTGACTTCCACATGGACCGGGTGGGCATTTCATTTGAGGCCCGATTTGGCGGTCAGCCCGAACGAGTCTTTGTGCCGATGCCCGCCATCCGGGCGATCGTGGACCGAGATTCGGGGCAGGGCGCTACCTTCCCTGACGAACCGGGCGAGACATTCCCGGATAGCGGGGGCGGCGAAACCGCTCCGGCCGGCACCACCGCGGCCACTCGTGGCCAAGGGACCCCGCACCTGCGCGCGGTGCCGGGCGGCGGATCCGATGACTCGGCCGGTGAGGACCGCGACGCCTCCTCGGATGCCCCAGAGTCCAAGGATGCGGATGACGGCAACGACCCGGACGATGACCCGCCCCCCTCGGGCGGGGGCAAGGGAGGCGGCCCGAGCCTGCGGGTCGTCAAATAGAACGGCTTAATCCGACTCGGGCCGGAATCCCAGGCAGACGCTATTGATGCAGTAGCGCTTGCCGGTAGGTTCCGGCCCGTCCTCGAACACATGACCCAGGTGGGCCCGGCACCGGGCGCAGAGCACCTCGGTGCGGGTCATGCCAAGCGTGGCGTCGTGTCGCGTCGACATCGCTTCGGATGACACCGGCTCGAAGAAACTGGGCCAGCCCGATCCGGAATCGAACTTGGACCGGCTGTCGAACAACGGGCTGTCGCAGCAAACACAGTAAAAAACCCCGGCCCGTTTCTCGTCATTGAGTTTCCCGGACCAGGGTGCCTCGGTACCGCCCAGGCGACACACGCGATATTGTTCCTCGGTCAGCTTTTCCCGCCAGACATCGGGCTTGTGCAGGTCATCATTCATGGTCGGACTCCGTTTGAATGGTAAACGTCATTCACCGGATGGATGATACCGGCTCTGTTGCGCTTTGCCGCCATGGGGTGCATGCCTTCATTGCGGCGACACTTGGTGGAATTCTGCCGGGTCGGGTATCATCCGGACTCGATCTTCCACTGCAAGAAAGCGTGGTAACTCATTGAGCAGGATAAGGATAGGCACGCCAAAATGCCCGGATTGACCAAGCCCGCGATCTTTCGCCCGCAGTTGGCTCTACTCGAGCTGGCTTTGCTGATCGTCGCCTTGTTGCTTGGCGTCTATCTCCTCGCGCTGCTCAGTTACCAGCCGTCCGACCCGGGTTTCAGCTCCACCGGCAGCGGCGAGATCGTCAATGCGGCCGGGCTGGTCGGGTCCTACGTGGCCGACTTTTCCCTCTACCTCATCGGCCTGGGCGCCTACATGCTCGTGCCGGCACTGTTGCCACTGTTGTGGCGCACCTTCAAGCGTGCCCGGCAAGGGCATCCCTGGCTCGATCTTGCCTTTGCCGTGCAATGGCTCGGTGCGCTGCTGCTGGTGCTTTGCGTGAGTGTGCTAGCAGCCATCAACCATGCACCACTGGATGTCCCCTCCGGGCAGTCGGCCGGAGGGGTGCTGGGCTTGGTGCTGGCCGAGGGAATGGTGCGCCTCCTGGGAGCACTCGGCAGCACACTGGTGCTGCTGGGGCTGGGCATGCTGGGTGTCTCGGCGACTACCGGCCTATCATGGTTTGCCCTGTTCGAACTGATTGGCGCCACCCTACTGCGTATCTGGGAGGGCTTGGGGCGTGGGCTGGCGCGGGTGTCAGCTCGTCTGCCGCTGGGCAAGAAATCGGAGCCGGCCGAGATCCCGGAAGTGGGGGCCAGTTACGCGGATGTCGAACAGCGACGAAGCCGCAACCCCCAGGTTAAGCCGCCCAAACGCCCCGAAAAGCCGCCCACGGCAGGGCCGTCGATTGCGCCCAAGCCAAGCGCCCCTGCAAAGCGGCCAGCGGCCAAGACCGGGCGCCAGCCGCCTCAACCCGAACTGGGTACGGCCGATGGCAAGCCCATACTTGAACTGCTGGACCGCCCAGTCCAGCAGAGTAGCGGGTTCAACAAGGATGACCTGCAGCACATGTCCGAGGTGATCGAGGCGCGCCTGATCGAATTCGGCGTGTCGGTCGAGGTGGTCGAAGCGCATCCCGGGCCGGTCATCACGCGCTTTGAACTCCAGCCGGCACCGGGCGTGAAGGTCAGCCAGATATCCAATCTTTCCAAGGATCTCGCCCGCGCGCTGTCCATCATCTCGGTCCGCGTGGTCGAGGTGATTCCCGGCAAGTCCACCGTCGGGCTGGAGATTCCAAATACCTCTCGCGAAATCATTGCGTTGCGCGAACTGATCGAATCCCGTCGTTACCGGGAAGCGCGTTCGCCGTTGACGGTGGCGCTGGGCAAGGACATCGGCGGCGAACCCATCATGGCGGACCTGGCGCGCATGCCGCACCTGCTAGTGGCGGGCACGACCGGTTCGGGCAAGTCGGTGGGCGTGAACGCCATGATCCTCAGCCTGCTGTACAAGGCGACGGCCGAGGAAGTGCGCCTGATTCTAATCGACCCCAAGATGCTCGAGTTGTCGGTCTACGAGGGTATCCCCCACCTGCTGGCTCCGGTGGTGACCGACATGAAGGAGGCATCGAACGCGTTGCGCTGGGCGGTTGGCGAGATGGAACGCCGCTATCGCCTGATGGCCACCCTCGGGGTACGCAATATCGCCGGCGCGAACGAGAAGATCCGCGCGGCGATCGATCGCGGGGAGCCGATCAAGGACCCGTTTTATGATCATGCCCAGGCACTCGATCCGGATCTGCCACCCCCCACAATCGAGCCGTTGCCGTACCTGGTGATCGTGGTCGACGAGTTTGCCGACATGATGATGGTGGTGGGCAAGAAGGTCGAGGAGTTGATTGCCCGGCTGGCCCAGAAGGCGCGCGCGGCCGGGATTCACCTGATTCTGGCGACCCAGCGCCCCTCGGTCGACGTGATCACCGGCCTGATCAAGGCCAACATCCCCACTCGCATCGCATTCCAGGTGTCCTCCAAGGTGGACTCGCGCACGATCCTCGACCAGATGGGCGCGGAAAACCTGCTTGGACACGGCGATATGCTGTACCTGCCGCCCGGCAGTGGGATGCCCATGCGGGTGCATGGCGCCTTTGTCGGGGACGACGAGGTGCATCGTGTGGTCGAGGCGCTCAAGACCCTCGGGGAACCCGAGTACGTTAACGAGGTCCTCTCTGAGGAGACGGCGGCCAACGTGACCCTCCCGGGCGAGAAGCCCGTGCGGGCCGACGGCGAGGAAATCGATGCTCTCTACGACCAGGCGGTGGCTATCGTCACGGAGTCGCGCAAGGCCTCGATTTCCTACGTGCAGCGCCGCCTCAAGATCGGCTACAACCGCTCGGCCCGGCTGGTAGAGCAGATGGAAGCCGACGGCGTGGTGGGTGCCTTGGGTGGCAATGGCAGTCGCGAGGTGCTGGCCCCACCGCCACCGCGGTGATCCTTTTACGGCTCGTCCCCGACCTTTTCCTGTGATTCTCTGGTGGTCCATGCAGACACGATTCTCGAATGATCTCTTTTCTCGGCTCCGCTGGGCCCTTCTGGCTGGATGTCTAGCCATGCCCTTGGCCGGTGGGCCGGCCTGGGCGGGAAAGCCGGCGGACGTCGAAGTACTCACGGCACAATTGGCCGAGCTCGAGACGTTGGCCGCCGACTTTGAGCAGACCAGACTCAATGCCGAAGGCCGGGTGGTGCGCGAGTCCACCGGCACGTTCGTCATGCAGCGTCCTGGGCGCTTTTACTGGCGGTACGAGACGCCTTACGTACAGGAACTGGTCGCCAACGACGAAACGCTCTGGGTCTATGAGCCGGATCTGCGCCAGGCCAGCAGATCCTCGCTCGAGTCGGTCAAGGGTGCCCCGATCGCTATCCTGATGGGAGATCGTCCCGTCGACGAGCTGTTCCGCATCCGCCCACTTGAGGGCGACTCCGCGATGGCGTGGTTTGCGCTGCGTCCGAAGGATGAACAGGGGGACTTCCAGCAAGTGCTGCTGGGGGTCGACGAGCGGGGCATCAAGGAAATGCGTTTCATCGATCAGCTCGATCAGACCACGCGCGTGGTATTCCGCGATCGCCGCTTCAATGAACCGGTGGCCGAGGAGCGGTTCGTCTTCGAGGTTCCGGCCGGGACCGACGTGGTCGAGGCCTCCCAGCCACCCGGACTCGAGTGAGCCGTCGGTGATGGCGCCGCAGGATGATTTGTTCGGCCCCGCTGCCGGAGTGGATGTACCCGGTGCGAAGCCGACTAATGAACCCACCGAACCCACCGAACCCGCCGAACCCGCCACGGCCTACCGGCCGCTGGCCGACCGGATGCGGCCGCGCAGCATCGAAGAGTTTGCCGGCCAGACTCGGGTGGTCGGTGACACGGCACCGTTGCGGGTGGCCATGGAGAAAGGGCAGGCGCATTCCTGCCTGCTATGGGGTCCGCCCGGGGTGGGCAAGACCACACTCGCGCGGTTGTATGCCGACCGACTCAATGCCGAAATCGTGCACATGTCCGCGGTGGAGGCGGGCGTAAAGGAACTGCGCGCCGTCATCCAGTCTGCCCGGGATCGCCGCGCGGCCCACGGTCGGCTGACCGTGCTGTTCTTGGACGAGATCCACCGCTTCAACAAGTCGCAGCAGGACCAGCTCCTGCCGTCGGTGGAGCGGGGCGTGTTGATCCTGGTAGGCGCGACCACGGAGAACCCGTCGTTCTCGCTCAACAACGCGCTGCTCTCCCGCTTGCGCGTCTATCGCCTCGAACCGCTGGACGACGCGGCCATGCACGCCTTGCTCCAGCGCGCGCTCGAACACCCCGAGGGCGTGAAGGCGACCACGGGTGATACACCGATCAGCATCGAACAGCCCATCCGGGATCGGCTGGTTGCCTCCGCCGATGGCGACGCGCGTCGGCTTCTGACCCTGCTGGAGCTTGCAGCCCAACTCGCCGAGGAAACCGGGGACGGACTCGGTCGGGTTGTGGGCGCGGAAACCTTGCAGGCCTTGCTTTCGCAGTCTCCGCGTCGATTCGACCAGGGCGGGGACGAGTTCTACGACCAGATCTCGGCGATGCACAAGGCGATTCGCGGCTCGAATGCGGATGGCGGCGCGTACTGGCTGCTACGGATGCTCGATGGCGGGGCCGATCCCGCCTATCTCGCCCGGCGGCTGGTGCGCATCGCCTCGGAGGACATCGGCAATGCCGATCCGCGGGCATTGAACGTGGCCCTAGACGCCTGGACGGCCTACGACCGTCTCGGGGTACCGGAAGGGGAACTGATGCTGACCCAGGCGGCGATGTACCTTGCGGTGGCCCCCAAGAGCAACGCGGTCTACAACGCCCACAATGCCATCCTCGCGACAGTGCGCCAGGGCGGATCGGAGCCGGTTCCCATGCACCTGCGGAATGCGCCGACGCGCCTGATGGAAAGCGAGGGATGGGGCAAGGGCTACCGCTATGCCCATGACGAGCCGGATGCCTATGCTGCCGGTGAAACCTACCTGCCGGATGCCCTGGTCGGAGAGCGTTACTACCGGCCGGTGACAAGGGGCCTGGAGCGCAGCATCGCCGAGCGCATGACCCACTGGGAGGAACTGGATGCCCGGGCGGATCCAGCCGACAAGAGACGAGGTGGGAACGCCTAGCGGCACTCAGGGCGCGCGCCGCCCTTCATATTCGAGCAGCCGGCTTTTTATCGCCGTCCCATGGGCATAGCCGCCCAATCGACCGTGGGCGGCCAGGACGCGATGACAGGGCACCAGCAAGGTCCAGGGATTGCAGCCCACCGCCTGACCCACGGCCCGCGCTGCATTCGGGCGCCCCAGGCGTTCGGCCAACTGGCCGTAACTGCATGTCTCGTCGGCTGCCAGCGCGCACAGCCCCCGCCAGACCGTCCGTTGGAAGGCGGTTCCCCGTGCCGGGAATAGCGGATGACTCGTCCAGTCGATCTGCTCGCGCGCCGATTGGGGCCATCGCCGGATCGCCGTCTCGATCTCTTCGATACCGCCGGGCAGGGCGGATTGGTTTGGTTGGGGCATCTCGCCGGTCGCCCAGTTGAGGTCGATCGATTCGATCCGGTTGGCCGTCACGGTTAGCCACGCACAAAGGCCGGTATCTCCCACGGGGACGGACACCGGTCCTTGTTCATCATGCGGATCCATTCCGAGCATCAGTCCCCCGGTCGTTTGCGGCGGAACAGTTTCTCGCTGCCGGTCTGCAGTAGCTCGAAGAACATCGGGATGAACAGGATCGCCACGTAGGTCGCCAGGATCATCCCGCCGACGATCGGCGTGCCCAGCGAATTGCGTGCCGCCTCACCGGCGCCGGTGGCTAGAGCCAGCGGCAGCACGCCGAGGATGAAGGCCATCGAGGTCATGATCACCGGCCGGAAACGGATGCGCGCGGCCTTGAGTGCGGCCTCCTTGATCGACAGCCCGTCCTCGGTGTGCATCTTCGAGGCGAATTCGACCACCAGGATGGCGTTCTTCGCCGACATCGCGATTAGTACAAGCATGCCGACCTGGAAGTAGATATCGATGTTCAGGTCGCGCATCCAGATCGCGATCAGGGCGCCGAGCACGGCGAACGGCACCGCGGTGATCACGGCGAAGGGCAGGGACCAGCGCTCGTATTGCGCGGCGAGGATCAGGAACACCATGATCACGCCCAGCAGGAAGGCGATCGCCCCGGCCGAACCGCTGGAAAGCTCCTGGAAGGCCGAACCGACCCAGCCCAAGGTGTAATCGCCGCCGCCGAGCGTCTGGTCGATGACCTCTTGCATGGCGGTCAGGGCCTGGCCCGAGGAGTACCCCTCGGCCGCACTGCCCATGATCTTGGCCGCCGGGAAAATGTTGAAACGGTCGATCACGTCCGCCCCGGTCGTGCGGGTGAGGGTGACCACCGAGCTGATCGGCACCAACTGTTGATCACCGCTGCGCACGAAGACGTTTTCCAGGTCCTGCGGGTCGGCGCGGAACTCGGCATCCGCGGCCATATTGACCTGGAAATTGCGGCCATACAGGCTGAAGTCGTTGATGTAACGGGCACCGAAGGTGCCCTGCATGGTACGGAATACCGCAGAGACCGGCACGTCGAGGGCGTATGCCTGCTCACGGTCCACGTCCATGCGGAATTGCGGCGTGTTGTCGACGAAGGTGGTGCGCACCCCGGCCAGCTCCGGCCGCTGGTTCGCTGCGGCGACCAGGGCATTGGCGGCCTCGGCGAGTGCCTTGACGTCGGCCGAGCCGCGCTGCTGGAGATAGGCCTCGAAACCACCGGTGGTCGACATGCCACGGATGGGCGGTGGCGTGAACGCCATGATGAAACCTTCCTCGATCTGGGTTCCCGCCCCCATGGCTTTCTTGACCGTCGCCTGGACGCTCTGGTCATCGTCGGGGCGTTCTGACCAGTCGTTGAGCCGCGTGAAGGCGACCCCCTTGTAGGGCCGCTGGGTGCCTGCCAACAGATCGAAGCCGGCGAAGGCGACCTGCATCTGTACGTCCGGGTTCTCGCGGATCATCGCCGAGTACTCGTCCCGCACTTCAGCCGTACGCGAGACGCTCGCCGCTGGATCGAGATTCAACGTGGAGATGAAGTAGCCCGGATCTTCCTCGGGGACGAGACCGGTCGGGGTGCTGCGGAACATCACCACGGCGGCGATCACGACGCCGGCGAATATCAGCAGGCCCACCGGCCAGGCCACCAGGAAGAAGTGCACCAGCTTCATGTAGCCATTGCGGAAGGCATCGAAGCCACGGTTGAAGATCCGAAACGGCAGGACCGGCTCCTTCTCCTGGTGATTCTTCAGAAGCAGGGCGGTCATCGACGGCGTGAGGGTCAGGGCGACCACGCCGGACAGCACCACCGAGATCGATAGGGCCACGGCGAACTGGCGATACATCTCGCCGGCCAGGCCCGGGATGAAGGCCACCGGCACGAACACGGCAAGCAGGACGAGGGTCGTGGCAACGATCGGCCCCGTGACCTGCTCCATGGCCTTGATGGATGCCTCGCGGGCCTTGAGGCCTTCCTCGCGCATCAGGCGTTCGACGTTCTCGATCACGATGATCGCATCATCCACCACGATGCCGATCGCCAGCACGAAGCCGAACAGGGTCAGCAGGTTGATCGACATGCCGGAAAGGAACAGACCTGCCAGGGCGCCGATCAGGGCGACAGGGATCGCGATCAGGGGCACGATGGTCGCGCGTGGCTTTTGCAGGAAGATGAAGATCACCAGCGTGACCAGGATCAACGCCTCGACAAATACCTTGAGGACTTCCTTGATCGAGATACGCACGAAGTCGGTGGTATCTAGCGGAATCTTGTAGTCCATGTCGCCTGGGAATCGCTCGGAGAGCTCTTCCATCCGCCCACGCACCTCGGCCACTGTTTCCAGGGCATTGGCGCCGGGGGCGAGATAGATGCCCATCGGGACAGTGGGCGCGCCGTTGTAGGTCGCGTTGAAACCGTAACGCTGCGATCCCAGTTCGACCTCGGCCACGTCGCTCAGGCGCAGCGTCCCGCCATCCTCGGACGAGGCGAGGATGATGTTCTGGAATTGCTCGACGTCGGAAAAGCGCCCCTGGGAAGTGATGGTGTAGGTGAACGCCTCGCCTGCCTTGTTGGGCGAGTCGTTGAACTTGCCGGCGGCAAACTGGGCGTTCTGTTCGCGGATTGCCTCGGCTATGTCGTCCTGGGTGAGGTTGAAGTGCGCGAGTTTCGCCGGGTCGAACCAGACTCGGATGGAATAGTCCTGCGCACCGAACAGGCGGGCATCGCCGATGCCGGGCACCCGCTTGAGCGAGTCGAGGATGTTGATCAGGCCGTAGTTACTCAGGAACTTGGTGTCGAATTCCTCGTTTTCCGAGATCAGCGTAATGACCATCAGCAGCGCACTGCTTTTCTTGTTGACCACCACGCCCTGGTTGCGCACTTCCTGCGGCAGCTGGGGCAGGGCGCGCTGCACGCGGTTGTTGACGTCGATGGTCGCCTGATCGGGGTCGGTGCCGGTGGCGAAGGTGACCGAGAGGTTCATGGTGCCCGCATCCGAGCTTCCGGACGTCATGTAGAGCATGTCGTCGACGCCGTTGATCGCCTGCTCCAGCGGGGCGGCAACCGACTCGGCCAGGGTGCTCGCGTCAGCACCAGCGTAGGTGGCGCTCACCTCGACCTCGGGCGGCACGATCTCCGGGTACTGCTCGACGGGCAGCCCGGTGAACGCGGCCCCACCGGCGATCATGATCACGATCGCCAGCACGGTGGAGAAGATCGGGCGGTCAATGAAGAACTTGGAAAACATCGGTGATCTCCGATGCCCTCGTCAGGAGGGCGTCACGGGCAGGTAGGGTTTGACGGTAAGTGGGAGACGATCAGTCGCCGTCGTTTTTACTCGGGTCTTGCGGGTCGACCGGTGCGCCCGGACGCACCTTGAGCAGACCGTCGATCACCAACCGATCGCCCGGCTCGAGGCCGGACAGGATGATGCGTCCCTAGTCGCTCATCGGACCGAGTTCCACGCGCCGTTGGGCGGCCTTGTTTTCCTCGTCGATCACGAAGACCACGGTGCTGTTGGGCTCCGCACCGGTGCCGATGGCCGTTTCCGGGATGATCACCGCGTCCTGGACCTCGTCGACTTTCAGGCGGACACGAACGTAGCGGTTCGGCCGCAGGACATCCCCGGGGTTGTCGAACACACCGCGCAATTGGATCGAGTTGGTGCCGCGCTCGATGCTCGCCGAGCGATAGTCGAGTTCGCCGGTGATCGCCTCACCCTCGGGGCCGGTAATGCCCGCAACCTCGGCGGGCGTTGTCTGCTCGGGGGTGGGATTGAGGGCGGCCGTGTCGGCGAACGGATCGTCAACCGGATAGGAGAGGGTGACCTGGATCGGGTCGATCTCCTCGATGCTGACCAGCCGGTCGCCGACGCTGATCAGGTTACCGGGGTCGACAGCGCGCCGGCTCGCGATGCCCGGGATGGGTGCCGGCACCGAGGTGTAGTCAAGGTCGATCTGGGCGGATTCGAGTTGTGCCTCGGCGACCTGGACGCCTGCCTGGGCAGTTTCCAGCGTCGAACGGGCGTCATCCCGTTGTTTCTCGCTGGCCACGCCACGATCGAACAGCGAATTGATGCGGCGCCAGTCGCGCTGCGCAGCGGCCAAGGTCGCTCGCGCCGAGGTGAGGTCAGCCTCGGCCTCGTTCACCGCGGCTCGGAACGGGCGGTCATCGATCTGGAATAGCGTGTCTCCGGTTTCCACCCGTGCGCCCTCGACGTAATCGCGGGATTCGAGGATGCCGTCGACCTGGGCGCGCACCTCGACATGACGGTTGGCCTCGGTACGACCGGTGTATTCCTTGTAGACCGCGGCACTGCTCGGCTCGATCTGGATGACCGGCACCTTGGGTGGTGGCTGGCCGCCCGTTTGTGCCTGCGCGGGCAGGCCGCTGGCAAGCAGCAGCGCGGCCGGCGCAATCGCAGCAACAAGTCGGCGAGTGGTGAGTGCGGGAAGGGCGCTGATCGGGGACATGGGTGTTGTACCGTGTCGGCGGCAGGCCTGACCTGCCATTGGGTAGAAGCACGAGAATCCGGCGGATCCATGGGAAGGTGGCCGCGGGAAGAAAGATAGTATACTAACTACTTAGTTTGCCAGCAATCCCGGGAACGCCGGTGGCGCCGGGATGCCCCGCGGGGTGAGCTGAACTTAGGCTAAGCTGGGCGGGAATTCATGTACGGAGGCTCGATCGTGAGCGAGACCATATTCAGCAAGATCATCAATCGCGAGATTCCGGCCGATATCGTCTTCGAGAACGACCGGATACTGGCGTTTCGCGACATCAATCCGCAGGCGCCGGTGCATCTGCTGATCATTCCGAAAAAGCCCATTCCGACGGTCAACGCCATCGCGCCCGAGGATGCGGCGCTGGTGGGGGAGCTGTTCGTCGTCGCCGGGGAGCTCGCCGCGCAGGAAGGGATCAACGAGTCGGGCTATCGCACGGTGTTCAATTGCAACCGTGATGGGGGTCAGGAGGTCTATCACCTGCACCTGCACCTGCTTGGCGGGCGGGCGATGGAGTGGCCCCCGGGCTGAGCCGGGCTGGATTCAACCGTTTGCGTCGCGCATGGCCTGATATTGGGCAAGTCGGCGCTCAAGGATGTCGCCGTCCGCTACGGCCGCACGCACTGCGCACCCCGGTTCGTTGATATGGCGACAGTCATTGAAACGGCAGTAGGCCGACGCGGCATGGATCTCGGGGAAACCGTCTTCCAGGGCGGCTGACGGCACCTCGTCGACTGGGAAATCCCGTACGCCGGGGGCGTCGATCAGCCCACCCTCGCCATCCGGGAACCGGTATAGCGTGCTAGCGCGGGTGGTGTGCGTGCCTTCCCGGTTGAACGTCGAGATTTCGCCGATGGCGGCCTGATCGGCGCTTGGGGTGATCTCCCGAGACAAGGACGTCTTGCCAACCCCCGACAACCCCACCATCAGCGTGATCTGTTCGTGCAGCCGGGCGCGCAGTGTCCCGATGCCGTCACCGGACTTCACCGAGGTGCGAATGACCTCGAAACCCAGTGATTCCCACAGGGCGATGTTTTCCACGATGACCCGTCGCTCGCCCGCCGGCAGCCCAGGCAACAGATCGGCCTTGTTGAGCACGATCACCGGCGAGGCCGGCAGGGCAAAGACGGCCACTAGGGTGCGCTCGACCACGTCCGGGTTCATCCAGGGGATCACCGAGGTGATCACCAGCACCTGGTCTATATTGGCGGCCATCATCTTCTTCTTGCCATAGGCGTCGGGACGGATCAGCAGGTTGCGGCGATCCTCGCGCTGCTCGATCATCACGTTTCCCTGCTCGTCGCAGTGCCAGCGGATGCGGTCGCCCGTGGTCAAGCGCCCGACGGTCCGTCGGGCACGACCGCGGTGGAGTTCGTGATCGCTGTCCTCGATCAGCAGATCGTGGCCGTGATGAGTCACCACGATGCCCGTGGACAACGAGGTGTCAGCCTCGGCGCCCACTCGCCGTCGGCGGTCGACGTGACGTTGCTGCTGCTTGCTCAGACGAATCTTGCGAGTCATGCCTCAGGCTCAGAGCAGAAAGAGGGTGGCCAGCCCCAGGAAGATGAAGAAACCGCCCGAGTCGGTGATCGCCGTGATCATGACCGCGCTGCCTAGTGCCGGATCTCGTCCCAGGCGAGTGCGCAGGATGGGGATGGTGACCCCGAAGAATGCCGCACTGAGAAAATTGAGGCTTACGGCGGCCATCATCACGATCGAGACCCCGGCGTGTTGGTACATGAGGTAGGTGACGGCGGCGAGTACGCCGCCCCAGACCACGCCGTTTATCAAGGCAACCTTGAGTTCCTTGCCATAGAGCAGCCGGATGTCCTCCCCGCCCAGTTTGCGGAAGGCCAGTTCGCGCACGATCATGGTGATGGTCTGGTTGCCGATGTTGCCCCCCATGCCGGCGACGATCGGCATGAGCGCCGCGAGGGCGACAAGTTGCTGAATCGACCCCTCGAACAACCCGATCACCTGGGCGGCAACCAACGCCGTCACCATGTTGACGGCCAGCCAGGGCGCCCGGTTGCGGACACTCTTGCGTACTGGCGCGAAGATGTCCTCTTCCTCGGTCAGGCCGACCTGCGAGAGGCGCTCTTCGTCGCTGGCTTCGCGAATGAAATCCACCACCGCGTCGACGGTGACCCGGCCCACCAGCCGATCGACCTCATCGACCACCGGGGCACTGATCAGATCGTATCGCTCGAAGGCATCCGCACCGTCTCGTGCCTTGTCTTCGGGATGAAAACGGATGGCATCGCGTTCCATGACATCGGCGACCACCGTTTCCGGGTCGCTGATTAGCAATGTCTTGAGGTGGATCACGCCCTCGAATAACCCGTCGCGGTCGGTCACGAAGAGCTTGTCGGTGTGATCGGGCAGCGAGTCCATGCGGCGCAGGTAGCGCAGGGCGACCTCGATGGTCACCTCTCCCCGGACGGTGACCAAGTCGAAGTCCATCAACCCGCCGATGGTGTCCTCCTGATAGGACATGACGAAGCGTAGCTTCTCGCGGTCGTCGATCGGCAGCGCCGTGAAGACGTCCTGCATCATGCCTTCGGGCAAATCCGGCGCCAAATCCGCCAGTTCATCGGTACCCAAAGTGCTCGCGGCGTTGAGAATCTCGTCGCGATCCATCACCTCGATCAGGCTGTCGCGGACCGAGTCCGAGACCTCCAGCAGCACCTCGCCGTCACGGTCGGAGTGCACCAGTTCCCATATGACCAGGCGCTCGTCCTGGGGAAGGGACTCCAACAATTTGGCTATGTCGGCGGCGTGTAGTCGTTCGATCTTGCTCGCCAGCCGGGAAAGGGCCTGCTGCTGGACCAGCGTGCGGACGGCCTCCGACGACGTCTCGACCTCCGTTTCCTCCACCGGCTCGTTGCGCGCCAGGGTGTTGCGGATCTCCCGAATCAGAGAGTCCATTTCCTCCTGGCGGTCGATGTCAGTCAGTTCGGGCATGGGCAACGCAGCATCTTTTGGAACGTGGTCGGAGCGGCGAATGAACGCGAGCGAGTGGCCGGCGAGCGCCGAGACACGGCGCGGCGAACAGTATAGCCGAGGGCGCCGATCCGGTGGCAGCCGTTTCGGCGAGCGTCTGACTGGCGCGATCGTGGCATGCTAGGCTCTCGCCGATCCATCCCAGCCATCCATTGATCGCGCCGATAGTAACGATCGGCACAAGTGAGGTTCCATGCACGCCCCGGAAGACAACCTGATCTGGATCGACCTCGAAATGACCGGTCTGGATCCAGTGCGCGACACCATCATCGAAGTGGCGACCCTGGTGACCGACAAGCATCTGAACCTATTGGCCGAGGGGCCGACCGTGGCAATCTTCCAGCCCGAGGAGAAATTGGCCGGGATGGATGAATGGAACCAGCGGACCCATGGCCAGAGCGGCTTGATCGAGCGGGTAAGGCGGAGCGACTGCGATCTGCGTTGCGGTGAAAAGCTAACGTTGGATTTTCTGCGCCAGCACGTGCCGGCCGGCAAGTCGCCGATGTGTGGCAACAGCATCTGCCAGGATCGGCGTTTTCTCGCCCGCCTGATGCCGGAACTGGAGGCCTTTTTTCACTATCGCAACCTGGACGTTTCGACGATCAAGGAGCTGGCCCGACGTTGGCAGCCTGAGGTGCTCACTGGCTACAAGAAGCAGTCCAACCATCAGGCCATGGACGACATTCGCGGTTCGGTAGCGGAGTTGTCGCATTACCGAGCCGGCTTCTTCAAACTCTGATGCGGTTTCGCTTGGTAAACTGACATGAACAACCCGCACACAACCGGAGTCATCAGCACGCAATGAGTACCAGAGTCGGAGTGGTTGGCGCCAATGGGCGCATGGGGCGACGGCTGATCGAGGCCGCTCACCAGGGCGTTCACACGCAGGTGGGTGCGGCATTCGCCCGCAGCGGAAGTCCGCTGGTAGGGCAGGATGCCGGTTCGATCGCCGGCATCGGGCAGATCGACGTGCCGGTACTCGGGGAGATCGGCAGCCACTGCGACGATTTCGACGTACTGGTCGACTTCACCTCGATCGAGGCGACCATGCGCCACCTGGAAATCTGCCGGGATGCCGGCCGCGCGATCGTGATCGGCACAACCGGCCTGTCCGATTCTCAGAAAGGCCAGTTGAGCGAGGCCGCCCGCGATATTCCGGTGGTTTTCGCCCCCAACATGAGCATCGGCATCAACGTGCTGCTCCAGGTGCTGGGGCAGGTGGCCAGCATGCTCGGAGATGACTACGACGTCGAGATCATCGAGGCCCATCATCGTCACAAGGTCGATGCTCCCTCGGGCACGGCACTGCGTCTGGGCGAGGCCGTGGCCGATTCGCTCGGTCGGGATCTCGACCGGGTGGCCATCTACGGGCGCGAAGGGATCACCGGTGAGCGGGAAGCCGAGACCATCGGCTTTTCCACCATCCGCGGCGGCGATGTGGTCGGTGATCACACCGTGCTTTTCGCCGGCATCGGCGAGCGGGTGGAGATCACGCACAAGGCCTCCAGCCGCATGACGTTCGCCAAGGGGGCCGTCCGCGCGGCCCAGTGGGTGGCAGACAAACCTGCCGGCCTGTATGACATGAGTCACGTGCTGGGCCTCAAGCCGGTCTGACCGCGCTCCCGCACTGCGCGCAAAATCGACGGGTTGCCGCGGCTCACCCCCTCGTTGCAGTGCGCAACGGGACGGCTAACGTGGACAGGGTCGGGGCGTTTCAGTCATAATCTCGCCCCGAGGCTCGCCGCCCATCGGTGGTGGTCACAGCCGGACTCACCTCCCGTTTTTTATCACGCGACGATCGCGAGGTGAACGGGTGGGGACCGACACGACAAATCTTGGGGGAAAGTTCTTGGATAGCACGGTCTCAGGCGCGAATGCTGCGCTCCCGGCAAATACGGCGCTCCTGGCTCTTGAAGACGGGAGCGTTTTTTACGGCACATCCATCGGTGTCGACGGGGAGTCGATTGGCGAGGTGGTGTTCAACACCGCGATGACGGGCTACCAGGAGATACTGACCGACCCGTCGTATCGACGCCAGATCGTGACGTTGACCTACCCGCACATCGGGAACGTGGGCACCAACCCGGAGGATGCCGAATCCGACGCGGTCCACGTGGCCGGGCTGGTGATCCGCGATTCCGGACAGATGAGCTCATGGCGCGGTGAGCAGACCCTCGAGGACTACTGCCAGACCCACCGTCTGGTCGCCATCGCCGAGATCGACACCCGCGAGCTTACCCGCCGCCTGCGTGACAAGGGCGCCATGAAGGGCTGCCTGGTCGCCGGCGACAGCCTGGACCCCACCGCCGCGATCGAGAAGGCCCGCGATTTCGCCGGCCTGGCGGGCATGGACCTGATCCCCGAGGTGGGTACCCGCGAGATCCGCGAGTGGTCCGCCGGCTCCTGGTGGGTCAAGGACGAGGAGCGCCCCGCGCCGACACGGCACGTGATCGCCTACGACTATGGCTTCAAGCAGAACATCCTGCGCAAGCTGGTCGACCGGGGTTGCCGCATCACGCTCTTCCCGGCCGATACGCCGGTGGAAGAGCTCTTGGCTACCAATCCCGATGGCATCCTGGTCGGCAACGGCCCGGGCGATCCGGCAGCCTGCACGAAGGCAATCGGCGACATCGAACGCTTTTTGGCGAGCGGCATTCCCCTGTTCGGCATCTGCCTGGGCCACCAGCTGCTGGCACTCGCCAGCGGGGCGAAGACCAGCAAGATGAAGTTTGGCCATCACGGCGCGAACCACCCGGTGCAGGACATCCACGACAAGCGGGTGTTTATCTCAAGCCAGAACCACGGTTTCGCGGTCGAAGAGGACAGCCTGCCGGCCAACCTGGAGGCAACCCACCGTTCGCTATTCGACGGCAGCCTCCAGGGTATCCGTCGTACCGATTGCGAGGCCTTCAGTTTCCAGGGACACCCCGAGGCGAGTCCGGGGCCACACGATCTGGACCTGCTGTTCGACCAGTTCGTCGACAGCATCGATGCCCGCCGCTGAAATCCGCCATCCAGAATAACCAACTGCCCAGCCGCGGCTGGCAGGTGAGTCGAGCATGCCAAAAAGAAACGACATCCAGAGTGTACTGATCATCGGGGCCGGACCCATCGTCATCGGTCAGGCCTGCGAGTTCGACTATTCCGGTGCCCAGGCCTGCAAGGCCCTGCGCGAGGAAGGCCTGCGGGTCATCCTGATCAACTCGAACCCCGCCACGATCATGACCGACCCGGAAATGGCCGATGCGACCTATATCGAGCCGATCACCTGGGAAGCGGTCAGCGCGATCATCGACAAGGAGCGCCCGGACGCGGTGCTGCCTACCATGGGCGGCCAGACCGCACTCAATTGCGCCCTGGACCTGCACCGTCACGGCGTACTGGAGCGCTTTGGTTGCGAATTGATCGGTGCCAGTGAAGACGCTATCGACATGGCTGAGGATCGCGAACGGTTCAAGGACGCGATGGCGGAGATTGGCCTGTCGACGCCGGCCTCCACCGTGGTGCACACCTTCGAAGGCGCCTTGGCCGCCCAGGCCGAGATCGGCTTTCCCTCCATCATTCGCCCGTCGTTCACCATGGGCGGCACCGGTGGCGGCATCGCCTACAACCGTGAGGAATACGAGGAACTCGTCCGTCGCGGCCTCGACCTGTCGCCGACCAACGAGCTGCTGATCGAGCAGTCCGTGCTTGGCTGGAAGGAATACGAGATGGAGGTCGTTCGGGACAAGAACGACAATTGCATCATCATCTGCTCGATCGAGAACCTCGATCCGATGGGGGTGCATACCGGCGACTCGATCACGGTCGCTCCGGCACAGACCTTGACGGACAAGGAATACCAGATCATGCGCAACGCCTCCCTGGCGGTGCTGCGCAAGATCGGCGTGGAAACCGGCGGCTCGAACGTCCAGTTCGCGGTCAACCCGGAAAACGGCGACATGATTGTGATCGAGATGAATCCGCGCGTGTCGCGTTCGTCGGCACTGGCTTCCAAGGCCACCGGCTTTCCCATCGCCAAGGTCGCCGCCAAGCTCGCCATCGGCTACACGCTCGACGAGCTCAAGAACGACATTACCAGCGGCGCGACGCCGGCCTCGTTCGAGCCGACCATCGATTACGTCGTCACCAAGATTCCGCGCTTCACGTTCGAGAAGTTCCCGGCGGCCAATGATCGCTTGACCACGCAAATGAAGTCCGTCGGCGAGGTCATGTCGATCGGCCGCACCTTCCCCGAGTCCCTGCAAAAAGGGCTGCGTGGACTGGAGATCGGCCGGGACGGGCTTGACGAGGTCCTGGAAGGCAATCTCTCGGATGCCGACATTGAGGACAGGCTGGTCCGCGAGCTGCATTCCCCGGGCGCCGATCGCCTCTGGTACGTCGCCGAGGCGTTCCGTCATGGCTTCGACCTCGAGCGGGTATTCGACCACTCGTTCATCGATCCCTGGTTCCTGCGCCAGATCGAGCACCTGGTGCGTACTGAAGAGGCCTTGCGCGGCCGTCACCTGAAGGAAATCGGGGCGGCGGAGATGTACCAGATCAAGCGACTGGGCTTCTCGGACGCACGCCTGGCCAAGCTGCTCGATGAGACCGAGAGCACCGTGCGCAGTCACCGCCATGCTCTCGGCGTCCGGCCGGTATACAAGCGCGTCGACACCTGCGCCGCGGAATTCCCGACCTCGACGGCCTACATGTACTCCACCTACGAGCCGTTCTGCGAGGCCGAGCCGACCAATCGTGACAAGATCATGATCCTCGGCGGCGGCCCCAATCGGATCGGGCAGGGGATCGAGTTCGACTACTGTTGCGTCCACGCCGCGCTCGCACTGCGCGAGGATGGCTACGAGACCATCATGGTCAACTGCAACCCGGAAACGGTCTCCACCGATTACGACATTTCCGATCGCTTGTATTTCGAGTCGCTCACGCTGGAGGATGTCCTCGAGATCATCGAGATCGAGCAGCCCCGCGGCGTAGTGGTGCAGTTCGGTGGCCAGACGCCGCTCAAGCTCGCGCGCGACCTGGAAAAGGCCGGGGCACCGATCATCGGCACCACGCCGGATGCCATCGACCGGGCGGAGGACCGCGAGCGGTTCCAGGACATGATCCACAAGCTCGACCTCATGCAGCCGCCTAACCGCACCGCCAAATCCGCCGATCAGGCCATTCACCTGGCGGCCGAAATCGGTTATCCGCTGGTGGTCCGTCCGTCCTACGTGCTGGGCGGCCGTGCCATGGAGATCGTTCACGACGAGGACGGCCTGAAGCGCTACATCCGCGACGCAGTCAAGGTGTCCAATGAGTCACCGGTGCTGCTGGATCGATTCCTCGACGATGCCACCGAGATGGACATCGATGCCGTCTGTGATGGTGAGGACGTGGTCATCGGTGGGCTGATGGAGCATATCGAGATGGCCGGCGTGCACTCCGGTGACTCGGCCTGCTCGCTGCCGCCGTATACCGTGGCGCGAGACGTGCAGGACCGTGTGCGCGAGCAGATCAAGGCGATGGCGCGGGAACTCAACGTGGTTGGCCTGATGAACACCCAGGTGGCCATCCAGGGCGACGATATCTACATCATCGAGGTCAATCCGCGCGCCTCGCGCACGGTGCCTTTCGTTTCCAAGGCCGTGGGTATCCCGCTGGCACAGGTGGCGGCCCGCACCATGGCTGGTATCAGCCTCAAGCGCCAGGGCATCACCCGCGAACGCATCCCGCCATTCTATTCGGTCAAGGAAGCGGTGTTCCCCTTCATAAAGTTCGCGGGCGTGGACCCGCTGCTGGGGCCCGAGATGAAGTCCACCGGCGAGGTGATGGGGGTCGGTCGCGAATTCGGCGAGGCCTTTGCCAAGGCCCAGGCCGGTGCGAGTAATTCGCTGCCCCTGCAGGGCACCGCCTTCGTTTCCGTGCGCAAGCGGGATTACAAGGCGGTGATCCCGGTGGCCAAGGCACTGGATGAATGGGGCTTCTCGCTGGTGGCCACGCGCGGCACCGCGAAATTCCTCAACGAACAAGGCCTGACGGTAACCGCGGTCAACAAGGTCACGGAAGGGCGTCCCAATGTCGTCGACATGATCAAGAACAAGGACATCGCGCTGATCGTCAACACGACCTCCAATAGCCAGCAGTCACGCAGCGACTCCTACGAGATCCGTCGTGAGGCACTGCACTACCGGATTCCGTACTTCACGACGCTGGCCGGTGCGGAGGCGATGGCGCTGGCATTGAAATACCTGCACCAGCCGGTGACTGTCAACCGCCTGCAGGATCTGCATCAGGAGTGTGTTTCATGAAGCAGACACCCATGACAGCGGCCGGTGCGGCCGCACTCGAGGAAGAACTCAAGCGCCTGCGGAGCGTGGAGCGCCCGCGGATCATCCAGGCGATCGCCGAGGCGCGCGAGCTGGGCGATCTCAAGGAGAATGCCGAATACCATGCGGCGCGGGAAGAGCAGGGCTTCATCGAAGGCCGGATCAAGGAAATCGAAGCCAAGCTCTCGCATGCCCAAATCATCGATGTCACCCGCATGCCGCCGGGGGAAAAGGTGATCTTCGGTGCAACGGTGGAACTGCTTGACCTGGATACGGATGATGAGATTCGCTACAAGATCGTTGGCGACGACGAAGCCGACATCAAGCAGAACCTGATCTCGATCCATTCGCCGATGGCCCGTGCCCTGATCGGCAAATCGGTGGGTGATGAGGTCACCTTCACACCGCCCGGCGGCAACACCCGCACCTTCGAGATCGTCGAAGTCGAATACATCGCCTAGTGCTGCAGCGTGGCGTGCCCGTCGGGCCCGTCGCTCTGATTCCCCGCCCATATCAATCGCTGGACCACGCATGCTTGACGCCCGAGTTCTCCGCCAGGAAACCGATCAGGTCACCGAAAGGTTGGCCCGTCGCGGTTTCTCATTCGATCGTGAACGCTTCGAGGCCCTGGAGTCAGAGCGAAAGAAGCTGCAGGTGGAGACTGAAACCCTGCAGGCGCGCCGCAATGCGGAATCGAAGAAGATTGGCAAGGCCAAGGCGCAGGGCGAGGACATCCAGCCGCTGATCGCGGCCGTGGGTGAATTGGGCGAACAGCTCGATTCGGGCAAGCAGCGGCTGGCCGCGGTCTCCGACGAGTTGTATCAGTTTCTCGCGGGCCTGCCCAACCTGCCGGACGAGGATGTGCCGGTCGGTGAGGATGAGTCGGCCAACCGGGAGATGCATGCGGTTGGCGAGATCCCTGCCTTTGATTTTACCCCCCGCGATCATGTCGACCTTGGGGCGGGTCTGGCGGGGATGGACTTCGAGTCAGCCGCCAAGCTTACCGGCGCCCGATTCGTCACGTTGGCCGGGCCGGTCGCGCGCCTGCACCGGGCGTTGGCGCAGTTCATGCTGGACATGCATACCGAGAACCACGGCTACACCGAGGTGCAGGTGCCATTCATCGTGCACGCCGATTCGCTATTCGGCACCGGTCAGCTGCCCAAGTTTGCCGATGACCTGTTCCGTCTGGAAGGTGAGACGCCCTGGTATCTGATCCCCACTGCCGAGGTGCCGGTGACGAACCTAGCGCGCGGGGAAATCCTCGATCGTGACACACTGCCGGTCAAGTACGTGGCCCATACCCCCTGTTTCCGGTCCGAAGCGGGATCGGCCGGGCGGGATACACGTGGCCTGATTCGTCAGCACCAGTTTGAGAAGGTCGAATTGGTGCAGATCGTGCCGGCGGGGGATTCCGAGCGTGCCCTCGAGGAGCTGACCGGGCACGCCGAAACGGTCCTCGACGCGCTGGAACTTCCGTATCGTCGGCTGCTGTTGTGCACCGGAGACATGGGCTTTTCCGCGGCCAAGACCTACGATCTGGAAGTGTGGTTGCCGGGGCAGGAAAGGTATCGCGAGATCTCCTCCTGCTCGAACACGCGCGACTTCCAGGCGCGCCGTATGCACGCCCGGACCCGTGGCGCGGATGGCAAGCCCGAACTCGTGCACACCTTGAATGGTTCGGGCCTGGCCGTGGGGCGTACCCTGGTCGCCGTCCTGGAAAACCATCAATGCGCCAACGGCGACATCCTGATTCCCCAAGCGCTGCGTCCCTACATGGGCGGCATGGATCGAATCGAGGCACGCGCATGACGGTCGACCCGTTGTTCGAGATGGTGCGGGGCACGATCGTCAGCACACTGGATCTGCCCGGGCCGGTGCAGCGATTCGCACCCGACAGCGGACTGTTCGGCGAGCTGCCGGAGCTCGACTCGATGGGCGTGGTGCTGCTGCTGACCGCGCTGGAAGACCGGTTCGACATCCAGTTGAGCGATGATGAGATCGATGCCGAGTGGTTCGCCACATTCGGTTCGGTCACGGAGTTCATACGGGTGCGCGTCGAAGAAGGTTAAGTGCTCGTCGTCGGGAGCCCGGGGGCAGCAATAAAGAAAGCCCGCCTGGCAATATGCCAGGCGGGCTTTTCTCGGTGCCGACAACCCTCCGGGGAGAGGGCGCGGTAAGGCGATACGATCAGCCAGTCAGTTGATGATACTTTTCCATCAGCTGGTCTTCGGTTTCCTTGTTCTCCGGGTCGGTGATGATGCAGTCGACCGGACAGACCTCCACGCACTGGGGTTCATCGTAATGTCCCACGCACTCGGTGCAGAGGTTGGGGGCGATCTCGTAGATCTCGTCGCCCTGGGAAATGGCCCCGTTGGGGCATTCCGGTTCGCAAACGTCGCAATTGATGCATTCGTCGGTAATCAGCAGGGACATGCGGAATCCTCCCCAAAAATAGCGTCTCTGACTTGATGCGTAGGATAACAGGTAACCGCGTTTTTTGGCGCGCCGGACGGCACAATACCTTACTTTTTTCCTTGGTCAATCTCGGCGAGGGCCGTAATTACCTCGGACGGGACGAAATCGGTCACGTCACCTCCCAGACGGGCCAACTCCCGCACGATGCTCGAGGAAACGAATCCGAGGTCTTCGGCCGGGGAGAGGAACACCGTTTCCAGTTCGTGGTTAAGACGACGATTGATCGCCGCCAACTGGATTTCATGCTCAAAGTCACTCACGGCGCGCAACCCCCGCACCAGGGCCGTGGCGTGGGAGCGCTGTGCAAAGTCGACCAGCAGACCTTCGAAGGGTTCCACGCGGATTCTGCCCTCGCTGGGGATCTGTGCGATGGCCTGTCTGGCCAGCTCGCAGCGCTTTTCCAGCGAGAAAAGGGTGTCCTTTCCCGAATCACCCGCCACGGCGACGATGACGTCGTCGAACAGACGGGCGGCCCGTTGGGCGAGATCGACGTGACCATAGGTGATGGGGTCGAACGTGCCGGGGTAAATCGCGATCTTCCGGCAATGCTTGGTCTCTTGCGTCATGCGGTTTCCTTGGGGAATGAGATCACGACAGGATCATGTGCAGACCGAGTCCAAACAACACGATCGAGAAAATCCGCTTGAGGGTCGTCGCCGGCAACGTCTGGGCAAGTTTCGCTCCGAGCGGCGCGAACAGCACGGAGAACACGGCAATGCCCGCGAGAGCCGGCAGGTAGACATAGCCGGCGCTCATCGGCGGCAGGCCCTGGGTCGACCAGCCCGAGACAATATAACCGATGGCACCGAATAAGGCGGTCGGCAGGCCGAGCGACGCACTCGTGGCGATGGCATTGCGCGCGGTGACGTTGCAATAGAGGAAAAACGGGGTAGTCATGGCCCCGCCGCCCATCCCCATGATCGAGGCAATCGCGCCGAAGGTCGTGGACACGCCCGTCAGGGGAACGATGCCGGGAAGCTGACGGGCCGCCGGTGGCTGACGACCGAACGCCATCTGCGCTGCGACCAGGATCTCGAGCACCCCGAAGACAATCTTGAGCACACCGCCGGGCAGGTAGTGCGCCAAGGTCGAACCGATGATCGCACCGAGCACCATCCCCGGTGCGAACCGGGCGAACACCCCCCACAGGACACCCCCGTGATGGTGGTGACTGTAGACGGAAGTGATCGAGGCGAAAACAATCGCCGCCAGCGAGGTGCCGATCGCTACATGCACGAGGTGCTCACCAGTGATGCCGATCGTGGGGAAGATCAGCAACAGGACAGGCACCATGATCAGTCCGCCGCCGATGCCAAGCAGGCCGGCGGCGAGACCGCCGACCATCCCCAGCATCGCGAACAGAAGATATTCCACTCGCTAACTCCCTTAAGCGATCGGCAAATGGATCAGCGCTTTTTCGGCGGCATCAAATCCGTGATCGTTCCCTCCGCCATCTCGGCGGCGAAGCCCAGAGTCTCGGACAGGGTGGGGTGCGGATGGATGGTCAGGCCGATGTCGGCCATGTCGGCCCCCATCTCGATGCCCAGCATGGCCTCGGCGATCAGCTCACCCGCGTTTGGGCCAACGATGCCGGCCCCGAGCAGACGATGGGTCTTCTTGCAGAACAGCGCCTTGGTCAGACCTTCATCACGGCCGAGACTCAATGACCGACCGGAAGCGGCCCAGGGGAACGCGCCTTTCTCGTACTCGACACCCTCAGCCTTGAGCTCGTCCTCGGTCTTGCCCGCCCAGGCCACTTCCGGGTCGGTGTAAGCCACGCTGGGGATGCCCATGGGCGTGAAGGCCGACGGGAGGCCACAGATGACCTCAGCGGCCACTTTGCCTTCGTGCGCAGCCTTGTGCGCCAGCATGGGCTGTCCCACCACGTCGCCGATGGCGTGGATGTGTTCCACGTTGGTGCGCATGCGTTCGTCGACGGAGATAAAGCCACCCTCGTCGACGCTCACACCCGCCTTGTCCGCATCGACCTTCTTGCCGTTCGGCGAACGACCGACGGCAACGAGAATCCGATCGAATACAGCGGTTTCCGGCGTTTTCTTCCCTTCGAAGGTCACATGGAGACCATCGTCCTTGGCCTCGACGTTCGTCACCTTCGCGCCCAGGAAGATGTCCTGGTAGCGCTTTTTGAGGATCTTGAGCAACGGCCGGGTGAGGTCCTTGTCTGCCCCGGGGATGATGGTGTCGCCCAGTTCGACGATGGATACCTCGGCGCCAAGCGAATCGTAGACTTGCGCCATTTCCAGACCGATTATGCCGCCGCCGATGACAAGCATGCGCTTGGGGATTTCCTCGAGCTCGAGTGCGTCGGTCGAGTCCATGACGCGCGGATCGTCGTGCGGGATGAACGGCAGCTTCACCGGCTGTGAGCCGGCAGCGATGATCGAATGGTCGAAACGTACCAGCGTTTCCTTGCCATCGTCATCGGTCACCGCGATATGGTGCGGATCGACGAAGCGACCATAGCCACGCACGATGGTGACCTTACGCTGTTTGGCCAATGCCTCGAGCCCGCCGGTGAGTTTCTTGATCGTCTGATCCTTGAAGCCGCGCAGCTTGTCGAGATCGATTTTCGGCTCGGCAAAGGTCACGCCGTGGGCCCCCATGGAGCGCGTCTCGTTGAGCACTTCCGAGACGTGCAAGAGGGCCTTGGAGGGAATACAGCCGACGTTCAGGCACACGCCCCCGATCACCGGGTAGCGCTCGATCATGACGACCGACTTGCCCAGATCCGCGGCACGGAAGGCAGACGCATAGCCGCCCGGACCAGAGCCCAGTACGCAGATGTCGCATTCGACATCGGCCTTCTGATCTGTCGAGGCCGCGGCGGCCGATGCCGGGCTGGCCTCACTGGTTTCGGCCGGGGATTTGGCAGGTTCTGCCTTGGCCGCCTCGTCCTTTTCCCCGCCGCCATCACCGTCGCTGGCATCGGCTGCCGGCTCGTACTTGGCGACCGGTTTGCCGGTACTGATCTTGTCGCCCACGCCCACCAGCACCTCGGTGATTTTGCCCGCCGCAGGGGAGGGGATCTCCATGGTGGCCTTGTCGGTCTCGAGGGTGATCAGGGAATCTTCCTTTTCGATCGTGTCACCGGCCTCGACCAGAACCTCGAGGATCTCGACCTCGTCGAAATTGCCGATATCGGGGAGATTGATTGTCTCGATGGTCATGGATACCTCAGAGCATCAGTTCGCGAAGGTCGGTGAGGGTCCGTGAGAGCGTCGTCATGAAACGCGCGCCCTCGGCCCCGTCGATCACACGGTGATCGTAGGAAAGAGCCAGCGGCAGCATCATGCGCGGGACGAATTCCGATCCGTCCCAGACCGGCTGCATGCTGGCCTTCGAGACACCCAAGATGCCGACTTCCGGGCCGTTGACGATCGGCGTGAACTGCGTCCCGCCGATGCCGCCGAGGCTGGAAATCGAGAAGGTGCCACCGGACAAGTCCGCGCCGGTGAGCTTGCCATCACGGGCGCGCGAGGATATCTCCATCAGTTCCTCGGAGAGCTCGAAGACACCCTTCTTGTCGACATCACGAACCACCGGGACCAACAGGCCTTTGGGGGTGTCCACGGCCACGCCGAGGTTGATGTATTTCTTGACGATCAGGCTCTCGCCATCAGGCGCCATGGATGCATTCATGTTGGGGAATTCGCCCAGCACGTGCGCTACCGCCTTCATGATGAACACCAGCGGCGTCATCTTGATGCCCATCTTCTCGGCACGCGGCTTGAGCGACTTGCGGAAGGCATCCATCTCGGTGATGTCGGCCTCGTCAAACTGTGTGACGTGCGGGATGTTGAGCCACGCGGTCGATAGATGCTTGCCGGAAAGTTTCTTGATCCGCGAGAGGGGTTTCTCCTCGATCTCGCCGAACTGGGAAAAGTCGATTTCCGGCAGGGGCGGAATGCCGGCCCCTGTGGCAGCGCCGCCCTTGGCCGCGCCTTCCATTACCGCCTTGATCGCGCCCTCGACGTCTTCCTGCAGGATGCGGCCCTTCGGGCCGGTACCGGTGACATTGGCCAGGTCCACCCCGAGCTTGCGAGAGAAAAGGCGTACCGACGGGCTGGCGTGGAACTTCGCGCCTCCGGCCTGCGCGTTGATCGGCATGGCCTGCCCACCCCCTGAAGCCGGGCCGGTCGCTGCCGGGGTTTCGGCGGTGGCGGCCGGGGAGGGCTCTTGCGTCGGTACCTCCGGCTTCGATGCGTCGGCAGCCGGCTCCTCGGCGGAGGTGTCGTCCTGGACCTTTTCGGCCGCCGGCTCGCTGGCTTCCTCCTTTTCGTCTTCCTCGGCATCGATTTCGGCGATCAGGTCGCCCTTGTTGAGGTTGTCGTCGTTCTTGACCAGGACCTTGGTGATCTCGCCCGTGTAGGGGCTCGGGATCTCCATCGTGGCCTTGTCGGACTCCAGCGTGATCAGCGAGTCTTCCTTTTCGACCCGGTCGCCGGGCGAGACCAGCACCTCGATAACGGGTGTGTTCTCGTAGTTGCCGATGTCGGGGAGGGTGATCGACTTGATGGCCATCAGCCTGTCTCCATGAAAGGTTGCGTGCGTGCCCAGCACTCAACGGCGCGGGCATACGTATCAGGTGAATCCAGTGGCCCGGCCGATGCCTCTCGGCCGGGAACGCGCAGAGGCGGAATGTTTATCGCTCGATCGGCGGGCCGCACTCGGTGTCGATACCGTACTTCTCGATCGCCTCAGTGACCTTGGATGCCGGGATGCTGCCCTCGTTGGCCAGGGCCTTGAGCGCGGCGACCACGATGTGCGCGGAGTCGACCTCGAAGAAGCGGCGCAGGGCGGCCCGATTGTCGGAACGGCCGTAACCGTCCGTGCCCAGCGTGGTGAAGCTGGCCGGCACGAATCGACGGATCTGATCGGGATAGGCCTGGATGTAGTCGGTGGCCGCGATGACCGGCCCGCTGCCTTCTTCAAGCGCCGCGGTGATGTACGGCTTTTTCGGCTCCGCCTCGGGGTGCAGGCGGTTGTAGCGTTCGCAGGCCTGCCCCTCGCGCGCCAGTTCGGTGAAACTGGTGGCCGACCAGACATCGGCGGCTACCTTCCACTCGTCTTCGAGCATCCTGGCCGCGGTCTCGGCCTCGCGCAGGATGGTGCCCGAGCCCATCAACTGGACACGGTTCTTGAGCTTCTTCTTGCTCTCGCGCAGGCGGTAGGCGCCCTTGAGCACCCCTTCCTCGACGTCCTCGGGCATTGCCGGGTGCGAGTAGTTCTCGTTCATCGAGGTGATGTAGTAGTAGCAGTCCTGCTTTTCCTCGACCATCGCCTTGAGGCCGTCACGGATGATGATCGCCATCTCGTAGCCGTAGGTGGGATCGAAGACGCGGCAACTGGGCACGGCCGAGAACATCATGATGTTGTGGCCGTCGTTGTGCTGCAGGCCTTCCCCTTCCAGGGTCGTCCGGCCGGCAGTCGCACCGATCAAAAAGCCGCGCGCCCGGATGTCACCGGCCAGCCAGGCCAGATCGCCAACACGCTGATAACCGAACATCGAGTAGTAGATGTAGAAGGGCACCATAGCCTCGCCGTAGTTGGCGTAGGCGGTGGCCGCGGCCAGCCACGAGGACATCGAGCCGGCCTCGTTGATGCCTTCCTGCAGGACCTGGCCGTTGGCCGCCTGCTTGTACCAGGCCACCTGGTCGGCATCGACCGGCTCGTAGAGCTGACCGGCCGGGTCGTAGATGCCCACCTGGCGGAACAGACCCTCCAGGCCGAAGGTGCGGGCCTCGTCGGGGATGATGGGCACGACGCGCTTGCCGAGCTTCTTGTCGCGCAGGATCATCGCCAGGATGCGACCGAAGAGCATGGTCGAGGACATCTCGCGCTCACCGGTGCCCTTGAGGATCATGTCGAATGCCTTGAGGTCCGGGGCCGGAAGCGACTCGGCACGGTCGACGCGCGAAGGCAGATAGCCGCCGAGCTCCCGTCGGCGCTCGTGCATGTACTTGATCAACTCATGGCTGTCGTCCGGCTTGTAGAACGGGACGTTCTTCTCGAGCTGCTCGTCGGAGATCGGTAGACCGAAGCGGTCGCGGAAATACTTCAAGCCTTCGTTATCCAGCTTTTTCTGCTGGTGGGCAGTCATCGCGCCCTCGCCGAACGGACCCATGCCGTAGCCCTTGACCGTCTTGGCGATGATGACCGTTGGCTTGCCCTTGCATTCGTTGGCCGCCTTGTAGGCCGCGTACATCTTGCGCGGGCTGTGGCCACCCCGGGTAAGCGAGAAGATCTCGTCGTCGGTCATGTTCTTGACCAGTTCGGCGGTCTCCGGGTACTTGCCGAAGAACTGCTCGCGCACGAAAGCGCCGTCCTTGGCCTTGAAAGCCTGATATTCGCCGTCGACGGTCTCCATCATCAGCTCCATGAGCTTGCCGGACTTGTCACGGGCCAGCAGCTCGTCCCAGCCCGGTCCCCAGATGACCTTGACGACGTTCCAGCCGGCGCCCCGGAAGCTGCCCTCGAGCTCCTGGATGATCTTGCCGTTGCCGCGTACCGGTCCGTCGAGGCGTTGCAGGTTGGCGTTGACGACGAAGACCAGATTGTCGAGCTTCTCGCGCACGGCAAGGCCGATGGCGCCGAGGGACTCGGGCTCGTCCATCTCGCCGTCCCCGAGGAAGGCGTAGACCTTGCGCGGCCCGACCTTGCCGAAGCCGCGTGCTTCCATGTATTTCATGAAGCGCGCCTGGTAGATCGCCATCAGCGGGCCCAAGCCCATGGAAACGGTCGGGAACTGCCAGAAATCCGGCATCAGCCAAGGGTGCGGGTAAGAGCTCAGTGCCTGCTCATGAGCGGCCTCCTGGCGGAAGTTCAGCAGCTGTTCCTCGGTGATCCGGCCTTCCAGATAGGCACGGGCATACATCCCCGGGGAAACGTGTCCCTGGAAGAACACCATGTCCGAGCCTTCCGGGTGATCATGCCCCTTGAAAAAGTGGTTGAGGCCCACTTCGTACATGGTGGCACTGGACTGGTAGGAGGCGATGTGGCCGCCGACCGAGGAATCCTTGTTCGCGCGCACCACGATGGCCATCGCGTTCCAGCGGATCAGGGCACGCAGGCGCTGCTCCAGCTGCCGGTCGCCGGGGTACTGCGCCTCGTTTTCCGGGGGGATGGTGTTGATGTAGGGGGTAGTCGCGGAGTAGGGGGTGTCGATGCCGTGCTGTCGAGCCCGCTCGATCATGCTGCCAATCAGATGGCGGGCTTTTTCCGTCCCTTCAAAGTTGACCACCGCCTCGAGGGCATCGAGCCATTCGCGGGTTTCCTGCGGATCCTGATCGTTGTAATCGGTCACAAGCACTCCTCAAAGCTGTCGTTAGGTGCTGCCGGAATTCGCCCAAGCCGCATCAGCATGGGCACGCAACGGTCGCACCGGACCAAAATTTGTGGGCCATTATGCGTGATTCCATCAACATTTCCTATGTTCCGTGCCGGGGAAAGGCCCTGACAGACCCCACGCGGGCATGTCCCGAGCGCCTGCCGCAAGTGGGCCGACCGAGGCCATCGGCGTGATTTGGCGGGAGGTGATCGGGGGATCGAAAACCCCTATGCCCTGTGAACGACGGGCTGTGTCTATATAATGGCCCGCATTCTCGTACATTCAAATCAATCAGGAGTTCTGATGAGCAACCCTTCGGCCCCCAAGAAGAAGCTCGGCAAGGTGGTTTTGGCCTACTCCGGTGGCCTGGACACCTCGGTCATCCTCAAATGGCTGGAAGAGACCTACGACTGCGAGGTGGTGACCTTCACCGCCGACCTCGGACAGGGCGAGGAGCTCGAGCCGGCGCGCGAAAAGGCCGAAAAGATGGGGGTCAAGGAGATTTACATCGACGACGTGCGCGAGACCTTCGTCCGCGACTACGTCTTTCCGATGTTCCGGGCCAACGCCATCTACGAGGGGGAATACCTTCTGGGCACCTCGATCGCACGCCCCCTGATCGCCAAGCGGCTGGTGGACATCGCACGCGAGACTGGTGCCGATGCCGTGGCCCACGGAGCGACCGGCAAGGGCAACGACCAGGTGCGCTTCGAACTCAACGCCTACGCCCTCAATCCGGATATTCAGGTAATCGCCCCGTGGCGCGAGTGGGACCTCAATTCCCGCGAGAAGTTGATGGATTACGCCAAGACCCGCGATATCCCGGTGGACTTTGCCGCCGCCGGCAAGAAGTCGCCGTATTCCATGGACGCCAATCTCCTGCATATCTCCTATGAAGGCGGCAACCTCGAAGATCCCTGGTGGGAGCCAGAGGAAGCCATGTGGCGCTGGTCGGTTTCCCCGGAGAGCGCTCCGGACGAGTCGACCGAGATCACCATCGGGTTCGAGCAGGGCGATCCGGTCTCCATCAACGGCGAAAAGCTCTCGCCCGCCGCGCTGCTTCTCAAGCTGAACCAGCTGGGTGGCGCCAACGGTATCGGTCGCCTGGACATGGTGGAAAACCGCTACGTCGGCATGAAGTCACGCGGCTGCTACGAAACCCCCGGCGGCACCATCCTTCTGAAAGCCCGCCGGGCGCTGGAATCGCTGACGCTCGATCGCGGCGAGGCGCACATGAAGGACGAACTGATGCCCAAATACGCCGAACTGGTATACAACGGCTACTGGTTCGCCCCGGAGCGCGAGATGCTGCAAAAGGCGATCGACGCGACCCAGGCCAACGTCAATGGTGATGTCCGTTTGCGCCTGTACAAAGGCAACGTCATCGTGGCCGGTCGCCAATCCGACGACAGCCTGTTCGACCCGGCGATCGCCACCTTCGAAGACGATGCCGGCGCCTACGATCAGCGCGACGCAGAAGGGTTCATCAAGCTCAACGCGCTGCGGCTGCGTATCAGTGCCAAGGCGGGTCGCCGAGACTAAAATCGACGGCCCCCCGCTTGATGTAACTAACGGCCACGTCATCGGTCGACCGGTGGTCGGCTTGGTGATGTGGCCGTTACACTTTTGTCATCACCCTCGGATGACATGACTGATACACCCAAAGGGCACCACGGGCGGGCTTGATTCCATGAGCACCCGGGTCGATCTCGAAGGTCCATTGATGGGCCGGACCGTCACCGGGACTGGCGGAAGGGCCGGGATGTCAGGGGATGCCTGGCAACGCCTTTCCAGGTTATTGGCCGCCATGATCAAGGCAGGGACCATTCCATATGCGCAACGATGACCCACCGCGTGCAAACGCTTCAGTGATCGCCATCGGGAAGGCACTGCTTGTTTTGCTCGCGCTCCTGTCCGGCCCCGTCACCGCGCAGGATTCAAGCGATGAGGTCACCCGCGTCACGATCGGCGTGCTGGCCTACGCCGGCAAGGAGCGGGCCGTGGCCCGTTGGCAGCCCACGGCGGATTACCTCAGCGAGGCCAATCCCGGTCATGTGTTCCGGGTTCGACCGCTTTATCTCTCCGAATTGCGCAAGGCCTTCATTGAAGGCGAGCTCGATTTCGTCCTGACGCAATCGTTACAGTTCTCCGAACTCGGCCGGCTGGGCCGGATCTGGCCGCTGGCTACCCTAGTGGTGAAGGGGAATGGCGCTGGGCTCGAGCGCTTCGGGGCCGTCATCTTTACCCGTCAGGGGACGGGCTTTCAAACGGTGAGTGATCTGGTCGGCAGCCGCATTGCCGGCCCTGGTCCCACTGCCTTGGGGGGGTGGATTCTCGGGATGCAGGCGTTGGAGAATGCCGGCATCGACGTCGAGAACGAGATTACCCCGATTTTCACGGGGCTACCGCTCGAGGCGGTTATCGAAGCGGTACTGGACGGGCGGGCCCACGCGGGCGTGGTGCGTTCGAGCTTTTTCCATCGCTACCTGGAGCAGTATCCGGACAGCCGGATTGTGCCGGTTGGCGATGCCCGTCGAGTGGACTTTCCATACTCCAACAATACCCCGCTGGTGCCGGAATGGCCGTTTGCCGCCACCGGAAAGGCCCCCGAGGGGTTGGTCACCCGCGTGGCGCAGCAACTGCTGGCCATGGAGTCAGGCTCACCGGCCGCGGAGCAGGCACGCATTCTGGGTTGGCGCACACCGTTGGACTACAGCATTGTCGATCGCCTGCGCGACAAGTGGTTACCAGAACCGCTGACCCTCAGCGGCATCGTCCGGGGCTACTGGCCGGCTTTGCTCCTGATCGCGCTGCTGGTGCTGACGCTGTTTTACTGGCAGGCACATGGCACGACGGCCAAGCTGGCTGCCGCAAAAAGGCGGCTACATCGGACTTTTTCCGGTTTGCATACCGGCACGGTCCTTCTCGACGAGCAAGGGACTATCTTGCTTGCCAACCAGGCCGTCTGCCGGTTCAGCCGTCAGCCTGATGTCGATGAAACGAGCCTGGTCGGCCAACGCTTTTGCGATGCATTCGAGCTCCACATGGCCCGCATGGACAGCGACTGTGTTCTGCCGGTGCTCGCACGGATGGCCGCAGAGCCGGAAAACCGAGCGGTGGATGGTGTCATCGATCGGGAGCATCAACGCTATGACGTCAATTTGCGGGTCAGCCAGTTGGAGGCCGACGGCCGCCCACAATTGCTGATCTCGATGCTGGATATCACCGACCTTCGTTCCGCCCATGCCCTGCTGACCTACCGCGCCACGCATGATCGCCTCACCGGCTTGCTCAACCGGGGCGCATTGGAGGAGTTCCTGTCACAGGTAGTGGCGAACCGCGCTGCAACGTTGACCGATCCCGGCAGCAGTTGTCTGGTCTGGGTGGACCTGGATGAGTTTCGGCTGTTCAACGAAATTGGCACGCGGGCGCTTGGCGACCGCATCCTGGCGTCGCTGGCCAGTCACTTCTCCCTGGAACTGCCATCGGATGCCAAGATCGCGCGGATGGGCGTGGATGAGTTCGCCATCTGGATGCCTCTCGCAAGTCATGATACCTGCACGGTAGTGGCGCGTGACGTGCTGGAAACGGTCCACGCGTTCCGCTTGCCGGGCGAGCACACGCACCTGCGACTTCGTGGGAGCGTGGGCGTTACCCGCATCGAGGCCGACGACCTGCTGGCCTCGAAACGACTCGACGATGCCGAGCGCGCCTGCCAGAGCGCGCAACGACTGGGCGGGGACAGGGTGATCCAGTATTCCGGCGAAGACACGGAATTGCTCGAACGGGAAAAACAGATCGAGCGCTACAATGCGCTGCGTGCGGCGATTGCCAACGATCGCCTGTCACAGGCGGGGCAGCGTATCGTGCCGGTTAGTGGCGATCACGCGCCGCTGTACGAGGTGCTCCTGCGTGTGGCGAGCGAGGACGGGCAACTGCGTTTCCCGTCGGAATTCATCGAGATCGCCGAGAAACATCACGCCATGAGCGAGGTCGACCGCTGGGTCGTTAACAGTACCTGCCAGTGGCTCTCGAATCGCTCCGGCCTGCCACTGGTTGCCAGTATCAATCTCTCGGCCCATTCGGTTCAGGACCCGGAAATGATTCCGTTCATCCGTGAGGCGCTTTACGATCACGACGTTGACCCGGCGCAGATCATATTCGAGATCACCGAGACGGCGGCCATTCTCAATCTGGAACAGGCCGAGCGGCTTATTGCCGCCCTGCGACAGTTGGGTTGCCGCTTTTCCCTGGATGATTTCGGCGGCGGCTTTCTCTCCTTCGAGTTCCTCCGTCGGCTCCAGCCTGATTTCGTCAAGATCGACGGCCATCTGATCAAGGACATGATCACTGATCCGGTCGCCAACGTGATCGTTTCGGCCATCATCGAGGTTTCACGGGTCATGAATGCGCAGACCGTGGCCGAATGGATCGAAACCCAGGAACAATTCGACCAGGTTCGCGCCATGGGCGTCGATTATGTCCAGGGCTTCCTCACTCACCGCCCAGAGGCGGTGGGCACCCTGTGACCCGAACCGGGCTCCCTGGTTCATTAGGCCCGGGATCGTCTCAGCAAACCGCCTTTCCAATCGGACCAACAAGGAGTGCTCAACCATGCGCATCCTCCACACCATGCTTCGTGTGAGCGACCTGAACAAGTCGCTGGATTTCTATACCAATGTCTTGGGCATGAAATTGCTGCGGCAGCAGGATTACTCGGCCGGCGAGTTCACACTGGCCTTCGTCGGCTTCGGCGACGAGAGCGAGACCGCCGTTCTGGAATTGACCTACAACTGGGGCGAGCACCAATACGATCTCGGGGATGGCTATGGTCACATCGCCATCGAGGTGGATGACGTCTACGCCGCGGCGGATCGAATTCGCGCCAAAGGCGGCAAGATTCTGCGCGAACCCGGGCCGATGAATGCCGGCGACACCATCATCGCCTTCGTGGCAGATCCCGATGGTTACGCGATCGAACTGATCGGGGCGGAATGAATAGGAAATTTGTCCAAGTCAAGTCTTGACAGGGCATATTTTCCACATCAAGTAGGGCGCAACAGCGGTTGCGCCTTTTTTATGAACAGTGAACCAGTTGCTTAGCGAAGAGGATCGTATAAGTGGCTGTTTGTGCGAGGTTTGTCTTCCGATGCTTCAGTATGGTTAAAAATTAACCAATAGTGTCCCTCGCCTTGTGGAGACAGGGCTACGCGAACTCTTCCACACAGTTATCCACAGATTTTGTGAAAAACCTCGGCTGGCAGACAGCCGTGATTCGGAGGGCATGGCAACCACCGGATCCACCAGCGCGTTCGGGTGATAATGGCCCGATGTGAGCGGTTCTCAACGGGTGACACCAAAATGTCATCTGGTCGGCCTAAGCTCCCTTGTATATAACGTTGTCCATATACTGTGGTGCCTAGCGAGGGCAGCTATCAAAAGATGAACCAATGACAATTCGGGTTGGTATCAATGGATTCGGTCGCATCGGCCGGCTGGCATTTCGCATCTTGGCCGAACGGCCGGCACTGGGGCTCGAAGTAGTGCATATCAACGAGACGTCGGGGGATGCGGCATGTATGGCCCACCTGACTCAGTTTGATTCCGTTCACGGCCGCTGGAATCACCAGGTGGAAGGCGGCGGCGACACGCTCCTGCTTGAAGGGCGATCGATCCGTTATACCCAGGAACAGGAGATCGCGGCTATTGGCTGGGCCGGTAGCCGGGTCGATGTCGTGATCGAATCGACCGGCCAGTGGCGTCGGTTCGACGAGATCACGCCCCATCTCGAGCAGGGCGTCGATCGGGTGGCGGTGGCAGCCCCGGTCAAGCATGCCGAGGTGCTCAACGTGGTCATGGGCGTCAATCAGACATCCTACGACCCGGCTCGGCATCGTGTGGTGACAGCGGCATCCTGCACCACCAATTGCCTAGCGCCGGTGGTGAAGGTGCTTCACGAGGGGCTGGGCATTCGTCGTGGGACGATGACCACCATGCACGACCTGACCAACACGCAGGCGGTCGTGGACAAGGGAGACAGGGACTGGCGGCGTGCGCGGGCCTCGTCCATGTCGCTGGCACCCACGACGACCGGTTCGGCCAAGGCCATCGGCGAGATATTCCCCGAGCTTAATGGCCGTCTCAATGGCCTGGCCGTGCGTGTCCCGCTGCTCAACGCCTCGCTGACCGACTTCGTCTTCACCCCCGAGCGGCCCACGACGGTCGATGAGGTCAACAGGCTTCTGGCCCAAGCGGCGGCCGGCCCGCTCGAAGGTATCCTCGGGTACGAGACCCGCCCCCTGGTCTCGGTGGACTACACCAACGACCCGCGTTCCGCGATCATCGATGCGCCGTCGACCATGGTGATCGATGACGAGCTCGTCAAGATCATGGCCTGGTACGACAACGAATGGGGCTATGCCCAGCGCCTGGCGGAACTGGTCGCTATGATCGGCCGCGCCTGAAACCTTCACGGCACCGGAGATAGGCCATGCCCACTGCGCTGCGCCAATACCTGACCATCACCGGCAATTACTGGCTGTTCACCCTCACTGATGGGGCCATCCGCATGCTGGTGGTCCTGCATTTCTACCAGCTGGGATATTCCCCGTTCGCCATCGCGATGCTGTTCGTCTTCTACGAATTCTTCGGCATCGTCACCAACCTGGCGGGCGGCTGGATGGGCGCCCGCATGGGGCTCAATCGCACCATGCAACTGGGGACCGCCGTGCAGATCGGGGCACTGCTGATGCTCACGGTTCCCGATGCGTGGCTGACGGTCGCCTACGTCATGACCGCCCAGGCGCTTTCGGGGATTGCCAAGGACCTCAATAAGATGTCGGCCAAGTCGGGGGTCAAGATGATCGCTCGGCAGGGCAACGCGCAACTGTTTCGCTGGGTGGCGTGGATCACCGGCTCGAAGAATGCGCTCAAAGGGGTGGGGTTCTTTCTTGGTGCGGTATTGCTGGCATGGCTGGGCTTTCAGGGCGCGATGGCGGCACTGGCCGCCATGCTCGTCGTCGGTTTTCTGATGACACTAACGCTGCCCACCGGGCTGGGAGCCATCAAGAAGAAGGCAGCGACCGAGTCGGTCTTTTCCCGTGAGCCGACCATCAACTGGCTGAGCGCGGCCCGCATATTCCTGTTCGGGGCACGTGATGTGTGGTTCGTCGTGGCGCTGCCGGTCTTTCTGGTGTCGATCGGCTGGGACTTCCACTGGGTGGGTGCCTACCTGGCGGTTTGGGTGATCGGCTATGGCGCGGTGCAGGCAATCGCCCCCCGGCTGATGGCCTCTCGCGGGGCGCACGCCAATGTGCACGAAGGGCCCGGCGCCAAGGCTGCCGCCGGTTGGACCTTTGCCCTGATCCTGCCCCTCGCCGCGATCCTGGCCGCGCTGTCCGCGGGGCTGACCCAGGGGTGGGCGATCACGCTGGGACTGGCGTTTTTCGGCGTGATATTCGCAATCAATTCCGCGACCCATTCGTTCCTGATCCTGCGCTACTCCGCCGATGACAAGACATCGATGAACGTCGGCTTCTACTACGCGGCCAATGCGACCGGACGGCTGATGGGCACCGTGCTTTCGGGCGTTAGCTACCAGTGGCTGGGGCTGGCCGGGAGCATCGGTTTTGCCATGTTCTTCGTCCTGATTGCCGGGCTGCTGAGTCTGCGCCTTTCCGCTCTGGGAGAGTAACCGGTATACGGGCGTAACAGCCCGCCAGGAAGCCTCGGGATACGGCCCGATCGACCGTGGTCTAGTATCCGGTGAGGAGGGACAGAGCATTCATGACCAGTTTGACCCCGAAGCAACGCAGCCAAGCTTACGAGCAGTCCATCGACTTGATGCGGCGCTGCGCTACCGACGACGGCTTTCTCGCATCCCCGGTGGAGCGGGATAATTACCGTCGCATCTGGGGCAGGGACGGCGTAATTCTCGGGCTGGCCGGCTTGATGTCGGGAGACGAGGCGCTGGTCTCGACCACCAAGAAAACCCTGCTGACACTGGCCCGGCACCAAGGGCCACACGGCGAGATTCCCAGCAACGTCGACACCACCACGGAACGCATCAGCTACGGCGGTACGACGGGGCGCGTGGACGCCGATCTCTGGTTCGTCATTGGTTGCGCCGAATACTGGCTGCACAGCGAGGACGACGAGTTCATCGACGCCATGCTGCCCGCGCTCGAACGCGTCCGATTCCTGCTTGGCGCCTGGGAATTCAATGATCGCGGGTTGATCTACGTGCCGCAGACCGGCGACTGGGCCGACGAGTACCTCCAGACTGGCTACGTGCTGTACGACCAGCTCCTGTACCTGCAGGCGCTACGGTCGTTCTGTCGCATTCACAGCCACGTTCACGGCTCGACGGACCATGCCCTGGTGGATCGGGCCACCCGATTGCTCCACCTCGTTCGCGCTAATTACTGGTTCAACGGCGAGGAGTCCGTGGACATCTACCACGAGGTTCTTTATCGAAAGGGGCGCGCTGCAGCCCCCCACCGACCTGGCCACTTCTGGATGCCGTTTTTCTCCCCGACAGGCTACGGCTATCGCTTCGACGCCTTTGCCAATGTCCTGACCGGCCTGTTTCATGTCGGCTCGTCCTGGCAGTGCGAGAAGGTGGACAAGCATATCGGCCAGATCGTGCCCAAGGAGATGAGTCTGTTACCCGCCTTCCACCCGGTGATCGAGCCGGTCGATCGGGATTGGGAGAGCCTGCAGATGACGTTTTCCTATAGTTTCAAGAACAACCCGTACGAGTTTCACAACGGCGGATTGTGGCCCCTGATAACCGGCTTCTATGTCGCCGATCTTGCTGCGCGTGACTACAGGAGCAAGGCCTATCGCTTTCTGGATGGCATCCACCGAGCCAATGCAATGGAACGGGAGGGGACGTCCTGGACATTTCCCGAATACGTGCACGGCCGCAAATTCACGCCGGGCGGCACGTTCATGCAGGGCTGGAGTGCGGCGGCAGCGGTGATTGGGCACAATGCACTGGAAGGAAAGCCATTGTTCCGAGTCGACCATGACGAATAGTTTGATCTTGCTGTGCACCGACCTAGATCGCACCTTGATTCCAAACGGCCATCAGCCGGAGTCGCCACGTGCCCGTGAGTGTTTTGCCCGGCTCGTCGCTCGTCCCGAAATCACCTTGGCCTATGTCAGCGGTCGGGACAAACGTCTGCTCCAGGCCGCGATGCGGGAGTGGGATCTGCCCACCCCGGATTACGCCATTGGCGATGTAGGCACCACGATTTACTGGGTAGGGAACGATCACCGATGGGAAGCCTGGCAGGACTGGCACGACGAGATTGGTCCCGACTGGGCCGGCCATGATTGCGATTCGCTGGCTCGCTTGTTGGACGGGTTCGACCAACTCAGGCTGCAGGAGCCGGAAAAGCAGAACACCTTCAAACTCAGCTACTACACGCTGTCCTCCGTGGATGGCGAGCAACTCGTGGCAGCCATGCAGCAACATCTGTCGGAGCAGGGGATCCGCGCGAGCGTCATCTGGAGTGTCGACGAGATGAAGGACGTCGGCCTGGTCGATGTGCTGCCGGAGAGCGCCACCAAGATGCATGCGATCCAATTTCTCCAGTCCCGGCTGGAGGCGCCGGACGACCGCACCGTCTTTGCCGGGGATAGCGGCAACGACCTGGCCGTACTGACCAGTGGAATGCAAGCCATTCTCGTCGCCAATGCCCGTGATGACGTCAAGCGGGCGGCACGCGAGCAAACCCGCCAGCACCGTCCCGAACGGCTGTACATTGCCTCCGGCAACTCGCTGGACATGAACGGCAATTACGCCGCCGGGATCCTCGAAGGACTGGTCCATTTCATCCCGAAAACGCGGGATTGGGTGCTCAAAGACGCTGATTGACGGGGGAGCGGTCTCTGCCGTGTGATGCCTCACCGTTCTCGGCCTCGACCATGGCAGCAAAGGCCTCGGCCAGCGGATTGGCGGCTCGCCCGACGGGGTCGATTCGGCCCAGGCGGCGAGTCGGCGCACGACATCCGCCGCCCTGAAGGGCAATCAGCCCGCTGCGCTGCAGGGTGTTGGGCAGCAACGCCCAGCCCACGCCGGTGGCCGCCAGCACGGCGATCGAGTCGAGTTGGTTGATCTCGATCGCGGCCGGTGGCAGCAACCCGCAGTCATCCAGCCAGCGATCGATGGCCGCCCGGGTGCTGGTCGCCTGGGCCGGCAGGATCAGGGGAAGCCGTTCGCCAATGGCCCGCAGGCCGGCCTCCTCACCGCCCGCACAATGGCGCGCCGCCACCATCGGCACTAGCTCCTCCTGCCAGAGCAATCGGGTGCGCACGCCGTGACCGACCCGCGGCGGCAACGTGGCATAAGCCAGCGACGCCTCGCCATTGCTGACCCGCTCGATGGCGCGTTCAGAATCGTGAAAACTCAAATCCAGGAGCACGTCCGGATACGTGGTGGAAAACCGCTCCAGCACACCGGGCAGGAGGTGCAGCCCACAGTAATGGCTCAGGCAGACAGAAAGCCGACCACCACGCGCCTCGCCGCCATAGGCGGCCACCGTCACAATATCTTCCAGGCTTTTGCGCATGCCTTGCACCGACGGCAACAGCCGCTCGCCCGGGTAGGTGAGCACCACGCGCTGCCCCAGCCGGTCGAACAGCGTAAAACCCAGCCGATCCTCGAGCAGTGCAACCCGCTTGGAGATGGCCGGCTGACTGATGTGCAGACGGTGCGCCGCCTCGGAGAAGGAGCCGGTTTCGGCCACGGCGAGAAACGTGAGCAGTTGCTGGGTATCGAGTTGAGCAGGGTTCACGGCGGCCTCCGGCGCATTCGGTGTGGACTCAGCTCACTGTATAACCATAAGGAATGGGTTTCATGATTTATTTCCATTTTAGTTATCGGACCGGGGGCATTAAGATCACGACATGAAAACCGATGGCCTCAATGTCCTGGGATTGCCCCTGCAGCCCTGTTCCACGGATCCCCTGACAGGGTTCTACCGGGATGGACGCTGTCATGTCGCCCGTGAGGATGGTGGTATGCACGGCATCTGCGCCGAGGTGGATGACGCCTTTCTCCATTACACCGCCACGCAGGGCAATGAATTGCGCCAGCCCATGCCGGGTAACGACTTTCCGGGACTGCGGGCCGGGGATCGTTGGTGCCTGTGCGCGCTGCGCTGGCGGGAGGCCTTCGAGGCCGGCATGGCACCGCCGGTGGTCTTGGCATCGACACACCATAGCGTGCTCCGGGTCCTGCGGCTCCGCGACCTGATCGAGCACGCGGTCGATCCGCCCGCATCGGGGCTCGACGACGGTTTTTTCGAATTCTAACGAATCGCAATAATAGCAATGAGGACAGGCCGGCAATGACCGGACTGCACGAGGACAAGCCCATGGCTGGAAAGACACTTTACGAAAAACTCTTCGACGCCCACGTGGTGCGCCAACAGGAAGACGGTACCGCGTTGCTCTATATCGACCGCCATCTCGTTCACGAGGTGACCAGTCCGCAGGCCTTTGAAGGCTTGCGACTGGCGGGGCGAAAGCCCTGGCGCCCCGGGGCCATGCTGGCCGTGCCGGATCACAACGTGCCCACGACCAACCGGGCCGGAGGGATCGTTGATCCGGTCTCGCGGGAACAGGTGAACACGCTGGGTCGTAACTGCCAGGAATTCGGCGTGAAGGAGTTCCCCATGGCCGACCTGCGCCAGGGCATCGTGCATATCATCGGTCCGGAGGAAGGTTTCACCCTTCCCGGGTCGACGGTGGTCTGTGGAGATTCACATACCTCCACGCACGGGGCAATCGGCGCGCTGGCCTTCGGTATCGGCACGTCCGAGGTCGAGCACGTCATGGCAACGCAGACTCTCCTGCAGAAGCGCACAAAGACCCTCCAGGTCCGGGTGGACGGCGACCTGGGTCCGGGGGTGACCGCCAAGGATGTCGTGCTCGCCATTATCGGCAAGATCGGCACGGCCGGCGGCACGGGTTACGCCATCGAGTTCGCCGGTTCGGCGATCGAATCGCTCTCGATCGAAGGCCGGATGAGCGTGTGCAACATGTCGATCGAGGCCGGCGCGCGGGCGGGCATGGTCGCCGTGGATGAAAAGACCATCGAGTACTTCCGCGACAAGCCGTATGCCCCCACGGGCGAGATGTTCGAGCGGGCAGCCGAATACTGGCGCACGCTCAAGTCAGATCCAGATGCCGAATTCGACAAGGTGGTCACCCTCGACGCCACCCGGATCGAGCCGCAGGTCAGCTGGGGCACCTCGCCGGAGATGGTGGTCCCCGTCACCGGCAAGGTACCGGATCCGGCAGCCGAACCCGATCCGGTCAAGGCCGAGGGCATGCGCAAGGCCCTCGCCTACATGGGCCTGGAGGCCAACACGCCGATGACCAACATCCCGATCGACAAGGTGTTCATCGGCTCGTGCACGAACGCCCGGATTGAAGACCTGCGTGCCGCGGCGGCCGTGATCAAGGGCGGGCGCGTGGCCGACAATGTCACCCTCGCCATGGTCGTGCCGGGGTCCGGGCTCGTGCGGGAACAGGCGGAGAAAGAAGGCCTCGACAAGATCTTCCTCGAGGCCGGCTTCGAATGGCGCGAGCCGGGTTGTTCCATGTGCCTGGCCATGAACGCCGACCGGCTCGAGCCGGGCGAGCGCTGCGCCTCCACGTCCAACCGTAATTTCGAGGGACGTCAGGGGCAGGGCGGTCGTACGCATCTTCTCAGCCCGGCCATGGCCGCCGCCGCCGGCATCGCGGGCCATTTCGTCGACGTTCGTCAAGCGTAAAGGAGTCAAGCATGCAGCCCTTCACTACCCACAAGGGAATTGTCGCGCCCTTGGACCGCTCGAACGTGGACACCGACGCGATCATCCCCAAGCAATACCTCAAGTCGGTCAAACGCACCGGGTTCGGGCCCACCGCCTTCGACGACTGGCGGTATCTTGATCCCGGCGAGCCGGGCATGGACCACAGCAAGCGGCGCGAAAACCCGGACTTTGTGCTCAACAAGTCGCCGTTCGATCACGCCACGATCCTGCTGGCGCGCGAGAACTTTGGCTGCGGGTCGTCCCGTGAGCATGCTGTGTGGGCCTTGACCGACTTCGGTTTCCGGGCCGTCATCGCACCGTCGTTTGCCGACATCTTCTTCAACAACAGCTTCAAGAACGGTCTGCTTCCGATTGCCTTGAAAGAAGAAGAGGTCGATGCGCTCTTTGGGCTGGTCAAGGACAACCCGGGGGCGGAAGTCGAGATCGACCTGCCCAACCAAACCGTGACGGCACCCAATGGCACCCAGTACCGCTTCGACATCGACAGCTTTCGCAAGCACTGCCTGATCGAAGGGCTGGACGACATTGCACTGACACTGGGACACAGCGAAGAGATCAAAGCCTACGAAACCGCGCAGGTGGAGCGGACCCCTTGGTTGTTCAACGACCTGCGCGGTCATACCGGTGGATGAGATCCGGACGAATTCAGAACAAATGCAGAAAAATGGATGGGTAACCCCTTGAGCGAAAAGAATATCCTTGTCTTGCCGGGCGATGGCATCGGCCCGGAGATTACCGAACAGGCCGTCAATGTCCTTAAGACCGTGGCCGAAGACAGCGATCTTGAGCTTTCCTTCACGAACGGCCTGATTGGCGGTGCTGCCTACGATGCCGAAGGCGACCCGTTTCCGGGCAGCACTCGCCGACAGGCGGCCGAGGCGGATGCCGTGCTTCTGGGTGCGGTTGGCAGTCCCCAGTACGACAGCCTGGACCGTCCCTTGCGGCCGGAACGCGGCCTGCTGGCGATCCGCAAGACGCTGGGACTGTTCGCCAATCTGCGACCGGCCTTGCTTTACCACGCCCTGGCCGATGCCTCGTCCCTCAAGGCCGACGTCGTTGCGGGCCTGGATATTCTGATCGTGCGCGAGCTCACCGGCGGGGTGTACTTCGGCCAGCCACGAGGCATCCGCGAGGTCAATGGCCAGCGGGAAGGCTTCAACACGATGCATTACAACGAGGCAGAGATCGAGCGCATCGGCCGGGTGGCCTTCGAAGCGGCCAGTAAGCGTGGCAAGCGCCTGTGCTCGGTCGACAAGGCCAATGTTTTGGAGACATCCGAGCTGTGGCGCGAGGTCATGAACCGACTGTCGACCGAGTACCCGGAGGTCGAACTGTCGCACATGTATGTCGACAACGCCGCGATGCAGCTGGTGCGTGCGCCGAAGCAGTTCGACGTAATCGTGACCGAGAACCTGTTCGGCGACATACTCTCCGACCAAGCATCCATGTTGACCGGTTCGATCGGGATGCTGCCCTCGGCATCGCTCAACGAGAAAGGGCAGGGGCTGTATGAACCGAGTCACGGCTCGGCGCCGGATATCGCGGGAAAGGGGGTTGCCAACCCCATGGCGACCATCCTGTCCGCGGCCATGTTGCTACGTTATTCCTTCGGCCGCGGCGATCTGGCCGAACGCATCGAAAATGCCTGCGTGGCGGTTCTGGATCAGGGGCTGCGCACCCCGGACACCATGCAGCCCGGCATGCAGGAAGCCTCCACCGAGGAGATCGGCAAGGCCGTGACCGCCGCTCTCCGGGGCTGAGTGTTTTTCGCCTGCGTGAGCCGGATGCGCTAGGCTATATGGCCATTGCGCGATCTCCGGCCCGGCCGTAGCGGACGGGGATCGCCTCGCCCCACAGGGGCAAAAATTAACGCACCGGGCGCTATTTCGTCAGCGACCCGTACACATTTTTCATCAAGGAGAAATCTTCATGAGCAAGACGGTCGACGTTGCTGTTGTCGGTGCCACGGGCGCCGTCGGTGAGACCATGCTTTCCATCCTGGCCGAGCGCGGCTTTCCGGCTGGCAAGGTCTACGCACTGGCGTCCGAGCGGTCGGCGGGTAAGAAGGTGGCCTACGGGAACAACTTTCTGACGGTCGAGGATCTTGCCACGTTCGATTTCTCAAAGGTCCAGGTCGGTCTGTTCTCGCCCGGCGGAGACATCTCGCGCGAGTTTGCCCCCAAGGCAGCCGCGGCCGGTTGCGTGGTCATCGACAATACCTCCGAGTTCCGCTACGACGACGACGTGCCGTTGATCGTGCCCGAGGTCAATGCCCACGCCATCGCTGGCTATACCCAGCGCAACATCATCGCCAACCCCAATTGCTCGACCATCCAGATGCTGGTCGCCTTGAAGCCCATCTACGACGCCGTCGGCATCGACCGGATCAACGTCGCCACCTACCAGGCGGTCTCCGGTTCCGGCAAGGAAGCGATCGAGGAACTGGCCACCCAGAGTGCCCGAAAGCTCAACGGCCAGGATGCGGACGCCGTGGTCTATCCGAAGCAGATCGCCTTTAACGCCCTGCCGCAGATCGATGTCTTCCAGGACAACGGTTACACCAAGGAAGAAATGAAGATGGTCTGGGAGACGCAGAAGATTTTCGAGGACGACGCGATCCAGATAAACCCGACGGCCGTGCGTGTCCCGGTGTTCTTCGGGCACTCCGAGGCCCTGCACATCGAGACGCGCGACAAGATCACCGCGGAGCAGGCCTGGGAGCTGTTCAAAAACGCCCCCGGTATTGAGGTGCTCGACACGCGTCGCGACGGCGGGTACCCGACCGCGGTAACCGAGGGCGCGGGACACGACCCGGTCTACGTGGGCCGTATCCGCGAGGACATCTCGCACGACCGGGGTCTCAACCTCTGGGTGGTGGCCGACAACGTGCGCAAGGGCGCTGCGCTCAACAGCGTGCAGATCGCTGAATGCCTGGTGCGCGACCACCTTTGATCTATGGCACAATCGGGCTCGAAAGAGGCTATGGGAAGGCGCTGGCAAGGATGGGCAACCCTCGCCGAGGTGTCCACGCCGGCATGAGCAAGGAGTCATTGACATGCGGAAGTTGAGTTTGGTGATTGCGGGCATCCTCGGTGCAGGGGGTCCGCTGATCAGCCAGGCCGCCACCTTGGGCGAGGCCCGGGTGGAGTCGAATCTGACCGAACCACTGCAGGTGGTCGTGCCGTTGGCCCGTTCCGCCAACGAGTCACTCGATGAGCTCAGCGTTCAGCTGGCGCCAGCGTCGTTCTACCGGGAGGCCGGGGTTCCCCTGGAAAGCCTCGATGGCAATCTCACGTTCGCGATCAAGTCCGATCGCAACGGGGAATACGTGCTGATCGGCTCCAAACGTCCCATCCGCGATCCGATCCTCAGCGTGCTGCTCCAGGTCAGTTCGCCCCAAGGACGCATGATCCGCGAATTCAACTTCCTGCTTGATCCGCCCACCACCTCGACGGCCAGTTCGTCGGGGCAGGCGGCACGCTCGAATACCGCTCCCCGTCAAACCACCGCTCCGGCGAGTCAGTCGACGTCGACCTGGCAACGACCGGCGTCTGTCCCTGATCTCGATCTGACCGACACCTACCAGGTGCAAAGCGGCGATACGCTGTATGACATTGCCCGCGAGCACGTCGGTGAGGGTGAGGATGTCCGCCCGATGATGCAGGCGCTCATCGATGCGAACCCACAGGCGTTCAGCAACGGCAACGGCAACGCCATGATGGCCGGCGCCAATCTGCAGGTGCCTGCCAGCCGGGAGCCTGCCGGGCCCGTCGAGGGTTCACAGCAAGCCGGCCAAGTGGACTCCGGCATGGAGGGCAACCGGTTGCCGGCCCTGGAACTACTGAGCCCCGAGGAAAAGACAGCGACCGAAACGGCACCAGCCAAGGTCGGCGGGTTCGGCAACCTATCCGCAAGCAACCGGCTGCCGGCGATTGCGGGCAGCCCCGCGGAGACAGCAGGCATAGAAGACGGTCAGGAGGGAGCCCTCGACCGAGAGGAAATGGAGTCGATTCGTGCGGAGAATGCCGCGCTGACGGATCAATTGCGCGGGCTCAAGGACCAGATCGATTCGGTTCAGGTCTCGATCAGCGATCGAAACGCCCAGATTGCGGAACTGCAAGCAGCCGTCGACGAATCACGAGCCCAGGCCCGTGAACTCGAAGCGCTACGCGGCAATTTCTGGCTCGATTGGGGCAAGTACCTCACCGGCATTCTGGGGCTGGTGATCATTGCCTTGCTCATCGCACTGGGTCTGAAGGGCCGCAGCCGCGAACGGGACGAACCGGCGGTATCGATGCCGGTTACCGCCGCCTCCGGCCCCCAACAACCCGGAGCCCCTGCCGATCCGGTCGCTGAACCCCGCGAAGCCCCCACAGCCGGTATTGGACAGATCGCCGGAGCGGCCACCGCCGGCGCCGCGGCCGCCGAGATCACGCAATCGGAACCGGCGACATCCAAATCGGATCAGGGAGGCCGCAACGATGACCCCATGAACCCGGAAATGGCACTCGAAGAATCCCGGGTACTCGAGTCGTTCAACCTGACCCACCAGGCGCTCGAGTTGCTGCAGGACAGTTTGGCGGAACACCCGGGACATCCCGGGCTGCAGGAAGCCATCAATCGGTTCAACGGACAAGAACCAGGCACGGAACAGGCTCCAACCGCCCAAGCGGAGGCGCCGGACAATCCGCCAACGTCGCAGGATGAGTCCATCATGGCCGAGGAGGCGGATGTTTATGCCACCTCGCTGCCGGCAGAGCCGACAGATCAGGGGGGGCCTGGCGAAGCATCTCTTGCCGGTGACGAGACATCCCACGTGACGTCGGACAGGGCAGCGGAATCCTCTTCTGCTGCCAGTGGCAGTATTGAGTGGGACAACGATCTTGACGACATGCTGGCCACGCCGGAACCAGAGTCGCCCCGAGAATCGGCCGGTCCGGATGAAAGCCTGATGGAGTTCGACGACTCCTACGCCTTGGAAACCCCGGCGGAAGAGCAGGACGTCGGGGCAGATGAGGCGCCAACGGAGCCTCGTGAGGCCGAGGGCACCGTGGCAGAGGCACCTGAGAAAGATGAACCGCTCGACCTGTCCGGTTTTGATCTTGAGGCCATGGAAGAAGCCCCGAGTCCAGCTGCCGAAGAGACGGCGGACGACGAGCTTTCCCTGAATGCACCGGAATTCGAGTCAGCACCGGAATTCGAGTCACTGGAGTCGGAGGAGTCCGCTCCAACGGAGTCCCACCAGGAACCGGAACCGGCCGAGGCCGATAGCTCGGGGACCGATACGCGCGTGGGCCTGGCGGAGGCATTCCTCGATGTCGGTGACGAGGAAAGTTTCGAGATGATCAAATCAGAGTTGCAAGACGAGGGGGCTACGGAAGCCCTGGAGCGCCTTGATGCGCTCGAGAAGCGTCGATTTGGCGGGTGATATGATGATCCCGAGCGGCGCATGAGCGCCGCGGATTGGCTCGCAGGAGCCTGAGAGACTGGCCCATCGACTTCGCGCGATGGGCCAGTTTGTTTTGGGGCGCCTATCGCCAAAGGCATACTCGACGGGTCGAGTCGTGAGTGTGGCGCGATTTAAGTTCCGCGCCCGGTGTCTTGCTCATTAACTGGCCCCGGTCCCCACCGCCTAAACGTGGAAGCAAAGCTTGGCAAGGGCAGGGCGCCAAGCACCACGGTATACTCGGCACGAAAAAAACCCGGGGCTCGTTTGAACCACCGGGTTTCCGTCAGCATATTGATTGGTGCCCAGGAGAGGACTCGAACCTCCACGGATCTCTCCACTAGTACCTGAAACTAGCGCGTCTACCAGTTCCGCCACCTGGGCAACGCGGCGCATATTATGAATCTGGAAGGGGATTGTCAACCGTGAATGCAACAAAAACTCCCGCGTTGCGGGTCATCGTGATCCCGGCCGAGGGCCGCTCCACGGTCTCGATACGTGACAAGCGACTGATCCCATGTGAAAAAAGTCAACCGGGCGACCGGCGCGTGACCGTATATGTCTTTGATCCCCGTGGGGGGCGCATCGAAGAGGACGTGGCGCTCGATGCAGGGGGGACGGAAATCACCGAATTGACGCAAGCCAGCGAGGCCCTTGCGGAAAGTGAGGTCGTCGATGTGGTGGTGGATGCCACGCAATGGTCACCGATCATTGCGCAATTGCTGGCCAACTTGCGGGATCGTGGCAACCGGCCGATCGCCGTGCACCTGGAAGGTGTCGAGGATGCCATGTCGCGGATGATTGCCCTGGGCTTCCGGGGCACAGCGTTGCCAGAGCCGGTATTCAACTACGACATCCGGGATTACAAGCACACGCCTGATTGGCTTAACGCCAGGCACTGGGCAAACCCGGAACTATGGGGCAAATACCGCTGGTGATCCGGGCGGTCGATGGAGTGAGGTGGATGGAATCCGGCAAGGGAGTCAGACTGGACATCCCGAAGTCATGGCCTTCGGGACACATCGCTTTCGCTACCCGTTTATGGTATTTAACATAATATATATTCTACGAAGTATGTGATGGAGCGAATGCCGCCGCGTGCGCGGCCCCCTGCGCCACCCATCGCCTCGAATCAGCCTCTGCGAGACGTGAGCCCGCCGGTTTTGCACTACAATCGAGCCCGATAACGCATTCTGCGCGCGAGTCGCGATGGCATGATGCGACCATGTCCAACCGTCTCGATAAAACCCACCGCTGCAACAGGCTTGTTATGCGATCGATCCCCGTCTCCGCGCTGGCTCTGGGCTTGAGTCTGCTGACTGCCGCCTCCGGCTGTGCCATCAGTTCTCAAGGCAAGTCATCGACGCCGTCCCTTGTGAACGTTGCATCCCCCGTCACGACCAACGATGCCGGGACCTCTGGTGCGAACCAAAACCCGATCTTTCACGTCTTGGCGGCTGAGTCCTACGGGCGCAAAAAACAGTATGCCGAGGCGGCCGACCATTACGCTGCGGTTGCCATGGGAAGCGACAACCCGGCCTTGCTCGAACGTGCCATACAGGCGGCCATTTTCGCCGATCGGTTCGATCTGGCCCAGTCCCTTGCCAAGCGGTTGAGCCAGATTGACCCCCAGAGCGCCCGGGCAGCTGCCGTCATGATGATTTCCGCGCTGGAGACCGGCGACATCAAGGGCGCGGATCGTGCACTCAATCACTGGTTGGAAACCGATTCGGGGAATGCCGAGCAAATCTTCAACGAAACCGGTCAATACCTGCAAAAACGAATCGACCGCGATCAGGCTGTCGCCTATACCCGCCATCTGAACGAGCGCTTTCCGCAGCAATACCAGGCCCAGGTCGTCGTCGCCAAGTTGGCCCTGTCATTCCGCGAGATCGACCTGGCCGCGCGCTCCGCAGAACGGGTGCTTACCCTGGGTCCAGACAAAATGGCCTCATACGACCTCGGCATGGTGGTCGCCAACCGCCGTGGCGATATCGAGGGGGTGATCGCGATACTTGAAAAGGCACACCGGCGGTTCCCGGATGAAGGGCGCTATCACAGCGGGCTGATCGAGGCCCGCATCGCTGCCGGCGATCTCCAGCAAGCGACATCCCTGCTGGAGGACGCCCTTTCCGAACCACCCGGCGACCCGAATCTTTTGCGCAATCTTGCCCTGTTCAGTTACGAGATCGAGCGGGCCGACCTTGCCGATAAGGCACTGAATCGACTCAAGGACATACCCGGTCAGGCCGACCAGGTCCACCTGATACGCGGCCGCATCGCATTGCGCGAAGGCGACATCGAGGCCGGTGCACGTGCCCTATCCCGCGTGAGCACGGAAAGTGACCAGTTCGCCAATGCCCAGGTGTTGCTCGCTGCCGCCCGCGTCGAATTGGGAGACACCGAGGCCGCCATAGCGGGACTCAAGACCGCCCTGCAGGCACAGGGTATCGATGAGGCCGATCAGCAGCAGTTGAGGCTGGCATTGGCGTCCACGCTAGCGGAGTCCGGACGGTTCGACGAAAGCCTGAAAGTCAGCCAGCAGGCCATTTCCGCCTGGCCGGAGGCATCCGATTTCCGTCTGCAGAAAGCCATGACGCTGTTTGCACTCGATAAGACGGAGACGGCCATCAAGGAGTTGCGTGTGCTGGTCGAGCAGGAACCTGACCACGCTCCCGCCTTGAATGCACTCGGCTACACGCTGGCCGACGAGGATCGCAACCTGGGCGAGGCAGCGGAACTGATTGGGCGGGCCTTGCAGCTAGATCCGGGTAACCCGGCCTTCATGGACAGCCTTGGCTGGCTTCAATATCGGCAAGGAAAGCTCGACCAGGCGATCGAAACATTGGAGCAGACTTTCAGCCAGTCACCCAACGCCGAGGTCGCTGCCCATCTGGGTGAGGTGCTCTGGGTCAAGGGCGAGCGCGAGAGAGCGCTCGAGGTCTGGCAGGAGGGCCTTGAAATCAATCCGCGAGACACCACCCTGCGACGCACGTTGCGCAAGTACGCGCCCGAACTGCTGCCGGCAAACGGCGAGTAATAATCCACCAGTCAATCCGCCCGTCTTCGAGCCCTCCATGCGCCTGCCTTTCGCTCTTTTTTGTGCCACCGCCCTGCTCTTCTCCACCACGCTGATCCTCAGCGGATGTGCGGCGCTGCTTGACCGCCCGGAGGGCGTTCAGCCTCCTTCGGAACAGCAACTGGTTGACTGGGCCGAACACCGTAACCGCATCGAGTCCCTCAATGACTGGCAATTCGAGGGACGTGCCGCGATTCGCTCGGGCATCTCCGGTGGAAGCGTGCGGGTCGACTGGACCCAGGTCGGGGACGTCACCGCAGTGACTCTCAGCGGACCTTTCGATTCCGGCACCCTGGCCCTTACCGGCACCACCGCCCATATGTTGATCACCGATGGACGCGGCAACAGCCGGATGACCGATACCCCGATCGCATTGCTCGAGGAGCAAACCGGTTGGCGTGTGCCGCTCGACCGCCTCCCCCGCTGGGTCCGCGGCCTGTCGAGCGGCGATCTCGCCCAGCTGCCGCCAGGCGACTTCCAGCTCGATCCACAAGGTCGGCTCGCCGCCCTCAATGAGCAGGACTGGAAAATCGACTACGACCACTACCAGTCGGTGTCCGGCGGATATGCCCTGCCCCACTTCATCGAACTCGAGAATGACGACATCCGCATCCGCATGGTCGTGGACCGCTGGATTCTCGAGGCCGAAGGCCGTGAGTGAAATCCAGGCGGAGACAGTGCCCGACGGTGACTGGGTCCGTGCCGGCTGCAAGCTCAACCTGTTCCTGCACATCAATCATCGACGGGATGACGGCTACCACGAACTGCAGACCTACTTTCAATTGCTCGACTACGGCGATGAACTGCAGGTTCGAGCTGTCGAAAGCGAGCGGCCCGACCTTGCCGGGGAGATCGTGGTCGAATGGGTGGCCGGCGAGGAAGGCACGGCCGGTCGCCCGGCAAGGATGGTGGACGACCTACTGTTCCGGGCCGCCCACGGGCTGCGCGAACGCGCCCGGACATTGGGCCCTGCCATCGCAGAGCGAGCCGACCGGCTCGGCGCCCACATCGTTTTGCGCAAGCATGTGCCGGTCGGCGGTGGCCTGGGGGGCGGTTCGGCCTGCGCGGCCAGTCTGCTGTTGCAGCTCAATCGCCTCTGGGCGCTCGGCCTGCCGATGGGCGAGCTGGAATCCTTAGGGGCCAAGCTGGGCGCCGACGTCCCGGTATTCATCCGGGGTAAGAATGCCCTGGCCGAGGGCATCGGCGATGTGCTCCGACCCGCCACGATTCGTCCATCTGCGAACTTTTTTCTTGTATTGATCCCGGACATCTCGGCGCATACCGCCGGCCTGTTCGCCCACCCGCACCTCGAACGGGACTCACCCAAGCGGAACGACGCCTGGTTGCTATCCCACTGGCAAAGCCAGGCCGAAAATGTCTTTCAGCCGCTCGTGCTCGGTGATGAGCCACGCCTGCAACAACTCAACGACGCGCTTGGGGAGCTCGCGGGCTTTGCCCGTATGACCGGATCGGGGGCCTGCCTGTTCGCCCCGGTGGCCTCGCGCGAACAGGGCGAACGCATTGGGCACAAACTGCAGGCAGGTCACCCGATCCTGCGCCGTTTTTTCGTTGCTGCCGCTAAGGGGACGACAAATCAATCGGTTACGTAGGAATGCGCCCTGGAAGGCAAAAAAAGCGCATCCAGGCCTTGGCAAACCCCGAATCCTTGGTTAAGATGCGCACCTTCTTCGATTGGGCCGTCGCCAAGTTGGTTAAGGCACCGGATTTTGATTCCGGCATTCGCAGGTTCGAATCCTGCCGGCCCAGCCAAATTACCGGCGAGACCGATGTCATTATCACGCTCCTTGATGGTCTTCACGGGCAACGCCAACCGGCCGCTGGCCGAGCGCGTTGCGGAAAGTCTAGATAGCCAACTGGGGCAGGCATCGGTAGCGCACTTCTCGGACGGCGAATCCGCCGTCGAGCTCCTGGAAAACGTCCGTGGCCGTGACGTATTCGTGATCCAACCCACCTCGGATCCGACCAACGACCACATCATGGAGCTCATGCTGATGACCGACGCGCTGCGTCGGGCATCCGCCCACCGCATCACCGCGGTCATCCCCTACTTCGGTTATTCCCGTCAGGACCGCCGTGTTCGCTCCTCCCGTGTGCCGATCAGCGCCAAGGTTGTGGCCAACATGCTGCAAAGCGGCGGTGTCGATCGGATCCTGACCGTCGACCTGCACGCCGACCAGATCCAGGGCTTCTTCGATATCCCGGTGGATAACGTCTACGCCTCGCCCATCCTGCTGGGCGACATCTGGCGCCAAAAATACCCTGATCTGATCGTGGTCTCCCCGGACGTGGGCGGTGTCGTTCGCGCCCGTGCCGTGGCCAAGCGACTCGACGACGCCGACCTGGCGATCATCGACAAGCGCCGCCCCCGGGCCAACGTGTCCCAGGTGATGCACATCATCGGCGAAGTCAGCGGTAAGACCTGCGTCCTAGTGGACGACATGGTCGATACCGCCGGCACCCTCTGCAAGGCCGCCGACGCACTAAAGAAACACGGGGCCCGCAAGGTGGTGGCCTATTCCACCCACGCCATTCTTTCCGGCAAGGCGATCGAGAACATCGAGGCCTCCGCGCTGGACGAGCTGGTGGTGACCGACACGGTCCCGCTTCGGCCCGAAGCCGAGGCCTGCGCCCGCATCCGGGTACTGTCGGTGGCCGGCATGCTCGCCGAAACCATTCGTCGCGTGCATACCGACGAATCGGTGAGTTCGCTTTACAACGACTGACCCCACGCCCTTCCGACGGGGCGATCAATCCGGTACAATCCGCGCGCCACTCGTTTGTTCGGGTGGCGCGCGTCGGTTGTGGCTTGGTCGCGGGCCTCAACCGTACAACATACGCCGGGAGTCGACCGATCCGTCACCCCGGCGGTTTTCATTTCTGGAGTGGACCCAATCATGTCTGAAGCAAGTTTTAAGATTGAAGCGTCCGTTCGCGAAGATCAGGGGAAAGGTGCGAGCCGCCGCCTGCGTCGCGAAGGGAACATCCCGGCAATCGTCTACGGCGGCAAGAAGGAGCCGGTTTCGTTGACGATCAACCACAACGAGCTGCTCAAGCACCTCGACCACGAGTCGTTTTTCTCGCATATCCTCGAGCTGACCGTTGGCGGCGAGACCGATGAGGTCATCCTGCGTGACCTGCACCGTCACCCGTACAAGCCGACCGTGGTACTACATGCCGACTTCCAGCGCATCACCCGTGGCCAGAAGATGCGGATGAACGTCCCGCTGCACTTCGAAAACCGCGAAGAGAGCAAAGGTGCCAAGGCTGGTGGCGTGATCAGCGTTATCCACAACGAAGTCGAAGTCGAGTGCCTGCCGCGCAAGCTGCCGGAATACATCACCGTCGACCTGATGGACCTGGACGTCAACGAGGCCTATCACCTCAGCGAGATCACGTTGCCGGAAGGCGTCGTCCTGCCGGAACTGGCCCTGGGCGAAGAGCACGACGTCGCCATCGTGGCCATCCATCCGCCTAAGGTCGAAGAAGAGCCCGCGGAAGAGGAAGCTGGTGGCGAAGAAGCCGTCGGTGGTGAAGAGGAAGGCAAGGAGGACTGAACCCTCCGCTTCCCTGCCCAGAAACCCCGGTCATCGCGATCGGGGTTTTTTACGTTCGGCCCCGGCTTTTCGCCCGGGTCAAGTCCCCGGATATGACAAATGCGGAATGCAACCGCACGTCCTGCTCGGCTGTGCGATAATCCGCGCCCATGACTATCAAGCTGATTGTGGGACTGGGCAACCCCGGACAGAAGTACGACGACACCCGGCACAATGCCGGTTTCTGGGCAATCGACGCCATCGCTGACAGCCTGGGGGGGCGGTGGGCCGAGGAGCGCAAGTTCAATGGCGCCACAGCCCGAATGACGGTAGATGGCGTGGACCTGCGATTGCTCAAGCCCGCCACCTTCATGAACCGTTCCGGGCAATCGGTCGGTCCGATCGCGCAGTTCTTCAAGATCGCCCCGACAGAAATCCTCGTCATTCACGACGAGCTCGACCTGCCCCCCGGCCGCATGCGGCTGAAATGCGGTGGTGGGCACGGGGGTCACAACGGCCTGAAGGATATCCAGGCCGCGCTCGGCAGCGCGGATTACTGGCGCTTGCGTATCGGCGTGGGCCATCCCGGACACCGGGACGCCGTAATCGGATATGTCCTGACCCGGGCGCCCAAGCAGGAGCGAAAACTCGTCGATGATTGCCTGATCGAGGTTCGCCACCTCGCGCCAAAGCTTGTCCAGGCCGACCAGCCCGAATTGATGCAGGCGATCAATAGCTATCGCCCCTCGGACTGACCGGCCTGTCTCGAAATGAATCGCGCAGCCGCCCTGCCCGGCCGCGCCCCACCACACCGAAAACGGAGTCCCTATGGGTTTCAACTGTGGCATCGTGGGCCTGCCCAACGTCGGCAAGTCCACCCTGTTCAATGCACTGACCAAGGCCGGCATCCAGGCCGCCAACTACCCTTTCTGCACCATCGAGCCGAATGTGGGCGTGGTGGCGGTCCCAGATCCCCGGCTCGACAAGCTCGCCGAGATCGTCAAGCCCGAACGGGTGCTCCCGACCAGCATGGAGTTCGTCGACATCGCCGGGCTGGTCGCCGGGGCCTCGAAGGGTGAAGGACTGGGCAACCAGTTCTTGGCCAACATCCGGGAGACCGACGCGATCGCGCAGGTCGTCCGCTGCTTTGCCAATGACGATGTCATTCATGTTGCCGGCAAGGTCGATCCCGCCGCCGACATTGACGTGATCAATACCGAGTTGGCCTTGGCGGATCTGGATTCCGTGCAGAAAGCCATCTTGCGGCTCACCAAGCAGGCCAAATCAGGCAAAGACCCGGAGGCGGCCGCCAAGCTCGAACTCGTCAAGCAGGTGGGCGATGTGCTTGACGAGGGCCACTCCGTGCGCAGCATGAAGCTCGATCCGGAAAAACAAGCCCTGTTGTACGACTTGCACCTGCTGACCGCGAAGCCCCTGATGTTTATCGCCAATGTCGACGAGAACGGCTTCGAGGACAACGCACTGTTGGACCGCGTCCGCGAGATTGGTGAACAGGAAGATGCCATGGTCGTGCCGGTCTGCGCGACCACCGAAGCCGAACTCATCGACCTTGAAGGCGAGGACAAGCACATGTTCCTCGAGGAGATGGGGCTCGAGGAGCCGGGCCTGGACCGCGTCATCCGCGCGGGCTATGCCCTGCTTGACCTGCAGACGTACTTCACTGCGGGCGTCAAGGAAGTCCGGGCCTGGACCATCAAGCGCGGCATGACCGCACCGCAAGCGGCCGGCGTGATTCATACCGACTTCGAGAAAGGCTTCATTCGAGCCGAGGTGGTTTCCTACGAGGACTTTGTCACCTGTGGCGGCGAGCAGGGAGCGAAAGAGGCCGGGAAATGGCGCCTCGAAGGCAAGGACTACATCATGCACGAAGGCGACGTTGTCCACTTCCGCTTCAACGTGTAATCCCCGCGAAAAGGCGCGCGGACGGGGTTGACAACCCCGCATGGAACGCCGATAATGCGCGCCGCGCTTGGCTATGTAGCTCAGCTGGTTAGAGCACGGCACTCATAATGCCGGAGTCGGTGGTTCGAATCCACCCATAGCCACCAGCATATCAAAGGCTTAGGTTTCCCATCACGGGGCCTGAGCTTTTTTTTCGTCTGGAATAAGCCAACACATCGGCCTGGAAAGACGGTCCCTAATCGATCCAGCGCCCTTCCCAGAGCAGGCGGGCCTGTTTCATTGGTTGAACGATCACCACAGGCAGCAACGAAAATACGAGCACCGTCACCCAACCAGCGAGGCCCGGATTGACGGTGCCGAGCACGTCGCCCAGGACGGGCAGGTAGACGGCAGCGACGAGCAACCCCAGCCCCACGGCAATGGACAGCCAGACAAAGGGATTGCGGGTTATCGGGTTGTTCCACAGACCGGAGTCAGCGGAACGCATATTGAAGATATGCCAGAGCCGGGCAAAACCGAAGGTGAGGAAGGAAACGGTGACGGCGGCCTCCGTCGGCAAACCCAGCCCCAGCATTGCCACCGCCATGGCGGCAAGCGCGCTGGCGGCGATGATGAATCCATAACCGAAAACAGCGAACCAACCGGCGCGTGTTACCAGCGCTTCCGATCGCTTGCGGGGCGGTCGGCGCATCACCGTTTCTTCGCTGCGTCCCATGCCCAGGGCCAGACACGGCAGGACGTCGTTGACGAAATTGATATACAGGATCTGCAACGGTAACAGTGGCAACGGCGCGCCGGCAGCGGCTGCCGCCGAGACAGCCATGATCTCGCCGAGGTTGCCGGACAGCAAATAGACAATAAACCGCCGAATATTGTCGAAGATGGTCCGGCCGTGACGGATGGCCGCGACAATCGTAGTGAAGGCGTCGTCTCGAAGCACCATGTCCGCGGCTTCCCGAGCCACGTCGGTCCCCCGCTGTCCCATGGCGACGCCCACGTCTGCCTTCTTCAGCGCCGGCGCGTCATTGATGCCATCGCCAGTCATGGCCACGACTGCACCGGCTTGTTGATGTAACGCGACGAGGTCGAGCTTCTGCTCCGGACTCACACGCGCAAAAACCGAGGCGGCCAGTACGCGCTCTCGTTCCGATGCGGTGAGATCCTCAGGCGACTTGAGTGCTGAACCATGAACCGGGGGCGGCTCATCTTTTCCGGTGATGCCTAGTTTGTGGGCAATGTGCGCCGCAGTGGCCGGTTGGTCGCCCGTCACCATGAGCACTCTAATGCCGGCATGCCGACAGGCCGCCACCGCATCGCGCACGCCCGCCCGGGGTGGATCGAACAGGCCGATCAAGCCGACCAGGGTGAGGTCTTCGTAGGGGGCTTCGTCGGGGTTGTCGGCATGTTTATCGGCCAGTGCCAACACCCGCAGACCGCTTTCGGCGAGTGTATCGTTTCGTTCCATCCACTCCCTGCGGACGGCGTCGTCCAGGGACTGGTCAACCTGCTCCCTCGCCACGGCCGTACAGCATTCAATAACGGCATCCGGGGCGCCCTTGATGGTGTAACGATAGGCACTGCCGTCAGCGTGAACGGTGGCCATCTTCATGCTTTCGGAGGAAAACGGTTCTTCCCGCACTTCAGGGCATTGTTCCAGCAGAGCCGATCGACTGATTCCCGCGTCTTCGCCCGCCTGGATCAGCGCCATTTCCGTGGGATCGCCACCGGCTTGATCCCCGCCCTCGATGTTATTGCAGAGAACCGCGGTTTCCAGAGAACGCCGCAGCCGCCCGTTTTCCTCCAGACTGAGGGTCTGATTGTCCAGACGGAATTCGCCGGATGCGGGATCGCGGGTGAACTCCTCTCCGGAAACCGCGATGAGCGAGACGGTCATGCGATTTTCCGTCAGTGTGCCGGTCTTGTCAGATAGGATCGTAGTGGCTGCCCCAAGGGATTCGACAGCGACCAGACGTTTGACCACGGCATTACGTGCAGCCATCCGGTGCATGCCGCGGGCGAGCGCCACGGTGGCAACCACGGGAAGCCCCTCCGGCACAGCGGCGACCGCCAGGGCAATCGCCGTTTCCAGCATGGCCATCAAGGGCCGGCCCGCTATCAGTCCCATGGCCGCGACCAAAACGGCCACCAGAAATGTGAGCGCCACCAGGCGCCGTCCGAGATATTCCAATCGTCGTTCCAGGGGCGTCAGGTCACCCTCTGCGGCCTGAACCATGCTGGCCACCCGGCCGAGTTCGGTGTGCATCCCCGTGGCGGTCACCAGCCCCACGGCGGTGCCTTGGGTGATCGCTGTACCCTTGAACGCCATATTCCGTCGCTCTGCCAGACCGGCGCCGGACTCCACGGCGGGAACATCCTTGAAGACGGGGACAGACTCACCCGTAAGCGCCGATTCATCACAAGCCAGACCCTCGGCCTGTACAAGCCGGAGATCCGCCGGCACCTGGTCCCCGGCGGCCAGCAATACCACGTCGCCCGGCACCAGGCTTTCGACCGGCACCGTGGTTTCGCGGCCTCCGCGCCGGACCTGGGCTTTCATCATGCCCAGTCGCTTGAGCGCCGCCATCGAACGGATCGCCTGATATTCCATGACGAAGCCGACCGCCCCGTTGACCAGCAGGGCGACGCCAATCGCGATCGCCTCGACTTCCCGGTCGAAAGCCAGTGCCGCCAGCGCCGCAGCCATGAGAATCAGAATGACCAGGCTCTTGAACTGGTCGAGGAGAATGCCGAGCGGGCCGCGCGTCCGCGCCTCCTCGAGGCGATTGAGACCGTGGATCTCCCGCTGGCGATGAACATCTCGGTGAGACAGCCCTTTCTCCGGATCGCTACCGAAATGGGCGAGCACCTCATCCGCGCCTTCCGCCCAAGGCTGGGAGGTATCGTTGGTGTGATTGCCTGCCATGATGGTGTCTCCGTTCGGTGTCATGGCGGGAAAACCGGGTCATCCCTGCGGCGAAATGCCCGGCCCACACCTGATGTAGTCCCAGTCTGATCGACTTTCACTGGAAATACTGGCCGGAATGCGAGAACCCCGGCGTTTATTGCCGGGGTTCTCGCGCTGGTCCTTCCTGTCTCACTGCCCGAGTCTACTCCCCGGGCCGATGCACGCGCCGGGTCCTCCCCAGCAACCCGGCAATAAACAGTAGCATGGCCATTAGCGCCAAGACCGGCCATGCGCCGGAGTGCATCAGCGGCGTGCTGCCCTGTCGGGGCGTCACCTCGTCTACCAGAATGTCACGGACCCCGCTGGGGAGGTGTTTTCGGACCTCGCCCTCTGCGCCGATGGTGGCCGAAATGCCGGTGTTGGTGGCCCGGATCATCGGACGCTGGAATTCGATGGCTCGTGCCCGTGCCATCTGCAGATGTTGATGCGGAGAGAAACTGTCGCCAAACCAGGAATCGTTGGAAACGGTCAAAAACACCTCGGCCTGCGGAAGAGATCCGCGGATGTCGCGGGAGAAATCCGCCTCGAAGCAAATCGACCCGCCCAGTCGGAGGTCGCCAACCATCAAGGGGGCCTGATCCGCCGATCCCGGGCTCAGGTCGGACATGGGTACCTCGAACAGCCAGGGCATCATTTCGATCAGACCCCGCAGGGGGAAGAACTCACCGAAAGGAACGAGGTGACGCTTGCGGTAATCGCCCACCTCACCAGGAATGCCCACCAGCGCGTTGTAGTAACGCCCTGCGGCATCTCGGCTGAAGGTACCCACCAGCAGGCGGAAATCGTTTTCGCCGGCCATTTGCTCGAGTTCGGCCCGTAACGCCGGCAGATCGTCAAGCACCCGGGGGATGGCCGTTTCCGGCCAGACCACCAGATCCACCACGGGCATCGCCTCGGTCAGGTCACGGTAGATGCCAATGGTGCGGGAGAAGTATGCCGGATCGAACTTCTGCATCTGGGTGACATTGCCCTGCGCCAGGCCCACTGACAGCGGCTTACCGGAGGGTGATGTCCAGGAGATGGCCTGCAGTGGTAAGGACGCGATCGGGACAATCACCAGGCACACGGCCGGAAACGCCCAGCGGCGCCAGTCCCTCACGCAGGCCCGCAGGCGAACGACCAGCAGCCAGAGCATGACCGACAAAAACAGGAGAAGCGCGGTCAGCCCATATTCACCCACGATGGGGAGCCACCCGACCAGCGGCCCATCGACTTGGCTGATCCCCAGATTGAGCCAGGGAAACCCGCCAAACAGCCACGCACGCAGCATCTCGACCAGGACCCAACTGGACAGGAAGGCCATCGCCCAGATCCCGTATGCAGTGGGGGCGTCGTCGTTGGACCGGCGGGCAAGCCTCACGGCGAGCCAAGCCGCGGTGGCAACATAGAGGGCCACCCCCCCAACGAACAGGGCCGTGACTCCCATAGCCGCCGGCGCCACGATGCCACCAAACAGCGTGAAGCTCTCGTAGACCCAACTGACGCCAAGACCGAATTGGCCCAGGCCGAAAAACCAGCCGAGGCGGAACGCCCGACCCGGAGCTTGTCTGTAGATGAGGGCCAGGAGTACCGCCGGGGCAATGATGGCGGTCGGCCAGAAATTGAATGGAGCAAAGGCCAGTACCAGTGAGGCGCCAGCCAACAGGGCGATCAGGTTTCCGGCCCAGCGTGACCGCCGACCTACCGAGGCGACACTACTGCCCACCCTGCCCCGCATCGTCATCCTTGTCTTCGGGTTCGAAGTCGAGCTTCGTCACCAGCAACAGATGCAGGCGACGACGGTCCGCGCCCAGAACCTTGAACTCGTAGGAGCCCAGCCGCGCCACCTCGCCCCGACGCGGCAGATGCCCCAAGGTGTTGGAGACCAGCCCGCCGATCGTGCCGTACTCGTCATCGGAAAAGTCGGTGGCGAACACCTCGTTGAACTCGGCGATCGGGGTGAGTGCACGCACGGTATGCCGACGGGGCGCCTGCTGACGGATATTGATCCGCTCCTCGACATCGAACTCATCGTCGATATCGCCGACGATTTCCTCAAGCACGTCCTCGATGGTTACCAGTCCGGCCACGCCGCCGAACTCGTCCAGCACGATGGCCATGTGGGTCCGGGTCAGGCGGAATTCGGCCAACAAGGCGTCGAGCCGCTTGCTCTCCGGCACGAACATCGGCGTACGTACCAGGTTCAGCAAGCGAAATGATTCCGCCTGCTGCCCCTCTTCCTGATGGTCGGCGAAATAGTGCAGCAATTCCTTGACCAGCAGTATCCCGATCACTTCGTCCCGGTTGGAGCGGATCACCGGATAGCGAGAATGCCCGGTCTCGATCGCGCTCGACAACAACTCGTGCAGTGACACGCTGTCCTCGACGACGTCCATCTGACCGCGGGGCACCATGACATCACGAACCCGCAGTTCGTGGAAGTCGAGGACCGAATCGATCAGCCCGCCGGTGGAGACCGGAAACACCTCCGCTTCAGTCGCCTGGCGAACCAGCGACTTCATCTGGTCGACCGAGCGAATCTCGCAGGGGAAAAAGCGGTTCTTAAAGCGTTGCCACCAGGACTCGCCTTGCAAGTCCGGACTGGGAGGTTCGTCTTCCATTAGGGTATCTTTTGAGAATGAAATCAGTGGGTTAAAACAAGGGCGCGGAAGGGGAAGGCAAGATGGCCGCAATGGGTCTGACAGATGGAATCAGCCATAGGGATCGGAGTAACCCAATGTCCGCATCACGCGAACCTCGATGGCCTCCATCTGGTCGGCTTCCCCCTCGGTGAGATGATCATAGCCCAACAGGTGCAAAATCCCATGAACCACCATGTGGGCGTGATGAGCGCGGCTCGACTTGCCCTGGGCCGCCGCTTCTTTCTCCACCACCTGGACACAGATGACCAGGTCGCCCAGGTACGGCAGAGCCTCGCTATCGGCAGACTCGAGGACAGCCGCCTCCGGCCCGGCCGGAAACGACAGAACGTTGGTGGGCTTGTCGCGTTGACGAAACTGCGCGTTGAGTGAGCGGCTCTCGTCGGGCTCAACGTAACGGATCGTGACCTCGCCGTGCCGTGGCCCCTCCGCGGTGGCGTCCAGCGTTGCCGCCGCCCAGTGCTCGAGCGTGGCAACCGAGGGACAACGCCTCGTGGTCACCCGTTGGCGATCCACCACCACCTCGGCGGATGTCGGCATCAGGCCGAACCGCCGCCGCGGCTCTCGTAGGCATCGATGATTCGTCTGACCAGCGGGTGGCGCACCACATCGCGGCTCTGGAAGAACGTGAACTGCACACCCTCGACCTCGCTGAGCATATCGATCGCGTGCCGAAGGCCGGATGTCACCCCCTTGGGCAGGTCCACCTGCGTGATGTCACCGGTGACCACCGCCGTGGTGCCGAAGCCGATCCGGGTGAGGAACATCTTCATCTGCTCGATGCTGGTGTTCTGCGCCTCGTCGAGGATGACGAACGACTCGTTGAGCGTCCGCCCCCGCATGAAGGCCAACGGCGCAACCTCGATCACGTTGCGCTCGATCAGGCGATTGACCTTGTCGAAGCCCATCATCTCGTAGAGCGCGTCGTACATGGGGCGCAGGTACGGGTCGATCTTCTGCGCCAGATCGCCCGGCAGGAACCCCAGCTTCTCCCCAGCCTCGACCGCCGGGCGTACCAGCACGATGCGCTGGACCCGGCCGCGCTCGAAGGCATCAATGGCGCTGGCAACCGCCAAGTAAGTCTTGCCGGTCCCCGCCGGGCCGATCCCGAAGTTGAGATCGAACTTGCTGATCGCGCGCAGGTACCCTACCTGGCGCCCTCCCCGGCCGCGCACGATGCCTCGCAGGGTCTTGATCATCACCTCGTCACCCGGCGGGGGCGGCTCTTCTTCCATGCCCGCCTGCTGCATGCCGAGATTGACGCGCTCAGGCTCGATGACCTGCGATTCGCTGAGCTTGTAGAGATCGGCCAGCAGCGTTTCCACCTGATCGGCGACGGCCGACGGGCCGATCACCGCGAACAGGTTGCCGCGATGGTTGATCTCCACGCCCAGCCGGCGCTCGATCATGCGCAGGTGCTCGTCGAAGCTACCCGCCAGATTGGCCAGCCGCTCGTTGTTGGCGGGCTCGAGTGCGAATTCCAGTCGTTCGGCGTTCTGTTCGGCCATCAGGCTGCCACCAGCTTGCGTGCCTTGGCACGCTCGCGGTCGATCGGGTGAATGTCTAGGAATTCACCCCGCAACGAGTTCGGATTGACCTGGGTGATCTCGATGTCCACGAACAGCCCCACCAGGCCCGGACGACCACGGAAGATTACGCTGCGATTGTTCTCGGTCTTACCCATCAGCTCGTTGGGGTCCTTCTTTGAGGGCCCCTGCACCAGCACGGTTTGCGTGGTGCCGAGCATTCCCTCGGAGATTTCGTGCTCGAAGGCGGTAATCCGGCTCTGCAGCCGCTTGAGGCGGGCCTTCTTGATCTCCTCCGGCTGGTCGTCCGGCAGGTTGGAAGCCGGTGTTCCCGGCCGGGCGCTGTAGACGAAGGAAAAGGAGTGATCGAAACCGATGTCCTCGATCAGCTTCATGGTCTGCTCGAAATCATGCTCGGTCTCGCCCGGAAAGCCGACGATGAAATCCGAGGAAATTGAGAGGCCCGGGCGGGCCTCGCGCAGGCGGCGAATCTTGGACTTGTATTCCATCGCGGTGTGGCCGCGTTTCATCAGCGCCAGCACCCGGTCGGAACCGGACTGGACCGGCAGATGAAGAAAGCTCGCCAGTTCCGGCACGTTGCGGTAGGCCTCGATCAATCGATCGGTGAATTCGAGCGGGTGCGAGGTGGTGAACCGGATGCGATCGATGCCTTCGACCTGCGCGATGACCTCGATCAACAGGGCAAGGTCCGCCATCTGGCCATCGTGCATCGGCCCCTGGTAGGCGTTGACGTTCTGCCCCAGCAGGTTGACTTCCCGCACGCCCTGCTCGGCCAGGTCGGCCACTTCGGCCACCACGTCATCGAAGGGCCGGGATATCTCTTCGCCACGGGTGTAGGGCACCACGCAGAAGGTGCAGTATTTCGAGCAGCCTTCCATGATCGAGACGAATGCCACCGGGCCATCGGCACGCGGGTCCGGCAGATTGTCGAACTTCTCGATCTCGGGGAAGGAAATATCGACCACCGGCTTACGCTCGGCCTCGACCACCGCCACCATCTCGGGCAGCCGGTGCAGGGTCTGCGGACCGAAGACGATATCGACAAACGGCGCACGATCCCGCAAGGCCTCGCCTTCCTGACTCGCCACGCAGCCGCCCACGCCGATGATCAGATCCGGGTTCTTCTCCTTCAACGGGCGCCACTGGCCGAGCTGGGAGAACACCTTCTCCTGGGCCTTCTCGCGGATCGAACAGGTGTTGAGCAGGATCACGTCGGCTTCGGCCGGATCACTGACGGGCACAAAACCCCGAGAGACCCCAAGCACATCGGCCATTTTCGCCGAATCGTATTCGTTCATCTGACAGCCCCAAGTCTTGATGAACAGCCGCTTGGCTGCACTGGGAGACTGTCCGGCTACGGACCCGCTTTGTACTGCATAGGCCTGAGTGGGCGCGTTGGTCGACACGTGGAATGGAACCTCTCGAATTCCGACATGGGGAAAGGGGCGAAAGATAGCAGATTTCGACTGCAAACCGAAGTCCGGACAACGGGTTAAATGCTGTTCGAAACCGTCTAACGCGCGATTCCAGCGTACCCCGGACGACGCTGAACCCATCGCCCGTCGGAACGTTTTCAAACGCCCCGGAGGAACAAGTCGTCAGCCCCTTGAAAAAACCGTACCGTTTTAGTACTTTTAAAAGCATAATTTGAACGTGCCGGTGAGGATTACGCTGCCGCCACGATCCCGGTCACACGAACGGTGACACCCGTGCTTCATGAAGAGGGGGCCGCATGCTCAAGATCAGCCGACTAAGCGATTACGCGATCGTGCTGCTCACCGCGCTGGCCAGCGATTCCCGACCCGATACCGATCCGCAGCGGGCCAATGCGCGGGCGCTGGCCGAGCGCACGGGGATCAACATGCCCACCGTGGGCAAGTTGCTCAAGCTCCTCCATGGCCAGGGCATCGTGCAATCCCGGCAGGGACGCAGCGGCGGCTACTTTCTGGCCCGTCCGGCGGATGCCATCAGTCTGGCGGAAATCATCGAGGCCATCGACGGCCCGATCGCCATGACGGACTGCTTTCGCCCGGACCATGACTGCGCCATGGAGAGCGACTGCGCGGTCCGGCCACATTGGGCGGCCATCAATCGCGGCGTGCACGCTTTGCTCGACGCGACCACATTGGCAGACATGAACCGCCCGGTGAAGTCCGGCCCCGCGGCGCAAGAGGCCAAGGTCCCGGTCTGGTACGAACGCAGCAGTTCCGACAGCGAAGAGACGGGCGCAAAACGTCGCCAAACGGGCGCGGCCACGTCCTGACCGACAACCGGAATTCCAAATTGATCGGCCGCCGGGTTTCCGGCGACCCGCAAGCTCTGACTAGGTGAGATTGACATGACCGAAACCCAGGAACTCGAACAACTCGTCAAGCGCGAGTACAAGTACGGTTTCACCACCGACATCGAGCAGGAAATCATTCCGCCGGGTCTTGATGAAGACGTGGTGCGCATGATCTCGGCGAAGAAGAACGAACCCGAGTTCATGCTCGACTGGCGCCTGTCGGCCTTCCGCCACTGGCAGACCATGACCGAACCGGAGTGGGCCCACGTCCATTATCCTAAGATCGATTACCAGGCGCTCTCCTACTACGCCGCACCCAAGTCCCAGGAAGAACTTGACGCCGATGCGCCGGAGTCGCTCGACGATGTCGACCCGAAGCTGCTCGAGACCTACGAGAAACTCGGCATCCCACTGCACGAGCGTGCCGTGCTGGCCGGGGTGAAAGGGGCGAACGTCGCGGTGGATGCGGTATTCGATTCCGTGTCGGTGACCACCACCTTCAAGGACAAGCTCGCCGAGGCCGGCGTGATTTTCTGCTCGTTTTCCGAGGCGGTCGAGAACCACCCCGAGCTGATCAAGCAGTACCTCGGCACCGTCGTGCCCAAGGGCGACAACTACTTCGCCGCACTTAACTCGGCGGTGTTTTCCGACGGGTCGTTCGTCTACGTGCCCAAGGGTGTGAAGTGCCCGATGGAGCTGTCGACCTACTTCCGCATCAACGCGAAGAACACCGGTCAGTTCGAGCGCACGCTGATCATCGCCGAGGAAGGCGCTTCAGTCAGCTACCTCGAGGGCTGCACCGCCCCGCAACGTGACGAGAACCAGTTGCACGCGGCCGTGGTCGAACTGGTCGCCCTAGACGATGCCGAGATCAAGTATTCCACCGTCCAGAACTGGTACCCGGGCGACGAGGAAGGCAAAGGCGGCATCTTCAACTTCGTCACCAAGCGCGGCGATGCCCGCGGTGACCGTTCCAAGATCACCTGGACCCAGGTGGAGGCCGGCTCGGCCATCACCTGGAAGTACCCGAGCTGCATCCTGCGCGGCGACGACTCGGTCGGCGAGTTCTACTCGGTGGCCGTGGGCAACAACTACCAGCAGATCGACTCGGGCACCAAGATGATCCATCTGGGCAAGCGCACCCGCTCGACCATCGTCTCCAAGGGCATCTCGGCCGGGCAGGCGGAAAACGCTTACCGCGGCCTGGTCCACATCGGCAAGACGGCCAGCCATGCCCGCAATTTCACCCAGTGCGACTCGCTGCTGATCGGCGACCAGTGCGGGGCCCATACCTTCCCCTACGTGGAAGCCAAGAATAGCACTGCCCAGGTTGAACACGAGGCCACCACCTCCAAGGTCAGCGATGACCAGATGTTCTACCTGCGCTCGCGCGGGCTATCCGAGGAAGACGCCATGAACATGGTGGTCAGTGGCTTCTGCAAGGATGTATTCAACGAACTGCCCATGGAGTTCGCGGTCGAGGCCCAAGCCCTTCTGGCCGTTTCTCTTGAAGGATCCGTGGGCTAAACCCCGATTAACAGTGGGTTAAACGAACATATTCCAGAGGCTTTTCATCATGGCACTACTCGAAATCAAGAACCTGCACGCCGAAATCGAAGGCCAGGAGATTCTCAAGGGCATCAACCTGACCGTGAACGCCGGCGAGGTCCACGCGATCATGGGGCCCAACGGCTCGGGCAAGAGCACGCTCTGCCACGTCCTCGGCGGTCGTGACGGCTACGAGGTCACTAAGGGCACCATCACCTTCGACGGTCACGATTTGCTGGAGATGGAAACCGAGGAGCGGGCGATCGCCGGCATGCTGCTGGGCTTCCAGCACCCGGTGGAAATCCCGGGCGTCAAGAACATCTACCTGCTGAAAGAGGCGCTCAACGCCAAGCGCGAGGCCCAGGGCCTCGACGAGGTGGACACGTTCACCTTCATGAAGCAGGTACGCGAACTCGTCGCCAGCATGGACATGGACGACGCCTTCCTGCACCGCGGCGTCAATGCCGGCTTCTCCGGTGGTGAGAAAAAGCGCAACGAGATCCTGCAGATGCTGCTACTTGAACCCAAGCTGGCGCTGCTCGACGAGACGGACTCGGGCCTCGACATCGACGCGCTCAAGGTGGTTTCCGAGGGCATCAACCGCATGCGTGGCGCAGAGCGCGGCATCATCCTGGTGACGCACTACCAGCGCCTGCTGAACTACGTCGAGCCGGACTTCGTCCATGTCCTCTATAAGGGCAAGATCATCAAGTCCGGCGATAAGTCCCTCGCCCATCGCCTCGAGGCAGAGGGTTATCAGGAAATTCTCGAGGAGGCGTCATGAGTCGACAAGGCCTGCCCGAATGGCTGAGCACCGCCCTGCCCGATCACGCTGCCGCACCGCAGAATCTGGCGCAGGCCGCCCGCCAGCAGGTCGAGACCATCGGTCTGCCGGGCCTGCGTGACGAGGAATGGCGCTGGACCAACCTGCGCCCGATCCATCGCGGTAACTTCAAGACTGCGCAGGGTGCCAGCGAGGCCCAACCGTCCGAGGCACTGCCGCTGGAGAACGCGATTCGCCTGCGATTTGTCGACGGCGCGCTTCAGAGTATCCCGGATGATCTGCCCGACGGGTTGACCCTGGTGTCCCTCGCGGATGCCGACAAGGCCACCCGTACGGCGGCCTTCTCGCCCACGCCGACCCCCAATACCGACGACCCCAACGACGCCCTGGTGACCCTGAACACCGCCATGGCCCATGAAGGGGTGGTCATTGACGTGGCCGCCAACAGCGTGATCGAGCGTCCCATCGTGATCGAGTGGCTCGACGGCGCCACCGACGGGGCCATGAGCCATCCGCGCGTGCTGATCCGGCTGGGCCAGAGCGCGCAGGCCAGCGTGATCGAGCAGATCGAGTCGGTCGGCGACCAGCCATCCTGGCGCAACAGCGTAATGGTATCGAAAATCGCGGCCAACGCCGCGCTGACCCACATCGCGCTGGGACTGACCGGCCAGGCGCGGCTGACGACCGAGCGCTGCTTTGCCAGCCTCGAGCGTGATGCGCGCTACCACAGCTACAACATACAGCTGGGTGGTCAGGTGACCCGCCGCGAATACGATATCCAGATCGACGGAACCGGCGCGCACAGCGACCTGATCGGCCTGATGATGCCGCGCGGCAAGCAACTGATGGACACGCATACCCGCATCGTCCACGCCGCCGCCGACACGACCAGCAACGAGCACTACCGGACCATTGCCGACGAGTCCGGCCGGGGCGTGTTCAAGGGCCGCATTCTCGTCGAACGCGACTCTCAGCGCATCCAGGCCTTCCAGGCGAGCAACAATCTGTTGCTGTCGGATACCGCCGAGATCGATGCCAAGCCGGAACTCGAGATCTATGCCGATGACGTCCAGTGTTCGCACGGCGCGACCATCGGTCGACTGGATGAAGAGGCGCTGTTCTACCTGCGCACCCGCGGCGTGGCCGCGGCCGAGGCACGCGGCCTGTTGATCGCCGGTTTCGCCCAGGAAGTGATCGACGAGATCCCCAACGAGGCCCTGCGTGGCTGGCTGACCGAACGGGTCCAGGCCCGTTTGGCCCAGCGCCCGGATGCGACGACGGGCGCGTGATGAGCGACGCTCAGCAACAGGCAGCGCAAACGGGGCAACACGGCGAGGGCTTCACCGTGGGGGCCATCCGTGAGCAGTTCCCGGTGCTACACCAGGAGGTGCACGGCAAGCCGCTGATCTATCTGGACAATGCCGCGACCACGCAAAAGCCGCGAGTGGTGATCGACACCATTCGCGAGTTCTACGAGACCGACAACGCCAACATCCATCGTGGGGTGCACACCCTGTCAGCCCGGGCTAGCGAACGCTTCGAGGCGGCCCGCGCGCAGGTGGCCCGTTCGCTCAACGCGACCAGCGAGCGCGAGATCGTGTTCGTCCGCGGCGTCACCGAGGCGATCAACCTGCTGGCCCATTCGCTCTCGCACGACTGGCAGGCGGGTGACGAGGTCATCCTCAGCGAACTGGAGCACCACGCGAACATCGTGCCGTGGCTGATGCTCAAAGAGCGCAAGGGCATCGAGATCAAGGTGATCCCGGCGACCGAGAGCGGGGAGCTGGAAATCGACGCCCTGCCCGGCCTGCTCAGCGAGCGCACGCGCCTGGTGGCGGTCAATCACGTCTCCAACGCGCTGGGCACCATCAATCCCGTCGCCCGCATCGCGGCCATCGCTCGGGAACGTGGCGTGCCGGTACTGGTAGACGGCGCGCAGGGGCTGCCGCATGGCCCAGTGGACGTCGAGGCCCTGGGCTGCGATTTCTACGCCTGCTCGAGCCACAAGGTGTTCGGTCCCAGCGGCGTGGGCGCCCTGTATGCCCGCGGCGACTGGTTCGAGCGGATACCGCCGTTCATGGGCGGAGGCGACATGATCGAGGAAGTCCGTTTCGACGGCATCCGCTACGCCCCGCCGCCATCCAAGTTCGAGGCCGGCACACCGAACATCGAGGGTGCCATCGGTTTTGCCGCCGCGCTGGCCTGGGCGAACTCGCTCGACTGGCTTGCGGTCGAACGCCACGAAGCGACACTGCTCGCCCGCATGACCGACGGACTCGCCTCGATCACGGACCTGCGCATCGTCGGCACGGCCACGCACAAGGTGCCGGTGGTCTCGTTCCTGATCGACGGGGCGCATCCGCACGACATCGGCACGCTGCTCGATTCGATGGGGATCGCGATCCGCACCGGTCATCACTGCGCCATGCCGCTGATGCAGCGTTTTTCCGCCCTCGCCGGGACGGCGCGCGCCTCGGCGGCCTTCTACAACACCACAGACGAGATCGACCAGTTCGTTGCCGCGGTCGCCCGCGTGCGCGACATGCTCGTCTGACCAATTATTGCCGACGGAGTACGACGTGGAACCAATGGAACGCATTCGACTGAGCCGCGACGTGGTCTGCACCATGGTCCCCTCGGGACAGAAGGTGCTGGCCTCGAAAGACACGCCGGTCGAATTGATGCAGGCCCTCGGCGGCAGTTTCACCATCAAGGCGCGTGGTCACCTGCTGCGCGTCGAGGGAAAGGACGCCGACGCCTTGGGCAAGGAACCGCCCCCGCAGCCGGAACTGCCCGATAACGCATCCGACGAAGACGTGGAAGAGATGGTCTGGGACCAACTGCGCGGTGTGTTCGACCCCGAGATTCCGATCAATATCGTCGACCTGGGCTTGGTTTATACCGTCAAGGTCGAAAGCCTGCCCGTCGCCGGCCGGCGCGTAGAAGTCAACATGACGCTGACGGCCCCCGGCTGCGGGATGGGCGGCGTGATCGCCTCGGATGCCCACCAGCGCATCATGGAAATCCCCACGATCGAGGAAGCGGCTGTCGAGTTGGTCTTCGACCCACCCTGGAGTCGCGAGATGATGTCCGACGAGGCCAAACTGGCCACCGGCATGTTCTAGACCGTGGCTGCCACTTGGCGGTAACCACCGACGTGCAAGCACCCTGCGCGGTCGTCTTTCCGTTCGGATATTACCGTTGGCGGAACGAAGCAATCCCTTTTCTGGTCAGATTCTTATGAGCAATATTGAAGAGCCGGTGCCAAGTGCCGACTGGCTGCGTGTCTGCGAACAGCGCGAACTCGCCCCAGGCGAGCGTCGCGTCGTCGAGGGACCGGATGCCGACATCCTGGTGGTCAATGCCGATGGCGTGATCCTCGCAGTGATCGACGAATGCAGCCACCAGGCCCTGCCGATCTCCGAAGGAGAGCTGGACGGTGACATCCTCACCTGCCCCTGGCATAGCGCGGAGTTCTGCCTCAAGGATGGCGAGCCGCTGTCCGCGCCGGCCTACGAACCCATCGACTGCTACGATGTTCGAGTCGAGAACGACACCATATACGTCGCCAAGACGCCACGTGAGGCGAGCTGAAGCGAGCAATCCGGAGGATGGTCCCATGACCGCCCAAACACATAGCGCCCAACCTGCAACAGACACTGCCACCGAGGTCGATCCTGCCCGGATCGACGCGGCCCGCGCCCGTGCCCAAGCCCTGGGGGAAGATCAGCGCCTGGGCATGACTGATGCCGCCCGCCGCCACCTCGAACAGACCTTCAAGGGCGACAACACCGCGCTGGGGCTGCGACTGGGCATCAAGAAGTCCGGCTGCTCCGGCTTTGCCTACGTCATGGATGCCGCGCGTGACGTCGGCGACAACGACCTATGGTTCGATTGCGATGGCGTGGCGATAATCACCGGTAGCGACAGCTTCGACGTGATCCGCGGATCGACCCTGGACTACGTGGTCGAGGGCCTGACCCGCATGCTGCACGTCAATAACCCCAATATCGAGGACAGTTGCGGCTGCGGTGAGAGCTTCACCGTGCGCGAGCAGGACTGATACCCGCCCCACGGTTTCCCGGAGGAAATGGCATGGCCGACAAGGCGCCCACGATCGACGCCGAAATCTCTGCGCTTAAAGACGAGTTCGCCTTTCTCGGCGACTGGACCGAGCGTTACCAGTACATCATGGACATGGGCAAGCAGATGCCCGCCTTTCCGGCCGAAAAGCAGGACGAGGCCCACAAGTTCCACGGTTGCCAGTCCCAGGTCTGGTTCGACTACGAATGGGACGGCGATCATCTCAAGCTGTACGGCACCAGCGACGCGGCCATCGTCAAGGGTCTGATCGCCCTGCTGTTCCGTATCTACTCGGATCGCACCGCCGGAGAAATCCTTGATGCGGGCAACGGTTTTATCGACGAACTGGGGCTGGGGGCGCACCTGTCGGCGAATCGAGCCACCGGCCTGGTGAACATGGTCGAGAAGATCCGTTCCCTAGCGGCAGAAAAGGCCGCCTAAACGGAACGCGGCCGCCGATATGCCTACCCACGATCCCCACCGCTGTCGGTGGGGATTTTTGTGTCAATCCCGGGCCGTTTCCATCAGCGCCTGGACCAGGCGACTGTAGGCGGGGCTGGCCTGCAGCTCGCGCTGGCGATACAGAACCAGCCCCGCCTCCGGACACAGTGCATCGTCGACGGGAAGGACGACTAGGCCCGTTTCGTCCTTTGCCTGGTCCTCGGGCAACCAAGCAAAGCCCATCCCCGAGCGCATCAACTCCACGGCGGTGTGCAGGTGATCCACGGTCACACGCTGGGCCGCGCCCAACCAGCCGGCATTCTTGCCCCGCTCGGGATGCGAATCCCGCAGCACAATCTGGCGGTACTGGCGCAATTGTGCCTCGTAGAGCACATCGTCGGCATCCAGTTCCGCCGCCATCTCGGCAAGCGGATGACCCACCCCCGAACAGGGGACGAAGCGCATCCGGCCGATCTGCGCCCCGGTATGGTCGCCAACTGGTTCGAGCCCCAGGTAGATTCCCACCCGGCCCTCCATAAACAATGATGGGCCGCCAACCAGGACGGTCTCGAAGAGCTCCAGACGAGTGTGTGGGTAGTCGCGGGAAAACGACTCCATCGCCTGGATGAGCAGGTCGTGTCGAAACACCTGGTCGACCGCCAGGCTCACCACCGACGTAGCATCACCACGAAACTGGTCGATGACCCCTTGCACGCCCTCGAGCTCGCGGATCAGCGGCCGCATGTGCTCGAGCAGGATCTGTCCCGCTTCGGTCAACTGGATACGCCGCGCTCGGGTTTCCACCAGCGTGACCCCGATGCGGCGCTCGAGCTGCTTGATCGCGTGGCTGATGGTCGAAGGCGTGCGGTGCAAGCGTTCAGAGGCGGGCTTGAGACCGCCCAGCTCGATCACGCATTCCAGCCACTGCCAGCTTCGGAAGTCTTCCATCGTTTCCGTCCTGAAGCCAAAGGGAGACTATAACGAAAAATACCCCCGTGCCGCGTCAAGCGACCGCAGGAAAACAGGTTACAGGGCGTAGGGAACGCGGATCCCCAGCGTGAAGTCGGGGGCGTCGGGGGTCAGACCGACACCCAGGGTCGTGACCAGCGTGGCCTTCTGAGTGAACGCGTAGGTCAGCCCGAGGTTGAAGGTGGCCGCGTTCGCGTCACTGCCGACCAGTGATTCCCAGGATTCCCCGTCGAGCTTGGTTTCTGCCTGGCCGGAAATCTGCTGGGAGAACGACATCGACAGGCTGGCGCCGTCGTTGAGCGCGAAGGCCAGACCCAGCCCCCGGTTCCAGGAATCGCCCAGACGCACCTCGCCGGGACTGACGGTGTCCGGGGCATTATTGAGATCGTCGAATGAGCGTCAGCTCGGTGCGATCATAGCGGGAATATTCGAAACCGGCCTCGAGCACGAAGGGTCGATCGACCGTTGAGGGGGGGAGTCTCGGCGTCCCCCTCGGGCTCGACGCCGGACTCCGACGTGGCATCCGTCGCGCACATGGACGTGGCAGCGAGATGCCGGTCTGCCACCTGCGCCATGGTCCAGGCATGCCCGAGCGCAAACGTCAGCCGGTTCGGCTCGATCGGAGCGAAACAGATGTCGAAGAAATAAGCGTGCAGGAATCCCGCGTAGCCCGGATTTTCTTCCATGCCCTTTTCGATGATCGCCACCAATTGCAGACAGGCGTGTTTCCGGGCAAATTACGGTAGCCAGCTCATCACCGACTGCATCGCCCCACGCAGGTCGATCAGCACCACACGGGCCGGAGTACGCCGCAGCCGGCCTTCCAGTCGGTCGCGATGATCGGCGCCGACCAGTTCCCAGAAGAACGGTTCGACGATACCCGCGACCTCGGCCACGGCATCGGCCCCGTTGTAGAACAACATTGGCAAAGTGCGGAAAAGACCACTCTCCGGCGTCATACGCCACTCCCTGGTCCCAAACCCATATGCGTCATTGCGGACCCCGTTGCGGGGCAGACCTTGCAGGACTTCACTTGAATATAGTCCTGTTCACCGCTGATGAACAATTTCTGACCAATTCATGACCCAACGTGTCACCTAAACGCGACACCACCCGTCGCGTTGTTCCTGCAGCATGCGATCCAATACACTGAGCGCCCCCGCGGATTTGCTCGCCTCGCCCCATCGACACGGCTGACAGGACGTCTTGAACCCAACCGACCAACAATCCATCCAGCCCGGCTTTATCGTCCTCCAAGGCAACCGCCTCGAAGGCCTACGCGACCTGCTGGTCGAATGGCTTGCACGCGCCCCGCTCGCGCCCCTCGAGGACGAGACCGTCCTGGTGCAGAGCAACGGCATGGCCCAGTGGCTGCGCCTGGCTCTGGGCCGTTCGCGCGATGATGGCGGGCTCGGGGTGGCCACGGCCATGGACCTGCTGCTGCCGGCACGCCTGCAATGGCAGGTCTATCGCGCGGTCATGGGCCGCAATGCCGTCCCCGCCGACGCCCCCCTGGACAAGTCCCGACTGACCTGGCGGTTGCTGCGCATCATCCGTACCCAGGCACAGAGGACTTCCGTCTTCGCCCCGTTGACCCACTACATCGACGGCGACGAGCACCGCGCCTACCAGCTTGCCGCCCGGCTGGCCGACCAGTTCGACCAGTACCAGGTCTACCGCGCCGACTGGCTGGCAAGCTGGGCCGAGGGGGGGGCTCGTCTGGCCGATGCCCTGGGCCGGGACAATGAGACCGTGCCGTCGGATGCCGCCTGGCAACCGGCCCTGTGGCAGGCGGTGCTCGAGGATCTCGTCGTGCATCCGCCCCGGACGGAGGATCTGGAAACGGAAGGCTCACCGGACGGCGTGGGTTATGCGGGTAGGGCCCTGGTTCATCGCGCCTTTCTGCAACGGGCCGGTGCGTTGGAGGAACGACCGGCCGGCCTGCCGCGGCGCATCGTGGTCTTCGGCGTGTCCGCCCTGCCCCCGCAGGTACTCGAGGTGCTGGGCGCGGTCTCGCACTGGGTGCAGGTGATCTTCTGCCTGCAGAACCCCTGTCAGCACTACTGGGGTGACATCGTCGAGGACCGGGACCTCTTCAGAAAGCAATACAAGCGCATCAGTGAACGCAAAGTCGACACCACGCTCGACGAACACAGCCTGCACCAGCATGCCCACCCCCTGCTCGCCTCCTGGGGCAAGCAGGGACGCGACCTGGTCCGGCTGGTCGACGAGTTCGACGAGGCCCCCGCCCGGGCACGCGGCAAGCCGGCCCTGAACATCGACCTGTTCGACCCACCTATGGATCAGCACCTGCTGGGTCAGATCCAGGCGGACCTGCTCGATCTCACACCCATGCACGAGATCGAGGCCGAGCAACGCCGCCTGCCGACCGGGGACCGTTCGGTCGCTTTCACCGTGACCCACAGCGCCCTGCGCGAGGTCGAGATCCTGCAGGACCAGTTGCTCGATGCCTTCGATCGGGACCCCACGCTACAACCGCGCGACATCATCGTGATGGTGCCGGACATGGCCGAGTACGCCGCGGCCATCAGCGCGGCATTCGGCCGGATCGACCGCGACGACCCCCGCCATCTCCCCTACGCCATCTCCGACCGCCCCGAGCGCGAGGTCCACCCGATGATGCGCGCGCTCGACTGGCTGCTGGCGCTGCCCGACTCCCGGCTGGCGGCCAGCGAGGTGCTGGATCTGCTGGAGGTCGCCGCACTGCGAGCGCGATTCGGCATGGCCGCCGAGGATGTCACCCTGTTGCGTCACTGGATCGAAACAGCCGGTATCCGCTGGGGGTTCGACGCCGAACACCGCGAGCAGTTCGGCCTGCCGGCCGGGATCGAGCAGAACGCCTGGGCCTTCGGCCTCGACCGGCTGCTCTATGCCTATCTAGCCGGAGCGGACGACGACTGGCGAGGCATCGTGCCGGTCGGCGGCCTCGACGGCATGAGCGCCGAGAGCCTCGGCCCGCTGCACGCATTGCTTCAATCATTGAAATACTGGCGCGAGACCCTGGCGCAGACGCGCAGCCCGAAGGAGTGGCGCGAGTGCCTGACCGGACTGGTGGAGGCCTTTTTCGCCCCGGAGGACATCCCGCCCTCCGAGGAGGGTTCCGCCGAGGCGCGAGCCGGGGCCTCTCGCAACCCGCTGGCCGAACGCGAATCGGCGGTCTCCCTGCGCGACCGGCTCGATTCGGCCCTCAATGGCTGGCTGGACGACTGCGCCTCGGCCGCCTTCGACACGCCGGTGACACTGGAAACCGCCCGCAGCGCCTGGCTCGACCGGCTCGACGAGCACCGTCTGAGCCAGCGTTTTCTCGTCGGCGCGGTCAACTTCGCCACCCTCATGCCCATGCGGGCCATCCCGTTTCGCCAGGTCTATCTACTGGGTATGGACGACAAGGCCTATCCCCGTCGCCAGCCGCCGGCCGACTTTGACCTGATGGCCGGGCGCTATCGCCCGGGCGACCGTTCCCGCCGCGAGGACGATCGCTATCTGTTCCTCGAGGCCCTACTCTCGGCGCGTGATCGGCTCTGGATCAGTTGGATCGGCCGCGATATCCGCGACAACCACGAGCGCCCGGCCTCGGTGCTGGTCAATCAACTGCGTGACCACATCGACCGCGGCTGGCAGAGCGGCGGCGAGACAACGGTTTCCGACTGCCTGACCACCGAACACCCCCTGCAACCATTCTCCCGGCAATATTTCTCCGACGAACGCCCGGATCTCTACAGCTACGCCACGGAATGGCATCGCGTCCACCGCGGCGAGGGCCTCGATGCAGGCACCCCAGGCCATCATCCGGGCCATCATCCGGGCCACCATACCGGGCAAAACGAGCAGACGACCTCCGTCTCGACTGTTGAGGAGACGGGCCGCCCGCCCTCGCTGTCCGACCTTGGCCTCTTGCTGAAGAAACCCTGGCGCGTCTGGCTGGGCAATCACCTCGGCGTCCCGGCGCGGCGAGAGACCGCCGTGCCCGAGGACGACGAACCCTTCGATCTTAGCGCGCTGGACAGCTATCAACTCAGTGCACGACTGCTCGACCAGGTCCTTGAGCGGCTCAATCGCGAACCCGATGAACCCGGGGACGTGACCGACCCGGAAATCCTCGAGGCCCGTCTGCCCGCTGCCATCGACGCCGCCTTCGCCCGTATCGCGGGTGCCGGCGAACTGCCCGTTCACCCCTTCGACGAGACACTGCGCCACCAGCACGGCGAGGCATTGGAAAAACAACTGCGCACCTGGGCGGCCTTCCAGGCCCGCCATCCCGACACGGTTGCACCCTTCCACCCGGGCGAGCGTCTGGGCGAAGGTCGGGATCTCGCTGGCGAGATCGCCGATATCCGCACGGGTCCGGAAGGGGCTGTCCGGCTGCGCCTGATCCCCGGCGCACTGCACAAGGGCAAGGATCTCAAGTGGCATCGCCTTGTCGGCGAGTGGCCCCATCACCTCGCCGCGCAACTGGGGGGCACACCGGTTACCACCTACCTCGTCAGCGAATCGGATGCCAAGAGCGAGGACCTGACCGAACGACCGACCGTGATGGAACCACTCGATGTAACCGAGGCCCGCCGGATGCTGGAACAACTGGTCGATCACTGGCACCGCGCCACCACCGAGCCGGTACCCGCCGAGCCGCGATCGCAGATCGCGTGGGTGCTGAAGGACGACGAGCAGGAACGGACCAAGGCGGCACGACGAGCCTTCGAGAGCGCAGCGCAATACGAGCCGGACCTGGTTCGTCTTTGGCCCGATTTCCAGGCGCTGTCGCAAGCCGACGCGTTCCATGACACGGCCGCCGAGATCTATCGCCCCCTTGCCCAGGCGATCCGCGGCAGGCACCGCGAACAACCCGACAAGGGGCAACGTGCATGAGCCTACTCGACCCCATCACCTTCCCGCTCGAGTCCAGCCGCCTGATCGAGGCCAGTGCCGGCACGGGCAAGACCTTCACCATCTCGCTGCTGTACCTGCGCCTAGTGCTGGGACATCGCGGGCCAGATCAGCGCGAGGCGACGCCGCTGACGCCGCCGGAAATCCTGGTGAGTACCTTCACGGAGGCGGCGGTGGCCGAGTTGCGCGATCGTATCCGCTCACGACTGCAACAAGCGGCCTGGCTGTTCTCGGGCAGCATCGATCCCGACGCGGTCGATTCGCCGTTACAAGCGCTTTTCGATGAATACGAGCAGACAGCCCGGGCCCGCGTGGCATTCCTGCTGCAACGGGCCGCCGAATGGATGGACGAAGCGGCCATCTTCACCATTCACAGTTTCTGCCAGCGCATGCTGCGCGAACACGCCTTTCACAGCCGGGCGTTGTTCGAGCAGGAATTGGTCAAGGACCTCGACCCACTTGTCTCCGAGGCGGTGCGGGATTTCTGGCGCAGTCACGGCTATCCCCTCGCACAGCGCGACGAGGCGATGGCCGACCTGTTCGCGCGGATGGTGCCCCCGCCGGCGAAGCTCAAGGAGCAGATCCGCGATCTGATCAAGCGCGATGCCAGCCCGGTGACGGTCGACGGGGTCACCGCACGTTCGTCCGGCGAACTGCCCACCCCGGCGGTCTTGCTGGAGCGACTGGCGGCGGAACAGGCCCAGATCGACCAGGCCGAGCAAACCGCTCGCCGTTTCTGGCAGGCCGATGCGGCAAGCATGCATGCGCTCTGGCACGCGGTCCGCAATGGTCTGAGCAAATCGACCCATCCGGAGGTCAAGCAGGAAGACGAATTTGCCGCCTGGCTCGCCACCATTGATGCGTGGTCGGCCGGCCACACGGATCTGGAGGCGAACACGCGCCGGAAACTGGCCTACCCGAACACCAACAAGGGCACACAGGCGCCATCCCACCCCGCGCTGGATGCCATCCGCGAATGGCAGGACCGGGTCGAGGCCGTGGAGAAACAGACCAAGGAGGTCGAGCCGACACTGCGGGCATTTGCCGCGCTCTGGATCCGTGAGCGGGTCACCGCCTTGCTCGCCAAGCGACGCTCGATGGGCTTCGAGGACATGCTGATCCAGATGCATGACGCGGTCGACCCCGAGGCCAATCCCAACGCCTCCGGCATGGTCCGGGCGATCCGAAAACAGTACCCGGTCGCGCTGATCGACGAGTTCCAAGACACCGATCCCCTCCAATACGCTATCTTCTCGGCCATCTATCCGTTAGGTCACCACGAGGCGGACGATACGGCCATCATTCTGATCGGTGACCCCAAACAGGCGATCTACAGTTTCCGCGGCGCGGACATCCACAGCTACCTGACCGCCCGTCAGGCCACTGCGGGTCGGCATGCCACCCTGCCGCGCAACTTCCGCTCGACCCGGGCGATGGTCGAGGCGGTCAACCGCCTGTTCGAGCGGGCCGACCAACACCCCGACGGCGCGTTCCGCTTTCCCCGCGACGAGCAGGACGACGAAGACGCCCCCCTGCCGTTTCACCCGGTCGAGGCGCAAGGACGCAAGAGCCGGCTGATCGGACCGAACGGCGAGGAAATCCCGGCCCTGACCGCCTGGACCACGCCGACAGAGGAAGAGTGGAATGCCGGCATCTTCCGCGACGAAATGGCGGTACGCACGGCAGGCGAAATCGCCGCCCTTCTCAATGCCGGACAGGACGGAAGCTGTCGGTTCGAGGGCGACGATGCGTCCCGCGCACTGCTCCCGCGCGATATCGCCGTGCTGGTGCGAAAACAGGACGAGGGGCAATTGATGCGTAGGGCGCTGGCCGATTTCGGCGTGCCCGCGGTATTCCTCTCCGAGCGGTCTTCGCTGTTCGACGCCACGGAGGCGGCCGACATGCTGATCTGGCTGGAGGCGCTGGCCGCACCCGATCGCTCGGATCGCATCCGGCAGGCCATGGCCACCGCCAGCATGGCGCTGAGTCTCGAAGAGCTGGAGGCATGGCTGCGCGACGAGGTCGTGTTCGACCAGATATGCACCCACTTCCATGACTGGCATCACGCCTGGCGCACTCAGGGTGTACTCGCCGCGCTGATGCATCTGCTGCACCATTTCTCCGTGCCCGCGCGGCTGCTCGCGGAAGAGGAGCGCATCAACCGCCGTGGCGAACGCCGACTGACCAATCTGCTGCACCTGGCCGAATGGCTGCAGGCGCGTGACAACGACGTCGACGGTGAGACGGCACTGATTCACCACCTGCATCTGACCATGACCGAAGGCCGCGATCAGCAGGAGATCCGCCTGGAACAGGACAGCGAGATGGTTCGCATCGTCACCATCCACGGCGCCAAGGGCCTGCAGTACCCGGTGGTCTTTCTGCCGTTTATCGCCATCCTCGGCGCGGATGGGAAAAAAGCGGGCAAGCCCACCCGTCGGCACCGCCACGAGGAAAACATCTGGGACATGAACCCCGACAAGGCGGCCACCGCACGCGCGGAGCGCGAATCGACCGCGGAATACATCCGACTGCTTTACGTCGGGCTCACGCGGGCGGAGTTCGCCTGCTACCTCGGGGCAGGGCCGGCAAAGGTCGGCAATGTGAAGGCGTTCAATCCCGGCAAGACCGCCTTCGGTCAGTTTCTCGGCTTCGAATCGGGCGAGACCTGTGCACGAGACGCGTACATGACGCACCTCGCCCAGTGGGGCGAAAGCCCGGCCGTGCAGATCGAGACCGTGCCCGACCCGCGTGACCCTGCCGTTCACCGGTTCATTCCCCCACCGGAACCACCGCTCACCGAGGCGCGCAGCCCCCATTTCGGCGCCTTCACGCCATGGGCGATCGCCAGCTTCTCGGCGATCGCCGCCTCGGTCGGGCACGGTACGCCCCTGCCCGCCCCGGAGGCTGCGCGCGACGAACTGCGGCTGGAAACCGAGACGCTGGAGCGGTCCCCTCCCATGCCGGAACCCGCCGAGCCGGTCACCCCGGTCGGCGTGCACGCCTTACCGCGCGGCGCGGGCATCGGCAACCTCTTCCACGACATTATCGAGGCCATGGCCAACGCCGGCTTTGCCCATTATGCCGGCCAGTCCGAGCGGGTACGTCGTCTGCTCGCCCAAAGCCACCATCCCGGTCTGCGGGACCTCAGCGAGGATCAACAGGAGCAACTCGCCCAACAGTTCGATGCGCTGCTGGCGACGCGCTGGCAACTGCCGGCCGCCGGCACGCCCATGGCGCTGGCGGGGCTTTCCGTCGCTCAGGCGGAAATGGAGTTCTGGCTGACCCTCGACCAGACGGAGACCGGGCGCATCGACCGGCTGGTGCGCCAATTCGTTGCCCCAAACCTACCTCGCCCGGAGCTTGAGGAACGCACCCTCAACGGCATGCTCAAGGGCTTCATCGATCTGACCATCGCACACGACGGCCGCTACTACCTGCTCGACTGGAAATCCAACTGGCTGGGGCCGGACGAGTCGGCCTACGCCCCCGAGGCCCTGGAACGCGCCATGCTCGATTCGCGCTATGACTTGCAGTTCGTGCTCTACCTGGTCGCCCTGCATCGCCATCTGCGCGACCGCCTGCCGGACTACGACTACGACCGGCACATGGGCGGCGCGGCCTACGTCTTCCTCCGCGGCATATGGCCGGCCGATGACGATCGACCCGACAACCACGGGGTATATACCTGCCGACCCGATCGTGGGCTGATCGAGGCACTGGATGCCCTCTTTTCCGGTCAGCGGCAGGAGGTAGCATGAATCACCATCCCGCCCTCGACTATCCTCGTGCCCTCGGGGCGCTGCTCGACGCCTGGGTCACCGCCAGCTGGCTGCGACCCATCGACCGGGCCGTCGCCGACTTCATCGCGACTCAGGAACCCGATGGCGAACCGCTGGCCGTGCTCGCTGCGGTATTCGCCAGTCACCAGGCCGGCGGCGGACACGTCTGCCTGGACCTGGGCGAGGTGCTGGGCAATCCCGATTTTACCCTGCGTATGCCGCCGGCCGATCCCTTCGGCCCGCAGGCGAGCGAGGCCGACACCCCTGCCCGCGTGCTCGCCGGGGTCGCCCCGAGTGCTTGGAAGGCCAGCCTTCTGGGTCACCCGGCGGTGCGCACGACGACATGGGACGAGGACACGGGTATTGCCGACGGCCGGCCCCTGCTATTGGTAGACGGCGAGCGACCGCAGTTGTACCTGCGCCGCTACTGGCAGGTCGAAGGCCGGGTGGCCGCTGGGCTGGCCGCGCGTTCCTCGAATGAGTCGGAATGTCCCGATGTCACGGCCCTCCGTCGCGTTCTCGATGCCCTCTATCCTGGTGAGGCTCGGAAGACGACCACCCCGGAAACCGACTGGCAGAAGGTCGCCTGCGCCCTAGCCGCGTATCAACCATTCTCCATCATCACCGGCGGGCCCGGCACCGGCAAGACCACCACCGTGGTGCGCCTGCTGGCCGCGCTGATTTCGCTGGATGAGGGCGCAGCCGCTGGCCGATCGCCGCGCATCGCCCTGTGCGCCCCCACCGGCAAGGCCGCGGCACGACTGGCCGAATCCATCGGCGACAAGGTGCGCGAGATCGGCGAGATTACCGCCGACGGCTTTGCCGAGGATCACTGGAAGGCAGTCAGCCAGCAACTGCCCACCGAGGTGCAGACCATCCATCGCCTGATCGGCACACGGCCGCTGGCCGAACGCCCTCGATATCATCGCGACAACCCGTTGGACCTGGATATCGTGGTGATCGACGAGGCCTCGATGGTCGGTCTCGAATTGATGGCCCAACTGGTGGACGCCCTGCCGGTTGATTGCCGACTGGTGGTCCTGGGCGACAAGGACCAGCTTGCCTCGGTCGAGGCAGGCGCGGTACTGGGGGAGCTGTGCCGCGAGGCCGACAACGGTGGCTACGCCGCCGAAGTACAGGCCTTTCTGGAGGCGGCAACCGGTGAAGCCGTTGCCTACCAAGGGGTGGATCGACTGCCCGATCCGGTCAACGCTCGCATCGCCATGCTGCGCTACTCGCATCGCTTCGGGCACGACAGCGCCATCGGGCGACTCGCCCGCGCCATCAACACGGGACACATCGAGGCCGCTGAAGCCGAGCTCGGCACCCCCACAGGGCAACGCGGCGAGCGGGATGTCGCTTGGCTGAGCACGTCCGTCGGAGTCCCTCGAACGCAGTCGGCCCTAGCGGCAATGGTGATCGAGGGCATACGGCCGTCGCTCGAGCCGCTTGTGGATAGCGATGGCTTCGACCCGGCGAACGAACAGGATGAACAGCACCTCACCGAAGTCTTCGCTGCACACAACGGCTTTCAGGTCCTCAGTGCGCTGCGCCGCGGCAGCCAGGGCGTGCAGGGACTCAATACGCAAATCGAGGCCTGGTTGAGTGAGGCGGGGCTGATCCCGCCCGCAGTGGCCGAGCAAGGCGGCTGGTATCCGGGTCGCCCGGTCATAATCACCCGTAACGAGCCCCAACTGGATCTTGCCAATGGCGACATGGGCCTGACCGTGCCCATGCGCCAGGCGAACGGCCAGACTTCCCTGCGCGTGGTTTTCCCGAGCCCATCCGTCGAACCGGGCACAGCGCGGTTTCAGTGGATCAGCCCGGCCCGGCTGGCCGAGGCCGAAACCGGCTACGCGCTGACGGTGCACAAGTCGCAGGGCTCGGAGTTCACCCACGTGCTGCTAGTCATGCCCCAGCGCCCTAATCCCATCCTGACCCGGGAACTGCTTTACACCGCGATCACCCGCGCCCGCCGCCGTTTCACCCTGGTTTCGCCGAGCAGAGATAGCCCGGACGATCGACGCCAGGCCCGCGCGGTGCTGACGAGTGCCGTGGAAAGCACCACTCGGCGCAGTGGCAACCTGCGGCGGCGATTGAGCCGGCGTCTCCAAGGGATGAGTGAGGGGAATCGACCGGTGGGTTATTAGGATCTCGGGCTTTGTGCGCGCGCCGATTGAACCCCCGTTCGTTTCAATGAGTCGATCGTGGTACCACCGAGCCGGTCGCCAACGGTCGCGAGGAAACAGGCGATTTAACGGCGAGACGCGGTACCATTGCTACCTTGTAGAAAACGCCCAGAGCCAATATCCAGAGCCCAAAATCCAGGGCGAGGTTTTTCACCATGCGCTTGACCGAAGACGACCGCGGCCGCGCGTTCGTGATCCGCAGCTTTTCCGACTCCCACGTCGACGTCAACGACCAGCGGCTCGAGCAGACGTTTCTGCTCACGCCGGACCGACTCGAAACCGAGCCGGATCTAGCCGACCTGCTCGATCTCGAGGAACACGGCGAGTCCCTCTTGCTTCGGGACGACCCCGAGGTGGTCCTCGTCGGCACCGGTGCGCGCACCCGCATGGGGCCGCCGGCGGTCTCTGCCGCATTGATGCGCCAAGGCGTGGGCATCGAGTACATGGACACCGCGGCCGCCCTCCGCACCTACACCGTACTCGCCTCCGAACTGCGACGGGTCAGCCTACTCGTGATCTTCTGACACCAACAACCAGCCTTATTTTTTATCGAATCGTTCTCAAAAAGTACCCATAAATGACTGAAACCCTTATTCCCGGCAAGGTCGCTCCCCTCGAGCAGACCATCGACCGTGTCCAGATCCGCCTGACCGAGCTTGGCTTCGACATCGAGGCCAGTGGCTGGCGCAATCCGCTGCCCCACTGCTGGTCGGTGCACATCAAGGATCGCGGCTGCCCGGCACTGTTTACAAACGGCAAGGGCGCAACCCGTGAAGCCGCCCTGGCCTCGGCCTTAGGCGAGTTCGTCGAACGCCTGGCATCGCAGTACTTCTTCGCCGATTTCCATTGGCACCATGATCTGGCCAGTCTCGACGGGGAAAGCCTGCACGATCCGGCCGAACGCTGGTTCAGGCTCGAAACGCCCGGCGCGCGCCCGGAGGGCCTGCTCGACGACAAGCTGTGGTCCTTCTACGGTGGATCGGCCATCGAGACGGCCGACCAGTGGTCAGACCTCAACAGCGGTGTCCCGGAGAAGATCTGTGCCCTGCCCTTCGTTCGCCAACGAGACCGACAGACCATCTACTTCCCGGTCAACGTGGTCGGCAATCTCTACGTCTCCAACGGCCTGTCGGCGGGCAACACGCTCGCCGAGACCCACACCCAGGGCCTGAGCGAGGTGTTCGAGCGCTCGGTCAAGGAGCAGGTGATCACCGAGGCGATCGCCCTACCCGAGATCCCGGACGAGGTGATGGCCCGCTTCCCGGCGAGCGAAGCCGCGTTGGCGGCGCTCAACCGCGAAGGCTTTGCCGCGCGGGCATTCGATGCCTCGCTGGGTGGCCGGTTCCCGGTGATCTGCGTGCTGCTCTACGACCCGCAAAGCGGCGGCGTGTTTGCCTCCTTCGGCGCGCATCCGCGCTTTGACGTGGCGCTGGAACGCACCCTGACCGAACTCGTACAAGGCCGCGATCTCGACGACCTGCACGCCTTCCCGGCGCCGACCACTGACATGGAATTAGCCGCCGATCCGGACAACATCGAACTGCACTTCATCGACTCCTCCGGCATCCTCCCTTGGGCGATGCTCCGCGACGAGCCCGACTTCCCGTTCACGCCTTGGGGCATGGACGCGCAGGACGTGGCGGCCAAGAGCCCCGAGGAACGCAACCTCGAATACGAGCAGGCGCTGGTCGCCAACCTCCACGACCTGGGTCACGACGTCTATATCGCCGACTTCACCCATCTGGGCTTGCCGGCCTGTCGGATCCTGGTACCGGGGGTGTCCGAGATCTACCCGGTCGAGGAATTGATCGAGCGTAACAACAACCAGGCCCTCGGGCTGCTGCCATTCTTCCAGCGACTCGAGCAGCTCGACCCCACCGAAAGCGCCACATTGGCCGAGGCCATCAGCGATCTCGCCCTGGACCCGCTGATGCCGATCAGTGACGTGATCGGTCTGTGCGCCGGCCCTGAATCGGTCTGGTCCGGGGCGCGGATCGGCGAGATCGAGTGCCTCGCCCGTCTGCACGCCGATACGGTCGCACCCCGCGATGCCGACGAGATCGGCATGGATATCGATTGGCTGGCGAGCGTCCCGCCACTGCCCGTCGAGCGCCAACAGCGCTACCGTGCCACCCAGGTACTCTGGCAACTCGAGCAGGAAACCGGTCTGCAGGCCGATGCCCTGCGCCAATCGCTCCGGGCACTCTTCCCGGCCGACCGCCTGGACGAGGCCCAGGCCCTGCTGGCGGGCAAGTGGGCCTACCGTCCATTCACCGCGCTGGAGCCGGGCTTTCGCAACGAGCCTCGGCATGCGGCGCTGATCGATGCCTACCAGCGAGCCTACCGCGCCAAGTTGAGTTGAGGGAACACCCATGACCGCAGTGGATGCCCGCTCCTGTCAGCGGATCATCAATGCCACCGCCAAGGTGGTGGTTGGTCAGCACGCCGCCATCCGCAAGGCACTGACCTGCATCCTCGCCGGTGGCCACCTGCTGATTGAGGACCTGCCCGGACTGGGCAAGACCACGCTGGCCCACACGCTGGCCAATGTGCTGGGACTGAGCTTCAAGCGCCTGCAGTTCACGGCCGACATGTTGCCCGCCGACGTGGTCGGCAGCTCGATCTACAATCCGGGCGGCGGCAGTCAACCCGGAACGGAGTCGCCAGCCGGTTTCCGCTTCATTCCGGGCCCCGTCTTCACCCAGATGCTGCTCGCCGACGAGATAAACCGTGCCCCGCCCAAGGTCCAGAGTGCGTTGCTTGAGGCCATGGAGGAGCGCCAGGTCAGCATCGACGGCAAGCGTTATCCCTTGCCGGGCGTGTTCTTCGTCATCGCCACCCAGAACCCCCTGGAGCAAGCGGGCACCTACCCCTTGCCCGAATCGCAGCTGGATCGGTTCGCCATAGTGATCCGGCTGGGGTATCCGGATGCGCAGACCGAGCGTCGCATGTTGCTGGACGGCGGTGGACGCTCCCACCTGGGTGAAATCGAGCCCGTGGTCGACTCCGCCGGGCTGATGCAGCTACAGGAACAGGCACGACGCGTCCATGTGGCCGATGGCATCGGCGCCTATGTCCAATCGCTGCTGGCGGCCAGTCGGGAGGCGCCCGAATTCAGCGTCGGTCTGTCGCCCCGCGCCGGGCTGATGCTGATCTCGCTGGCCCGTGCATGGGCATTGATCGACCAGCGCGATCACGTCCTGCCCGATGACGTCCAGGCGGTTCTTCCCGCCCTGGTGAACCACCGGGTCGGCATGGACGATCACGACGGACGGGATGCCGCCGAGCTGCTTCTCAGTCGGGTAGCCGCTCCCTAGCATCGTGGCGAACCCGGCGCCGTCCATGACCATCCGCCCCCGGCGATTCGGCCTGGGCCTGCTGGCGATCACCGTCGCCATGCTTCTCGCCGCGATCAACTACGGCAACAACCTGATTTTCCTGCTTGCCTTTATGGTCATCGCCTTGATGGTCAACAGTGCCTGGCAGGGCTGGCGCTTGCTCAAGCACCTGCGGGTGATCGGCGCCCAAACGCCCATGCGCCCGGCGTTCGAGACAGGCGAACTGCGGGTCGACCTCGAGAATCGGCTCGACCTGCCGGCCGTGGACATGACCTGTCTCGACAGCCCCTCCAGCCGTTCCTTCGGCAGGGAGCTCGAGACCACCCCCGTTGTGCTCAACCCCGGCCAAACCACCCGCATTGCTTGCTCACTGGCGCCGGCACCCCGGGGATATCTGCCCCTACCGGACATCCTGCTCTCCACCCACTACCCCCTGGGCCTGTGGACCATCCGGCAACGGGTCTCCCTGCCAGGCGGGCAATGGGTTCATCCCGCGCCCGTCGAAGGCCGGCACCGGCCCCACGAGACGAGGCAATCGGACAGCGACGGATCCATTCAATACGAGGGCGACCCGACCCGCCTGCGCGCCTATCAACCGGGCGATCCGTTCCGGCACATCGTGTTTCGCCATTTCGCCAAGACCGGCAAGCTGGTCTCTCGCACGCCCGAGGGCGTATCGACCACCGTCCGCCCAGCGGTCATCGACTACGACGACTTTCGGGGCACGCGCGAGCAGCGCCTTTCGGCGATCACCGCGTTGCTGCTCGAGCACGTCGCCCACGATCGGCCCTGGCAACTGACTTTGCCGGGTGAGCCGTTGATCGAGGCCCGCGCCGGCAGTGGCCAACGCCAGGCACGCCGTCGCGCCCTGCAGCGACTGGCCCGATTCGGTCGGCCGCTGGATCCCGACGGATTCGACCGCGTCGACTGGACCGTGGAGTACGGGCCATGAGCGCCGCCGCGCGTCTTGATCCACTGCTCTGGCTGGCGCTCGTCGGGGCGGTGGGGCTGTTGCTGCCACACCTGCCGATCACCGTTCTGCCCCTGGTGGTCGGGGCACTCGCCTGGCGGCGCCTGCATGAGGTACGCGGCTGGCCATTGCCCGGCCGTTGGATACTGGCCCTGCTCGCTGCAGGCAGCGGTTTTCTGGTGTTGCTGCATTTTCATGCCCTGTGGGGGCGAGATGCCGGCGTCGCCCTGTTGGTACTCGCCGCGGCCCTCAAGTTGCTGGAGACACGCAGTCTGCGCGACCAACACAGCGTGCTCCTGCTAAGCTTTTTCCTCTTGATCAGCGTGCTGCTGTTCGACCAGACCATCTGGATTTTCGTGCTGGTCTCGATCCTGTTCTGGCTCCTGGTGGGCGCCTGGCTCGGCGTCAGCCAGCCCGTGGCGGCGCCCAGTGGTCGACGGCTGAGGGCGGCCGGCCGACTGGTGGGCATGGGACTTCCCTTCGCCCTGATCCTGTTTGCGCTGTTCCCGAGACCGCCTGGTGGCTTATGGGGTGCCCAGCAACCCGGCGGACAGGCCGTCTCGGGGCTGTCGGAGCAGATGCGCCCCGGGCAATTCGACGAACTCGCCAGCGATCCGACCCCCGCCTTCCGCGTACGCTTCGCAGGCGAGGTGGTTCCGCCGCCGGACCGGTACTGGCGGGTCTTCGTCATGGGAGGTTTCGCCGACGACGATCCGGAGAGCTGGCTGGCCGACCCGCCCGCGGCGACACCGAGGCTGGAAACCCTTATTGAATCCCGGATCGCCTACGAAGTCACCCTCGAACCGAACGGCGGAACACGACTGCCCAGCCTGCCGGCGGCCGTGGAGACGCCCCGGCATACGCGGGTAGACGGCAACCTGGTGGTGCAGCGAAATCGTCCGGTCGACGACCGGCTGCGGTATCGCCTGCAATCGGCACTCGAGTACCGACTGGATGCGGGCGGCCTGCCCCGCTTTGTCCGGAATCGCTATCTGGCGACCGGCGGGCTAAACCCCCTGCTCGACGATCTGGCCGCCGACTGGCGGGACCGCCCGCCGGCAGAGCGCATCGAGGCCGCGCTGGCCTATTTCCGGGATCGCGACTTCAGCTACACCCGTGCGCCGGGTCGGCGGGAGGGTGACGGTCGTGCTGACTCCTTCCTGTTCGAGACTCGCCGGGGCTACTGCGCCGATTACGCGGACGCCTTCACTCGCCTGATGCGGGCAGCCGGTGTTCCGGCGCGAGTGGTCACGGGCTATCAGGGTGGCGAGATAAACGGCGACTACCTGGTGGTTCGCCAGTCCGATGCACACGCCTGGAGCGAGGTCTGGCTTGAGGGTCAGGGCTGGCAGCGGGTCGACCCCACCGCGACCGTCGCCCCCGAACGGATAGAATCGGGGGTGGCCCAGTCCACGGCCGAGGATTTCACCCTGCCGGGCACCGTCCGGCGTGATGCCAGCGACTGGTCGCGCCACCTGCGACTCTGGGCGGAAAACGTGGACAATCGCTGGAACCAGTACGTGCTCGGCTACGACGGCCGAGTCCAGCTCCACCTGTTGCGACAGGTCGGACTGTCCGCCTTGTCGCCACTCGCCTTGGCGATCTATGCCCTGGGCCTGGCAGGGCTGTCCTGGCTGGCGCTGCTGTGGTGGATTGCCCGGTGCGAGGCCCGTCGAGCGGCGGGGAGCGAGACGGATTACCTCTGGGAGCGCCTGCAGACCCATCTCGCGGCCATGGGTCTGCCGCGACGCAGCGAGGAGAGTGAACGCGTCTTCCTCGAGCGGGTGGCGCGGCAAATGCGGCGAGAGGGGCCGGCGCTGCGCCGTATCGGCAGCCTGCTGGGGTGCACGCGTTATGCCCGACATACCAGCCGCCGCCAGGAGGCGCTACTGCAAACCACGCTGACCAACCTCAACCGGCGACTGATGGGCCGCCGCCTTTTGGCACAACTGCGACTACGTCGCAACTGAAACCTGGGACGGTGCGGGCATTCGGCCCGGGGCCCTAGATGTTATAAAGTAACGTCAAATCACTATTCGGGAATGCACCGATGACGCCGCCGCTCAATCGCTTCGCTTTTTTGCTTTGCCTTTTGATCCTGCCACTGGCCGGTCGAGCCGCCGCCTTGCCGGTGGTGGTGTCGATCCCGCCGCAGGCTCATTTCGTCGAGGCCATCGGCGGGGAGCATGTCGAGGTGCAGGTCATGGTGCCCGCCAATGCCGAACCGCTAACCTACGAACCCACGCCGCGGCAGATGGCCGCGCTGTCGCAGGCCCGGCTGTATTTCGCCATCGGCGTGCCGTTCGAGCAGGGCTGGCTCCCCCGGTTCCAGTCAGCCAACGCCGAGATGACCACCGTCGACACCATTGCCCACATCCGTCGGCAGTCCATGGTGAGTCACGGCAACCACGACGAGGAAGAGCATGGTGACGAGCGCGATGGCACCGATCCACACGTCTGGCTGTCACCTGCCCTGGTGCGCCTGCAGGCAGAAAGCATCCGTGATGCCTTGATCCAGGCCGACCCGGAGCATGCAGGGGCCTACCATCAGGGCTTTCGCCGGTTCGTGGATCAGATACACGCAGTCGACGAGGCGATCCTGGCAAGCCTGGCCGACCTGCCGGCCGATTCCCGTCGTTTCCTGGTGTTCCATCCCGCCTTCGGCTACTTCGCCCGCAGCTACGGCTTGGAACAGATGGCGATCGAGATGGAGGGCAAGGAGCCCGGTCCGCGCGAACTGGCCCGCAACATCGACAACGCCCGGGCCCACGGCATCCGGGTGATCTTCATCGAGCCACAGTTTGCCCAGGGTGCGGCACGCACCATCGCCCGCGAGATCGACGGCGAAGTCCTGACCCTGGACCCGTTGGCCCGCGACTGGACGGCCGGTATGCAAGCGATCGCCGCGACCCTTCGTAAGACCCTCGGACGCGACCACCGGCAAGACCCGGCGAACAGCGCGCCCGTCCCGCATGCCCACATGATGCAGCCCCATGTCGAACACTGAAACCAACACGCCGGCCATTTCCCTGGATGACATCGTTTTCGGCTTCGACGGCGAGCCGGTACTCGATCACATCAGCCTGAACATCCCGTCTGGCGCGTTTACCGTGGTCGTCGGCCCCAACGGCGGCGGCAAGACCACGCTGCTGCACCTCATCCTGGGCCTGTACCGGCCGGACAGCGGCCGGGTGCGGGTGTTCGGTGATCGGCCCGGTCGCCACCCCGAACGCATCGGTTACGTGCCGCAGCATGGCAATCTGGCACCGGGTTTCCCCGCCACGGTTGAACAAGTGGTGCTAATGGGGCTGCCGCACGGGCGGCGGCACGGCCCCGGCTTTCACCCCGACGAGCGCGAAGCGGCGCGCCAGGCCCTGACGCGCGCCGGGATATCGGATCTGGCGGACCGTTCCTTCGGTGTGCTCTCCGGCGGGCAGCGCCAACGGGTGCTGATCGCCCGTGCGCTAATCACCGAGCCGGAACTGCTGCTGCTCGACGAGCCTTTCTCCAATATCGACCCGTACGGGCGCGCCTGCATTCACGAGACACTCGACGATCTGGGTGGCGGCCTGACACGGGTCATGGTCAGTCACGATCTGGGCATCACCCGCCAGGCGGTCTCGCAGGTGGTTGCCGTCAACCGCGTGCTCGTCAGTGGCCGCGGTCCCGCGATCACCGAGGAAATGCTGGCCCTGATGTACGGCCAACACGGAGCGGATTGCCCCATGGGGCAAGCAGCCCAGGTGGCCCACCAGCAGCCGGTGGTTGAACCAGGCACTCGGGGAGCGGAGCAATGACCCCGATGGATCTACTCGGACAGGGCTTCGTACAACATGCCCTGATCGCCGCGGTACTGGTTAGCATCGCCGCGGGAATCGTCGGCGCACTGGTGGTGGTCAACCGCCTGGTCTTTATGACCGGCGGAATCGCACATACGGCCTACGGCGGCGTGGGCACGGCCATATTTTTCGGCTGGCCGGTCCTGCCCGTCACCGGAGTATTCACCGCGCTCGCAGCCCTGCTCTTGGGCGGCCTGACTCAGCGCCGCCGCGAACGCACCGACACGCTGATTGGCGTGATCTGGGCGGCGGGCATGGCCTTCGGCCTGATCATGGTCGACCTCGCGCCCGGCTATCAGGCCGGGCTAATGACGTACCTGTTCGGCAGCATCCTGACCGTCTCTAGCGTGGATCTGTGGCTGATGGCCGGGGTCGACGTGGTCATCCTGGGACTGGCGCTCTACTACTACCGCGACCTGCTGTCGTTCTCCTTCGACCCGGTATTCGCCCGCACCCGCGGCATCCCGGTCACCGGCCTGTACTTCATGCTGCTGCTTCTTGTTGCCGAAACGGTGGTGATGATGATTCAGGTGGTCGGCCTGCTGCTGGTGATCGCCCTGCTGACCCTGCCGCCCTACCTTGCCCAGCGATATACTCGGACCCTCGGCGGCATGATGATGGCCTCCAGCCTGTTCAGCCTGCTGTTCTGCCTGGCCGGGCTGATGGCGAGTTACTGGTTCGACATTGGCTCGGGACCGGCCATCATCGCCACGGCCTGCCTCATCTATGTGGTCGTCGTCGGGGTGGAGAAAACCGCCGGCCGGCTGCGGGCCTGAACCGTAGCCCCCATGATGACGACGGGTATGGAATCAATCGGCATGAAAACGGTCGAACGGGCAGATATCACGGGCATCGCCCCCATCATGACAGCAGGCAAGCCGATGAAACGATTGGTCCGATCCGCCCTCTTTGCCGCCTTGATCCCGGCCTCCCCCCTGATGGCCGATGGCACGGCCGTCTTCGCCACCGGCAATACCGATGCCCCCCTGATGACGTTCTACTGGCAGGACCGCGACCACACGCGACTGGAGGCCGATGGCCAACCCGCCCACGTGCTCGCCATCGATGGAAAGGCCTACGGGGTGGTGGAAATGAATGGCCGTGCCGTGGCCATGAACCTCGAATCCCTCTCCGCCATCCTCGGGGCAAGCGGTGACGTGCAACGCCTGGGCCCGAACACCGTCGTGCCCACCCATATCACCGCATTCGAGACGACCGGGCAGACCGAGGTGGTGGCCGGCATCGAGGGTGAGGTCTACCAGGTAAGCTGGGAAGACAGCAACGGGCAGGCACGCATGGACGAGGCCGTGCTCTCCCGGAATCCACTGGTCGGCGAGATGCAGCGGGCACTGATCCAGGGCATGACCCAGGCGATGGCACGTAGTACCGGCGTGAGCGGTCAGGAAGCGGCCAGCCACGAGCTCGAACGGCGCGGTCTGGCCGTCCTGCGCTTCGCTGATGACTTCCGGCTCGAATCGATCAATGACGCCGACCTGTCGGAGGCGACCTTCGCCCTGCCCCGGGCACCTGTCGACCTGCAACGCTTGCTGAAAGGGGTGATGGGCGGCTAGGCGGAAAGCCTAAGGGACTGCCCCCGAAAGACGCCGGCCCGTGGGTCGGCGGTTGGCCATCGGGGCCACCCGGTTGGCCGTGTCGACTCGAGTCAGGAAACCACCGAAGCGACGGCATGATGGGCACGCCGGGCCAGTTCACCGCGCTGCTCATCCGGATGCGGATGCAAAGGCGACAGGATATCGACGACCGCCTCGACATGTCGGCTGGACAAGATGCGCCACACGGAGGGCCACAGCGATTCCTGCCCGATGAAGGCGGTCCGGGTGGTCCGGCGACCGTCGACATCGAAATAGCGCAATGCGATCGGCACCACCGGGCAGCCGGCGTCCACGGCCGGCCCCAGCAGGCGGGCGTGGAAACGACGCACGCGGGTGCCGTCCGTGGTAGTGCCCTCGGCGAATACCACCATGTGATGCCCTGTTGACAGCCCCCTTGCCACCGCGTCGGCGGCCGCCGCGCTGCCCCGTCCCCGTTCGATGAACTGGGTGCCGGCCAACCGCGCCAAGCGACCGATCACCGGCCAGGAGGCGAGTTCATTCTTGGACAAGAACACGGTGCCGGGCACTAATCCGCCGATCACGGGGATATCCAGCCAACTCACGTGGTTGGGCAGCCAGAGGGTCCCCTGTGCCTCGTCGTCACTCAGGCGATGAAGGCCATGGACCGTCACTCCCACGCCAAGGATTTCCGTGGCCCGCGCCAGCCAGGCGCGCACGAATTCGAGGCGCTCGGCCTCGGGCCTTCGGTCCAGACCACGCATTCGCCACAAGCCCGCCAGCAGGTATCCCCCGAGGTGGAGCGCACGACCAAGGGCGCGGAAGAAGCCTCGCATGCCGGGGATCAGCGCCCCGAGTCGGATGTTTCCGCCCGACGCACCGCGATCACCGCAGCACTCGCGTACTGGGCCCCGGAAACGAAGGTGAGCACCGCGGCCAACATCAGCAGCCAGTAGCCGATCACGTGCACGTCGATCACGCCGAACAGCGGCACATAGTAGAGCATGAACAGGATCGCGAACATCTGCGCCAACGTCTTGGCCTTGCCCAGTTGTGAGACCTTGACCGCGGCGCTGATGCCCTGACCCGCCATCCATTCGCGCAAGGCTGAGACGAACACCTCACGGCCGATGATGATCGCCGTGGCCAGTACCACGGCGAGATCACCGTCGCTGTAGACCAGCAGCACCAGTGCCACGGCCACGATCAGCTTGTCAGCCACCGGATCGAGGAAGGCGCCAAAGGTGGACTGCTGGTTCCAGCGCCGCGCCAGGTAGCCGTCGAGAAAATCGGTCGCCGAGGCAATACCGAATATCCAGGCCGACAGCGGACGGGCGATCTCGACCGGCAGGAACAGGAACACCCCGACCAGCAGAGGAATCGCGGCAATCCGCATCCAGGTCAGTGTCATGGGCAAAGTCATGCGGCGCCTCCTGCGGTCTGCTCGGCTGCTGGCACCTGCGTCCAGTCAAGTTGGTCCATCACGATTGTCTCCGCCGGTGTGAATCGCTCCAGCCGCAGTCCTTCGTCATCCAGGGCGACCAGCCAGCCGGTCTCGCCCCAGTCCCCGGTCACCACGCGCGCCCGGCCGTCCGGCAAGCGATGAATGGCCGGGCGATGGGTGTGCCCATGGATCAGGCAGTCCGTGTGGCTGCGTTCCAGCATTTCGAGCACGGCCGCCGGATTGACGTCCATGATGTCGTCGGCCTTGCTCGACGACTCGGTGACGCTCTTGCGGCGCAGATCCTCGGCAATCGCAATGCGCTCGGGCAGCGGGCGACCGAGAAAATCGCGGATGAAGCTCGGGTCCCGCAATTGCGCCCGCATTGCCTGGTAGGCCGCGTCGTCAATGCACAACTCGTCGCCATGCAGTAGCAGCAGTCGTCGCCCACCCATCTCGATGCACGCCTGTTCGGCAAGGGCCTCGGCCCCCAGCCGCTCGAGCAGCTTGTCTCCCACCAGGAAATCGCGATTGCCCGGCAGAAAATGCACCGGCGCGCTCAGCTCGGCGAAACCCGCCAGTCGCGCGGCGATTTCGGGGTCGAGCCGCTGGTCGTCGCCGATCCAGTAATCGAACAGATCGCCGAGGATGTAGACTGCCCGCGCCTGCGCGGCCCGATCGAGAAACGCATCCAGCAGGGCCAGCGTGTGCGGCTCGGCGCCGGCGAGGTGTAGGTCGGCGATGATCAGGGTTTCCGCTATGTCCGACACGTCGTTACTCGACACGCTCTGCCTTGTCGATCATCACGTCGTCGACCGGCACGTCCTGGTGGCCATTGCGCGACCCGGTCTGCAGCGTGGCCATCTTGTCGACCACGTCCATGCCGCTGGTCACCTCGCCGAATACGGCATAGCCCCAGCCCTGGGGGGTTTCCGAGGAGAAGTCGAGAAACGCGTTGTCCGCCAGGTTGATGAAGAACTGGCTGGTCGCCGAATGCGGGTCCGGGGTCCGCGCCATCGACAGCCGGCCGCGCTTGTTTTTGATACCGTTGTTCGCCTCGTTCTCGATCGGGGCGCGCGTGGCTTTTTGCTCCATATCGGGGCTCAGACCGCCACCCTGGACCACAAAGCCCGGGATCATGCGGTGGAATATCGTGCCCTCGAAATGGCCCGCATCGACATAGGCGAGAATGTTCTCGACCGTCTTGGGTGCCTTGTCGTCGTAAAGGCCAATCTCGATGTCCCCGAGGCGGGTGGAAAAGCGGATCTTGCTCTGGATGTTACTCATGCGTTTTATCTCGTCTGCCGGGGCCGTTAAACTAACGCCTTTCCCGGAAGCGGCAAGCCTTCGAGAAACACGTCATTTCCAATGCAGAACAGTCTAACGACCTTCGACCCGGAATCGTAGCCAACATGCTCACAATCTATGACAGTGCCGCTCGCGCCAAGCGCGAGTTCAATCCGATCCGCCCCGGCCAAGTCGGTATCTACGTTTGCGGGATGACGGTCTACGATCGCTGTCACATCGGGCACGCCCGGGTGCTGGTGGTCTTCGACATGGTGGTTCGCTATCTCAAGGAGCGGGGCTTTTCCGTCGACTACATCCGCAACATCACGGACATCGACGACAAGATCATCCAGCGCGCGGCCGAAAACGCCGAGACGATCGAGAGCCTGACCAACCGCTTCATCGACCTGATGCACCGCGATGCCGAAGCGCTGGGCTGTCTGCCGCCGAGCGCCGAGCCCCGCGCGACCGAATCGGTCGAGACGATGATCGAGATGATCGACACCTTGCTCGAACGCGGCAACGCCTACCGCGCTGACAACGGCGACGTCTACTTCGACGTATCTACCTTCGAGCGCTACGGCGTGCTCTCCGGGCGCGACCCGGAGGACCTGCGCGCCGGGGCCCGCGTGGCCGTCGACGAGGTCAAGGACGACCCGTTGGATTTCGTGCTGTGGAAGCACGCCAAGCCCGGGGAACCGCAATGGGATGCCCCCTTCGGCCCGGGCCGGCCCGGCTGGCACATCGAGTGCTCGGCCATGTCGACCGAGGCGCTGGGCACCACCTTCGACATCCATGGCGGCGGCGCGGACCTGATGTTCCCACACCACGAGAACGAGATCGCCCAGAGCGAGTGCGCCACGGGCTGTCACTTTGTCAATTACTGGATGCACAATGGCTTCGTGCGGATCGATGACGAGAAGATGTCCAAGTCGCTGGGCAACTTCTTCACCATCGAGGACGTCACGCAGCGCTATCATCCCGAGGTGGTGCGACTGTTCATTCTCTCCAGCCATTACCGCAGTCCGCTGAACTACTCGGACCAGAACCTCGATGCCGCGCAAGCGAGCCTGTCGCGCTGGTATAGCGCGCTGAAGAAGGTGCCCGCCAACGTGGAGCCGATCCCCGAGGTGATGGACGCCTTTCACGAGGCGATGGACGATGACTTCAACACCCCCAAGGCCATCGCTCTGATCCACGAGCAGCTGCATCACATCCACAAGGTGGGCGAGGACGACAACCAGGCCGCCGCCCCCCATGCCGCCTCGGTCAATGCCATGGGGGCCATCCTCAACATCGGCCAGCTCGATCCGGACGTTTTCCTTCACTGGAGTGCCGAAGGCGAGCGCGAGGACACCCTCGACGATGCCGACATCAACCAGATGATCGCCCAGCGGGCCGAAGCGCGTGCCTCGGGCAACTTTGCCGAGTCCGATCGCATCCGCGACGAACTGCTGGAAAACGGCGTCACCCTTGAGGATGGCCCACACGGCACCACCTGGCGGCGTCAATAGGATCACGCATTCGGCTGCGCCTCCCTGCCCCGGCGGCACGGCGCCAGGGAAAACCCTTGGGGGGGTTCCCTGGGAACCGAGTTGAATTCCCCGGTCCAATCAACACCCTTTCCCATCAATTTCATTCACGGTCGCATGGCGCGGTCGGTTTCAGCGAGTATCCATGAGCACACCGAACATCATTCGCCCCGAGGGCTGGCTTTATCATCTGTCGCACACGGACCTGGACGGCTATGGCGCGCAGTACATGGTTGGCCAGACCAGCCAGCGCTGCCATTTCTTCAATGCCGACTACCGCGACATCAACCAGGCGATCGACAACATTCTGTCCATGATCGCCAAGGCGGGAGAACCCGCCGGTTTGCTGATCACCGACCTGAACCTCACGCTCGATCAGGCCAAGGCACTGGACAAGCGGATCCGTAAGATGAAGGTGCCGGTCGAACTGCAACTGCTGGATCACCACGCCACCGGAGCAGATTGCGCCGAGGCCTTTTCCTGGTACTACCTGGATACCGATCGCTGCGCGAGCGTACTGGCCTTCGAGGCCATTGCCGATCAGCTCGAAGAGTCCCAGCGTGCCTTGTTGCAGGCCCGGGCCGAGTTCATCGATGTGGGTGACCGCTGGCTGCGTGATCACGAGGATTTCCGCCGCGCGATTTACCTGATCGGGCTGGTGATGCAGGACGACCATCTTGCCCCGCCGCTCAAGGAGCTCAAGCGTGCCTACCGCTTCCACGTCATGGAGGCCTTCTTCAAGTCGCATGAGTCGGGCGAGGCGCTGGAGACCTTCGAGCGCAGCCTGTTCGATGTGCGCAAGACCTTCCTCAAGGGGCGGATCGAAAAGCGAGTGTTCAACGACGAGAACTTGCCACTCAACGACAAGTACCACGTCTTGTCGGCGTCGGTGCTCGACGAGGACTTCGTGCCGGTACTCGAGATCGAGGGCGTGCGCACCGGGGTGTTCTTCAACTGGCCGCACGACGTCTGGCGCGGCGTGATCATGGACATGATGGAAGTCCGCGGTCAGATCGACATGGCGATGGGCATACGCGGCAATGGCCGCTTGTCGCTGCGGGCCAACCCGGGCGTGAATGCCGGTGACATCTCGGCGCGCTATTTCGGCGGCGGCGGTCATCCGGGCGCTGCCGGGGGCGAGCTCAAGGACACCCGCCTGCGCGACCTGGCCCACGCGGTCAGTGCCATCCAGAAGACCCTTGAAAACGGCGGTCGATGAGCACACCGATCATCACGCCGGCGGGCTTTCGCATGCTCGAGGCCGAGCTCGACCGACTCTGGCGTGTCGAACGCCGCGAAACCGTCCAGGCGGTTTCCGAGGCCGCCGCACTGGGCGACCGATCGGAAAACGCCGAATACATCTACGGCAAGAAACGCCTGCGTGAGATCGACCGGCGCATCCGCTACCTGCAAAAGCGCCTGCCCCACCTCAAGATCGTCTCGCGGGCGCCGGATGACACCGACAAGGTCTATTTCGCCGCCTACGTCGCCATGGAATGCGACGCCGGGGAGCGCGAACGCACCCTGCGACTGGTCGGCCCGGACGAGATCGACCCGAAAAAGGGCTGGATCAGCATCGACTCGCCGGTCGCCCGCAAGCTGATGGGGCGACGACCGGGCGATGCCGTGCGCCTACCGGCCGGAGAGGACCGTGGCCACCTGACCTGGGAAATCATCGAAATCAGCTACGACTGATTCCTAGGCGACTGACCGGGTGACCCGTCGCAAGAGGGTTCTCCCGGGCTGGTCTCGGACAGAAACCCGATCAGATTGTGTGCCGTCATCAATGTTGTCCCCCCCTGCAAACGGAAGGCCGCCATGATCAAACAGTTGCAAGAACGATTCGCGCAACCGGGCGTACGTATCTACCGGCACGGCAAACTGGCCATGTTGGAACTATCCAACGCGCACGGAAGCGTCACCATCACCCCATTGGGCGCGACGGTGTTGAGCTACATGCCCACCGGTGGTGAGGAGGCAATCTGGGTCAGCGAGACGGCGGTCTATGACGGCAGCAAACCGGTCAGGGGCGGCATACCCGTGTGCTGGCCCTGGTTTGGCGCGCACCCCGATGATCCCGCGAAAAAGGCCCACGGCTTTGCCCGTCACGCCCAGTGGGAGCTGGTATCCGTCAACCAGTCTGGGGGAACTGCCGAAGCGACGTTCTGCCTGGACTCGAGTGACGCGACGCAAGCCATCTGGGCGGGCGACTTCCACCTTGAACTCAACGTCTCGCTGGACACCCGATTGACCATCTCGTTGACGGCCGAAAACCGCAGCGAAGCGGACTGGAACATCTCGGAGGCCCTGCACAGCTACTTCCGCGTCCGGGATGCGCGCGGGATGTTGATCGAGGGCCTCGAAGGCCTGCGGTACATGGACAAGGTTCGCGCCGGTGCGCGCGACCTGCAGGACGAGCCGCTACGTGTCACCCCGCCCGTCGATCGGGTCTTCTTCGATCACACCGGGGCCGTAATCCTTCACGATGCCGACCGGCGCATCATGATCGACAAGGTGGGCAGCCAGAGCACGGTCGTCTGGAATCCGGGCGCAGAGGGGGCCAGAGAATTGGCCGACATGTCCGATGAGGCCTGGCCGGAGATGGTCTGCGTGGAGACCGCCAATGCCCTGGACAATGCCTATACCCTTGAATCCGGCCAAAGCCACACCCTGACCACAGTCATTGGTGCCTAGCCGGCCCGCCCGGCCAGCCCCGGCGAATCAAACCAAAGCTGGATTAACCAACAAAGCCTGTGCTCCAACGGGGCCACCCGCCACTGCAGCGGCAAGGGCCGGGTATTCGCCAGATAGGGTTTTCTACGAGTGAATGTGGGACCCCCAGGCCGATCACATCTTTCGCATTACCTGCATAGAGCAGGAGAAAGGCGGTGAGTCAATCCAATGGGCGCAGAGCACATTCGCACCGCCCATACCCTCGTTCGCGAGTGCGGACAGGACATCATGCTGCTCACGCCTAGCACCAACGAACACGTTGTAAGACTAGCGGTCGGGTTTCTCGAAGGCCTCAAGCGCATTATGCACTTCGGCGATGTAAGTCATTGCCGGCCCACCCCCTCGGTCAGGATAGATGTCGTCCAAGTGGCGTAGGATTCTAAAACGGAATCCGAGAGGGGGCACAGGAGCGATCGATGCGTTATGCAAAGGAACGGAAGGAAGCGGTACTGAAGAAGATGCTTCCGCCGACCAATCG
>JAGXIF010000034.1 GCA_024635755.1 Halothiobacillus sp.
ACGGTGGAGCGGCAAGACGAGAGCCTGGTCGCCGATCGGCGAGGTCTGGCTCAACCCGGACCCGCCGGCGGCGGAACCTGCCCAGGAATTGAGAGGCCGGGCAGCCTAGAAATCACGACATCTTTTTTGACAAACGTCGCAATCCTAGGCGGCGAGACGGCAATTAATGACGGACTGCGTCGGTGGGAGATCGCGAGAAAGCACCTCAGCGACACGGTCGCAGCGCGGGCCGAGAGGTTTTCCAGGAGGTCAAGGGGCGCTCCTTACTGGCACGCGCCTTGCAGTGTTACTATCGCCCACGGGCCAGGAGGCCCGGTTGATCAACCTCTCCAAAGGAGAACCGAATGATGATGAAGCAAATGAACAAGCAGGTTCAGAAGGGTTTCACCCTGATCGAGCTGATGATCGTGGTCGCGATTATCGGCATTCTGGCGGCGATCGCCATCCCGGCTTACCAGGATTACACGATTCGTGCTCAGGTATCTGAGGGTATGAGCTTGAGTTCGGGCGCCAAGACTGCGGTGGCTGAATTCTACAACCAACGTGGTGTATTTCCTGCCAGTAACGCGTCGGCCGGCCTGTCCGATGCCGCCAGCATTTCAGGTGAATATGTGAGTCAGGTGAATGTTGCTCAGGGCGGCACTGCGGGTGTTGTTGGCGCGACTTTCGCTACTGGTAATGAAAACGCCAACATCACTGACGACATCCTTTTGATTTCTGCGACTGATAAGGGTGGTTCGATTGCTTGGACTTGCAAGTCAACCTCGCTTGACGATAAGTACATCCCGGCTAGCTGCCGATAATTATTCGGTCAGTTATAGTTCAAAAACACCCCGCCAGGCGGGGTGTTTTTTTGATGGTTGCTTGAATGTCTAAAACTCGTAGCGGTGTTTTTCTTTTGGCGTGCGTCGGCATGCTGATCCTCTTATACCTTCCTGGTCTTAGTGGCGGTTATGTTCTCGATGACTTTCCGAATTTAGTCGATAATCCGTCCACAAATATTGAGTCCTGGTCGATCTCTGAATTATGGCAAGCCAGCTTGGCGGGTGATTCCGGGCCCATTAAAAGGCCGATTTCGATGCTTTCCCTATCGGTCGACCGGTACTTGCACGGCTTAGACCCATACGCGATGAAAGTGACCAACCTGGTCATTCATCTTGCCAATGGTCTGCTAATTTTTTTGTTACTTTTTCGTTTATTCACACTGTCCCGCTGCGAGAAAAGGTATGCATTTGTCGTCGCTCCGGCCACCCTCGCCGGGCTAACTACAACGGCCTGGTTGCTCGCGCCGATCAATCTCACGGGCGTCTTGTACGTCGTCCAGCGCATGGAAAGCTTGGCGACGTTGTTCATGCTGGTCGGACTGCTGGCCTACACGAGTGGGCGGACCCGTTTGGCGGGCGGTCGGCGGGGTGGATTGCGTCGGATGTGGGGCGGGTTGATGGTCGGTGGCGTCCTGGGCTTACTCTCCAAGGAAAGCGCCGTCATGCTTCCCGTCTACGCGCTACTGATCGAGTGGGTCTTTTTCGGCTTCGGCAAGCCGGGCAGTGCGGCACGTGGCGCGGTCGTTCGCCTGTTCGGCACCTTGCTGGTCCTCCCGGGCCTGATTGGGTTGGCCTGGCTGCTACCACGCATTTTCGCCAATCCAGAGTTGGCCAATCGCCCCTTCGATGTCTTTGAGCGACTGTGGACCGAGGCGCGTGTGTTGTGGCATTATCTGGCGTGGATTGTGGTGCCGAACCCGGGGGCATTGAGTCTCTATCACGACGCCTTTCCCATCTCCCGTGGCCCCCTGACCCCATGGACCACCTTGCCCGCTGCGATGGGGCTGGTTGCGCTGGCAATCGGAGCCGTGGTCCTGCGTCACCGGTTCCGGCTCGCTGCATTCGGGGTGTTGTGGTTTTTCGTTATGCACCTACTGGTGTCCACGGTGCTCAACCTCGAATTGGTCTACGAGCATCGCAATTACCTCGGGTCGATGGGCATTCTCTTGGCCGTGTTCGCCCTATTGCTGGATGGGCGGGTCAAGGAGCTCGCTTTCGTCCGGCGCTTCGCGGTGGTCGCGCTGATTGTCCTTTATGGGTTTCTCACGTTCCTGCGCGCTAACGAATGGGGCGACCCGGTGCAACAGGCGTATATCGAGGCCACGCGGCAGTTCGATTCCCCGCGGGCGCAGTATGGCCTAGGGCTGGAATTGACCCGCCTTGCACCGCCTGAGTCTCCGACCTTCGGCATCGCCATGGATACCTGGCGTGAGGCGGCGGCGCTACCCCACACCACGCTGCTCCCATGGCATGGGTTGATCTACGAACACGCCCGGCACGGCCTCCCCATCGACCCGGCCTGGTGGGCGGGCATGAAGGAGTACGTGAGCTCACGGCCACTGTCGGCGCAGGATCGCACGGCGCTTTACACGTTGATCGACGCGCGCGCCAATCGGGATATTCCGATTCCAGTCGGGCCGCTCCGCGAGGTGATCGAGGCGGCGCGCGAGGCCAATCCGAATAACGCGTTGCTGATGACCCTGCACGCGAACTTCCTGCTGAATATCGCCGGTGATGCCCGAGCAGCCGAGCCGCTGCTCTACGAGGCCGTCGCCAGGAAACCCAAGGACCCGGCGGTGTGGCGGAACCTCATCACCTTTCAGCTGGCCATCGGTGAGCTCGATCGCGCCGCGTCAAGCATCGATCGGCTCGAGGCAGTCAACCGCCTCGGGCAGGAAAATAAGGCGATCGAGCGCTTCCGCGCCGAATTGGCGCAGCGCCAAGCGATAGCTGGGGGCCAGGACTGATGCGCGCGAAGTCATGGTTGGCCCATCCGCTTACGGCCGTACTCTTTTTGCTGGCAGCCGCTTGGTGCGTCTACTGGCCGGGTCTGGGCGGTGGATTCCTGTTCGACGATCACAGCAATCTTGCCCTGCTGGGCATGTACGGGGTTGTCGACGACTGGCAGACGTTCTGGCTCTACCTGCTGTCGGGGTTCTCTGGCCCCACGGGGCGCCCCGTTTCTCACCTGTCGTTCCTGATCGACGCGAATCACTGGCCTGCCGATCTATGGCCGTTCAAGCGCACCAACGTGCTCATCCACCTGGTAACGGGCGTGCTGCTGTTCGGCCTGATGCGTTCGCTCTTGCTGGCCTCGGGGCAGTCAACGGTGCGCGCGGGTTGGGTGGCGGTCGTCGCCGTGGGATTGTGGCTGCTGCACCCGTTCTGGGTCTCGACGACCCTCTACGTGGTCCAGCGAATGGCCCAACTGGCTGCGTTGTTTTCCGTGGCGGGGCTGTGGCTTTGGGTCGAGTGGCGCCGGCGCAGTGCGCCGCAAGCCGACTGGCGGGCGTGGGCGGTAGCGATTGTAGCGGTGTGGGGCGTTGGCCTGTTGGCCGTGCTCTCCAAGGAGAACGGCGCGCTACTGCCGGCGCTGGTGCTGGTGCTGGAGATCACCATCTTGGCCGCCATGGACCAGCGCCGCGGCGAGCGGCCTGGGCGTGGCTTCCGCTGGCTGCGGTGGGTCGTGCTGGGAGTGCCGCTTGCGTTCCTGGCGCTGTATGTCGCCCGCTCGGTGCCGGCCTTGCTTGCCGGCGAAGCGGGCAATCGTGACTTCACTCCCTTCGAGCGCCTGCTGACGCAGGGACGCATTCTCTGGGATTATGTCCTCAATATCGTCTTGCCACGCCCTTACCCGGGTGGGCTTTTCAACGATGATATCCGATTGTCGACCGGCTTGTTTGTACCGTGGATCACGGCCGTGGCCTGGGCGGCGTGGGTTGCGCTTGTCGCGTGGACAATCCGGATGCGTCGCCGGTATCCGTTTGTGGCCGCGGCCGTGCTCTTTTTTCTGGCTGGGCACCTACTGGAATCCAGTTTTATCCAGCTGGAACTCTATTTCGAGCACCGCAGCTACCTGCCGGCAATGCTGGTGGGGCTACCAATGGCACTGTGGTGGGCGAGGCAGGCGCGGGTGCCGAAGGACATTCGTATCGCCGTCCCGATCGGTGTGCTGCTGTTGCTGGCCGCGATGACGTTTATGCGAGCCGACCTCTGGTCGAGCCCGTATCTTCAGGCGTTGAAATGGGCCAAGGTGAACCCCGAATCACCGCGCGCGCAGCACCACCTGGCGAATTTCTGGTGGGAGAGCGGCAACGTCGCCGAGGCGGTGCGCCTGAACGATCGTGCCATCTCGCTCGACCCCGCCGGCTTGCCCTGGCGCATGACGCGGGTGATGTACGCCTGCCGGGACGAGTCGCTGGCCGGTTCGCCGGAACAAGCAATCGACCAGGTGGTGGGCGCCCTCGGGCAGACCCCGCGCGTCGGTGCCGTAACGGTGCATCAGACCGAAGTCCTGCTGAATTACCTCATGAACGGGGCCTGCGGCGAATGGAGCCAGCCCGAGGCGATTCTGACCCTAATGGGTCGCCTCAAGGCCCAGCGTGACGAGGACGACGGACGGCTGGAACGGTTGTTCTGGCAGCGGGGCGCGCTCTTGCACCTGCGACAGAACGAGCGGCAACTAGCGTCCGACAACTTGCGTCGCCTGGTGGATGCGACGGACGACCCGGGCGTGGCGTTGCGCGCGGCGGCCATGCTGGCGAGTCACGGGGACTACCGCCAGGCGTTGGACCTGCTGGAAAATGACTGGCCGGAAGGGCGTGCCCGTGGTCGTCTTTCGATCGACCGAGTCCGACATTGGTACACTGATCGCACGGGCTATTATCAGCAGGAACGCGAGTATCTCGCGGCCCAGATCCGCGAGGACATGGCGGATGGTCGCGACCGGACTCCGCGCCTGCCCGCCCTCCCGTAGACCATCACGCCCTGCCGTCGACATCCGACTCCGGTATGCTTTCGGTTCGGGAATCACAACACAAGGACGACATGACACAGCCTCTGACATACGCCGCGGATGTGACTGCGCTCTCGATCGTGCTGCCGGCCAAGAACGAGGCAAAGGCCGTCGGCGAGACGGTCGAGAAGATCCGGTCGCTGTATCCGGATGCGGAAATACTGGTGGTCGACGACGGGTCGAGCGATGAGACCGGGCCTGTCTCGGAGGCGGCCGGCGCGGACGTCATTCGCCAGCCCTACAGTATGGGCAACGGCGCGGCCATCAAGGCGGGGGCAAGGCACGCCACCGGCGAGGTGATCGTGTTCATGGACGCGGATGGTCAGCACGACCCGGCGGACATTCCCCGCCTGCTCGAACGGCTAGAGTGGGGTTTCGACATGGTCGTCGGTGCTCGCAGTAATGATTCGCAGGCAAGTGTCGGTCGTGGATTGGCCAATCGTTTCTACAATCGGTTGGCCTCGTGGATGGTCGGGCAACGGGTGCAGGATCTCACCTCGGGGTTCCGTGCGGTCAAGGCGGATAAGTTTCGCGAGTTCCTGCACCTGCTACCCAACGGCTTCTCCTACCCGACCACCACGACCATGGCCTTCTTCCGCGCTGGGTACCCGGTGGCCTACGAACCCATCGTTGCAGCCAAGCGCATCGGCAAGAGCCATATCCGCCTCGTGCGTGACGGTATTCGCTTCCTGCTGATCATCTTCAAGATCGGGACGCTCTACTCGCCGTTGAAGCTCTTCCTGCCGATCGCCTTCGCACATTTCGTGCTTGGGGCGGGGTACTACCTGTATACCTTCACTGTTGATCACCGCCTGTCGAGCATCACCATCTTTCTGTGGTCCGCCTCGGTGACGATCTTCCTGATCGGTCTCGTCTCCGAGCAGATCACGCAGTTGATGTACAAGGAGTGATCGCTGTGCCGTTCCCCTCCCGAAGACAACGGCAACAGATCAAGAACCAACTCTCAGTGATTCGGCATTCGGCCACGCGAATGCTTCGGGGAGCGGACTCTGACGAAGAAAAGGTCTTCTGTGTCGGCCGGAACAAGACCGGTACGACCACGATCGCTCGCGCGTTGAATGAGCTCGGTTATCGGGTGGCGCCGCAACGGTACGCGGAGCTGCTTTCCGATGACTATTACCTCAAGGGTGAATTCGATCCAATCGTGGAATTCTGCCGGTATTACAATGCCTTTCAGGATGTGCCCTTCAGCTGGCCGCTGACCTACCGGGTGCTGGACGAGGCCTTTCCCAATGCCCGTTTCATATTGACGGTGCGTGACTCGGCGGAGCAGTGGTGCCAGTCGTTGATTCGTTTCCAGAGCAAACGGTTCGGTACGCAGGGGGGATTGCCCACCGAGGCCGACCTGCTCGCGGCAGAGTATGTCCGCCTCGGGTTCGTTTGCCGTGCCAAGAGCGTCTGGGGCAATCAGGGTGCCCCCTCGGTCAGGATAGATGTCGTCCAAGTGGCGTAGGATTCTAAAACGGAATCCGAGAGGGGGCACAGGAGCGATCGATGCGTTATGCAAAGGAACGGAAGGAAGCGGTACTGAAGAAGATGCTTCCGCCGACCAATCG
>JAGXIF010000035.1 GCA_024635755.1 Halothiobacillus sp.
CACCTCGACCACGATGTCCTTCTCCGCGCCGGTGCGCAGGATCGTATTGATGGGCGGCAGGTTTTCCTCGAAGCTTGCCTCCACCACGCTGCCGCGGACCGAGACGACGACGCCTTCGACTGTTTGACTCATCGGATGCTGGCTCCCTCGATCGAGCTGATCGATTCTCCCACTAGGGTAGGCAATAGTGGTCGGCATCACAGGGCTGCTGTGCCTGGCCACCGTAAGACAAGGGAAATCATTGCCTCGGGCGAATCATCAAGAGCAGGGCCGTACGGGTGGGCGAGAGGGCGTGGCCTGACTGGCCTGTTGGCTGGCGGGGCAGGGTACGCGTTGACCCGGCTGGTTTCCGCGGGCGGCGCGAAGACATGCCAGTGTCATCACGAAACGGCAAAATGATTGGTGCGGGTGGCCGGACTCGAACCGGCACGGCCTTTACGGCCTGCAGATTTTAAGTCTGCTGTGTCTACCAATTCCACCACACCCGCGAGGTGCGTCGTGCACGGCCGGGACGGGGCGATGTCGCAGCGAATCGCGGTGCCCCTGACTGTCCCGGCGGGCCGCGCATTCTACCGTCTTTCCGACTCGCTAGCGACCGACGTGCAAGCCGCCACAGGTGCGTTACACTGACGGGTTCTTTCATTCAGCAGTTTTGCGGGAGTCAAGCGCGTCCATGCCAGAAGCCAACGGTCACCACCCTGCGTTCACGTTGCAGCGCACCGTGCCGATCGAGGCACTCAACCTGACGGTCGAGGAATACCGCCACGCCAAGACCGGGGCGCGTCATTATCACCTGGCCACCGACGACGACCAGAACGTCTTCCTGGTCGGCCTGCGCACGGTGCCGGAGGATTCGACCGGGGTGGCCCACATCCTCGAGCACACCGTGTTGTGCGGCTCGGAGATCTATCCCGTTCGCGACCCGTTCTTCATGATGATCCGCCGGTCGCTCAACACCTTCATGAACGCGTTCACCTCGAGCGACTGGACCGCGTATCCGTTCGCCTCCTGCAACGAGAAGGACTTCTACAACCTGCTCGACGTCTACCTCGATGCGACGTTCTTCTCGCGCATCGACGAGCAGGACTTCCGTCAGGAAGGCCACCGGGTGGAGTTCGAGCAGTGGGACGATCCGAAAAGCCCGCTGACCTTCAAGGGCATCGTCTTCAACGAGATGAAGGGCGCGATGAGCGACCCGACCTCGGTGCTGTGGGAGACGATCTCGCGCGAGCTGTTCCCGGACACGACCTATCACCACAACTCCGGCGGTGATCCGGACAAGATTCCGGACCTGACCTACGAGCAGATGGCCGCGTTCTACAAGCGCTTCTACCATCCGTCGAATGCCGTGTTCATGACCTACGGCAACCAGCCGGTCGAGCGCCTGCAACGCCAGTTCGAGGAGCGTGCCCTGGCGCGTTTCGACGCCATCGAGCCGGATTCGGCCGTGCCGGTGCAGCCGGCCTTCAGCGCCCCGCGGCAGGTCGAGGACGTCTACGCGCTGGACGACGAGGAGACCGCCGGCAAGACGTACGTCAACGTCGGCTGGATGCTGGGCGAGAGCAGCGATCTGGACGCCCGCCTGGAGGCCCAGCTTCTGGAAGGCGTGCTGCTGGAAAACAGTGCCTCGCCCCTGTTGAAGGCCCTGGAGACGACCGATCTGGGCGCCTCGCCCGCGTCGGTGATGGGTCTGGAGGACTCCCAGCGGCAGATGGTGTTCGTCGCCGGCCTGGAAGGCGCCGAGCCCGAGCGGGCCGAGGCGGTCGAGCGGTTGATCCTGGATACGCTCGAGCAGGTGGTCGAAAAGGGTGTCGATCTGGAGCTGGTCGAATCCACCCTGCATCAACTCGAACTTGAGCAGCGCGAGGTCACCGGCGATGGCTTCCCCTACGGCCTGCACCTGATCGTCCAGTCCCTGCCGGCGGCCATCCATGACAGCGACCCGATCAGCCTGCTCGACCTCGAGCCGGCCCTCGACCGTCTGCGCGAGAAGGTTGCCGACCCGCAGTTCATCCCCGCCCTGGTGCGGCGACTGCTGCTGGACAACCCGCATCGCGTGCGCGTGACGCTCAAGCCGGATACCGAGCTCTCTGCGCGCCGGTGGGCCGCGGAAAAGGCGCGGCTGGCGGCGATGCAGGACATGCTTACCGAGGACGACAAGCATCGCATCGTCGATCAGGGCAAGGCGCTGGCCGACCGCCAGGCCGAGGAGGGCGACCTGTCGCTGCTGCCGACGGTGACCCGTGAGGACATCCCCGAGGACATCGACATCCCGCAACCGGTTCAGCGCGTCCACCAGCCTTCCAGCCAGCAATGGTACGACCGCAGCACGAACGGCCTGTGCTACCTGCAACTGGCGATCGATCTGCCGGCATTGAGCCGCGCCGAAATGGAGTTGCTGCCCTTCTACACCGGCCTGCTCACCGAGCTGGGTGCTGGTGACCGCGATTACCTGGCCATGGCCGAGGCAGTGACCGCCAAGACCGGCGGCTTTTCCGCGAGCGCATCCGTCCGGGCGGGCATCGAGGACATCCACCGGACCAGCGGGTTCTGGCTGCTTTCGGGCAAGGCGCTGGTGCGCAACGCCGATTCGATGGTCGATCTGTTCCATCAGCACCTGGATGCCGCGCGCTTCGACGAGACCGACCGGATTCGCGATCTCGTCAGCCAGATGCGCTTCGGCAGCGAGCAGGGCGTCGCCGGCCGTGGGCACGTCCACGCCATGATGCTGGCATCCAGCGGCATGTCCGCCCGGGCGTCCCTGCGGCACAACAGCAGCGGCGTGGCGGCGGTGCGTCGCATCAAGGCCATGGACGACGGACTGGAACAGGCCTCCTCGCGCCACGATCTGGCCGAGCGACTGGGCCGGCTGCACGAGAAGATCCAGGGTGGCCTGCGCCACTACAACGTGGTCACCGAGCAGCGCCATTTCACCGAGCTGGCCCAGGCCTTGCGCCCGCACATGCACCAGGGGCGGACGGATACGCCGTTCGACCTGGGGCACCATGCAGAGCAGGTTCGCGAGGCATGGATCGGCAACCTGGCGGTCAACTACTGTGCCCAGGCGCACCCCGCCGTGCCCCCCAAGCATGAGGATGCCGCGGCACTGGCGGTGTTGGGCGGTTTCATGCGCAACGGTTTTCTGCATACCGCCATCCGCGAGAAAGGCGGAGCCTATGGCGGCGGGGCCGGCTTTGATGCCGAATCGGGCAGCTTCCGCTTCTTTTCCTACCGTGATCCGCGTCTGGGTGAAACACTCGAGGACTTCGGCCGGGCGGTCGACTGGGTGGTGGACAACGCCCACGAGGACCGTACCGTCGACGAGGCGATCTTCGGCGTGATCGCCTCGATCGACAAGCCGGGTTCCCCGGCAGGCGAGGCGAAGAAGGCCTTCATGGATGAGTTGCATGGCCGCGGACCGGACGACCTGCGCGAGATGCGCGCCCGGGTCCTGGACGTCAGCCAGAATGACCTCAAGCGGGTCGCGGAAACCTATCTGCGCGGCGATAGCGCCTCGGTGGGCGTGCTCGCCGGCCCGTCGCGGGAAGAGGACCTCGACGCGCTGGGACTGCATATCGAGCGCCTCTGAGTAGGGTCATTCCACGCGGGATAGACTGGTTAATTGGTTACGAATCAGGACAGGGAGGTGGAGAGATGCGCTGGATGATCTGGATCGGGGTGGCGGTGAGCCTGCTGGTCGCCTACTTCCTGCTGCCCATTCTCAGCCCCTTCGTGGTGGGTTTCATCATCGCCTACCTTTTCAATCCGCTGGTGACGCGGCTGGATCAAAAAGGCATTTCACGCACGCTGGGGGCCTCGCTCATCTTCACCGCCGGCGGGCTGGTGCTGGTGCTCGTCCTCATTGCACTGGTGCCGGTGCTCATCGATCAGATCGGCCGCCTGGTGCGGGTTTTCCCCGAGTTTATCGAGGTGTTGCAGACCCGGGTCATTCCCTGGTTCAACGAAAACTTGGGGGTTGCGCTGAACCTGGGGTATGTGCGCGATCTGTTCGCGGCACCGGGGGCGGCCGCCGGCAAGGCGGCAGCCGAGGGGGCGGGTGTCGTTGCCCAGGGGGTGGGTGTCGTCGTCGGTTCAGGCGCGGCAATGATGCTCTCGTTGATGAATTTCCTGCTGATCCCGGTGGTCGGCTTCTACCTGTTGCGCGACTGGCCGCTGGTGGTCGATCAGATCGAGCGCCTATTGCCACGGACGTGGAGTACCACGGTGGTGCGCCTGGCGCGCGAGTCCGACTGCATGCTGGGCAATTTTCTGCGTGGTCAGCTGGCGGTCATGTTGGCCAATGGCGCGACCTATTCGATAGGTCTGACCGCGATCGGCCTGAAGACCGGGATCGCGATCGGCATGTTCGCCGGGCTGGTCAGCTTCGTACCCTACCTGGGTACGATCATCGGCATCCTATTGGCACTGCTCGCCATGTATATCCAGTCAGACGGCATGTGGCCGCTGCTGTTGGTGCTAGCGGTCTTCGCTATCGGCCAGATGCTGGAAACGGTGGCCTGGCAGCCGCGCTTCGTGGGGAACGAGATCGGGATGCACCCGGTGGCGGTGATCTTCGCGGTGCTGGCCGGTGGGCAGCTGTTCGGCTTTTTCGGCATTCTGCTGGCCCTGCCGGTGTCCGCGGTCCTGATCGTGCTCGGCCAACATGCCCTGGAAACCTACCAGTGCAGCCGCTATTACCGCGGGCCGATGGCGTCACCGCTCCACCCGGCGGCCCGCCGTACGGATGAGCCGACAGAGGACTGAGCCCGCCCCATGCAGCAGATCCCGCTGGCACTGGACCTGGTCACCCCGACGAGCTTCGAGGGGTTTATCGGCAATGACAATCTGTTGCTCAAGGCGCTGCTGAGCGAGCAGGCCGCGGGGCATGGCGAGGAGCAGGTGTTCATCTACGGACCCGGCGGGGCGGGGAAGTCGCATCTTGCGCAAGCGGCCTGTTACCACGCGGGCTCGATGGGGCGACCGGCGGCCTACTGGCCGTTGCGCCAGCTGGGGGGGCAGTTGGCGGCCGCCAGCGAGCAGATCGATGCCTTCGGTCTGGCGGTGGTCGATGACATTGACGCGGTGATCGGCCAATCGGAAGGGGAGTTCGTGCTGTTCGACCTGATCAACCGGGCCCGCGAGGCCGGCGTGCCTCTCTTGCTGACCGCCAGCCGTCCGCCGGCCGAGTTGCCGGTGCGGCTGCCCGACTTGGCCTCGCGGCTGGCGTGGGGCGCGGTCATGGCGATTCATCCGCCGACCGACGCTGAGAAGATCGAGTTGCTGCGCAGCCGCGCCCAGGGCCGTGGGCTGGAGCTGCCCTATGCCACCGCCCAGTGGATGCTCGCGCACCTCCCGCGCGACATCGGCACGTTGCTCGAGGTGATGGAACGCCTGGACCGCGAATCAATGATCGCCAAGCGCCGCCTGACCATTCCCTTCGTCAAGGACGTCCTGGACGATCTTGACGACTGATCGGTCGATTGCCGTTCACGTGGGGCGCTCCTCCTGCTCGGCAACCCATGCCTCCACCCGGTCCTTGATGCTGTCCCGGATCCCGCGCAGGGCCTCGAGTCGCTCGTCTTCCGAGCCGGTGAGCTGCTGAGGGTCGGGAAACGGCCAGTGCAGAGTGCTCCGGACTCCCGGGAATACCGGACAGTCCTCCTCGGCCGCGCGTTCGCAGACGTAGATCACGCGCTCGTACAGCCTTCCCTCGCGGAAGAAGGCAAAGATGTCATCCGATCGCGCGTCGGCAAGATCGAAACCTTCCTCGGCCATGACACGAACGACCAGCGGGTCGATCGGTCGCGGGGTCATCCCGGCGCTTTCCGCCTGGAGCGCCGGGCCATCGATGGCGTTGAGATAGGCCTCGGCCATCTGGCTGCGGCCACTGTTGTGGATGCAGACGAACAGAACGCGGCGGGGAGCCGTGGGCATGGGCATATCCTCAAGGCTTTTGCATACGGAATAACGGATATATATTCATGCCACATGAATGATGAGACCTTGATGACCGAGTGCCCTGCCGGGGTCGACCGTGTTTGAGTGGCTGGCTGATTCGCTGGTCTACGGCCTGCTGGGGCTGGACGCGGGTGACCGCTGGTCCGCGGCGCTGCATTTCTTCGTCCTCGACACGACCAAGATCTTCGTCCTGCTGGTGGTGGTGATCTACGCGATGGGTCTGCTGCGGGCGTTCGTCAGTCCCGAGCGGGTGCGCGCCTACGTGCGCGGCAAGCCCCGGTGGCTGGCGCGCCTGCTGGCGATCCTGCTGGGCGCGGTCACGCCGTTCTGTTCCTGCTCGTCGGTGCCACTGTTCATCGGCTTCGTCGAGGCCGGCATCCCGATGGGCGTGACCTTCTCCTTCCTGATCGCCAGCCCCATGATCAACGAGATCGCGGTGGTGCTGCTGGCGGGTATACTCGGCTGGGAGATCGCGCTGCTCTACGTCGCCGCGGGCATCACGGTCGCCTGGGTCGGTGGCGTGTTCATGGAGCGCCTGCGCACCGAACGCTGGGTGGAGGACTACGTCTGGAAGATCCAGATGGGCGAGGCCCAGGGTGTCGAGCCGGACAACAGTTGGGCGGGCCGGCATCGCTTTGCCGTGGCCGAAGTGCGCGAAATCGTCCGGCGCGTCTGGAAGTGGGTGCTGATCGGGATCGCCGTCGGCGCCGGCTTTCACGGTTTCGTGCCCGGAGAGTGGGTCACGGAATACCTCGGCGGCGACAACAACTGGCTGGCGGTTCCCGGTGCCGTGCTGCTGGGCATCCCCCTCTACGCCAACGCCACGGGCGTGATCCCGGTGGCCGAGGCCATGTTGGGCAAGGGGGCGGCCATCGGCACGACGCTGGCATTCATGATGAGCGTGGCAGCATTGTCGCTTCCCGAGCTGCTGATCCTGCGCAAGGTGATCCGCTGGCCGGCGCTCGCGTGGTTCGCCGCCGTGCTGGCCGTGGCCTTCGTCGTCGTCGGCTGGGGATTCAACCTGCTTCTGTGAACAAGCCCTAGGAGGTAACGATGCCATCCGAACCGAAACTCAGCCCGGTCGTGCTGGAACTGACCATGCTGGCCGCCGCCGTGGCCACGCGCTGCCCATCCGGGAGACACGATCTGATGGCAGCCCTGCGCGCCCGGGGCGTGCCCGAAGGGCAACTGCGAGAGGTCACAGAACAGGCCGCACGCATCGGTGCCGAGACGGTCTCTCGGGGCGCCGAGATGGTCGAGGCCGTGCTCCGGGGCGAGTCGCCGCAGAGCTGCATGGAGCGCATGGCGCGACAGGGCGGCGCCTCCGAATACTGCTCGGCGGGTGACGACCGTCGCTCCACATCATCCTGCTGTTGAGGAACATCACCATGAAGACGATCCAGGTACTGGGCAGTGGCTGCACGAACTGTCAGCGCACCTATGCCCTCATCGAGGAGATCGCGCGCCAGGAGGGTGTGGCCGTGGAAATCAAGAAGGTCGAGGACATGGCCGAGATACTCGCCCTGGGCGTGATGTCGACGCCGGGCGTCGCGGTCGACGGGAAGGTCGTACACAGCGGCGGCCTGCCGGATCGCAAGCGCATTGCGGAGTGGTTGAAGGGCTAAGGGCTAACAGGAGTGACGCGTTCTCGCGTCGTCTTCCCGTTCCATTCAGATGCTGTGGCGCATGATGCGCTGCTTGTCGCGCTGCCAGTCGCGCTCCTTGAGGGTGGCGCGCTTGTCGTGGGATTTCTTGCCCTCGCCGAGTGCGATCTCAAGCTTGGCCTTGCCGCGCTTGAAGTACAGCGCGGTGGGCACGATGGTGAAGCCCTTGCGCTCGACCTGGCCGATCAGGCGCGCCAGCTCTTTTTCATGGAGCAGCAGCTTTCTGGTGCGCGTCGGGTCGGGATTGATGTGCGTGGATGCCTGCAGCAGCGGCGTGATCACCGCACCCAGCAGCCACGCCTCGCCACCCTTGATGATGACGTGTGCTTCGGCGATTTGGGCCTTGCCTTCCCGCAGCGCCTTGACCTCCCAGCCTTCCAGCACGAGGCCGGCCTCGAAACGGTCGCCAAGAAAGTAATCGAACTTCGCCTTCTTGTTCAGCGCGACGGTGGATTGGCCTTTGCCATTGGGGGGCGTTTTCTTGCTCATGCCTGCATTCTAGCAGGAGTGCGGCGTGTCCCGGCATCGGTTCGGCGTGGCATTCCGGGGTAGGCGCTTGGCCGCCATGGCATCGTGGTGGTAGGTTTCACCCACTTCGGCCCGCGCATCGGCCCCGCGCTGCTTGGGGCGGGCCGGGGCCGCCGCCGCACAAGCCAAGAGGAAGCCTGGTGTCTGCTCAACATGGAGAAAACCATCCCCAGTGGTCCGGCCGACTGGCCTTCATTCTGGCCTCGGCCGGATCGGCCGTCGGGCTGGGCAACATCTGGAAGTTTCCCTACATCATGGGCGATAACGGTGGTGGCGCCTTCGTACTGATCTACCTGGCCTGCCTGCTGATCGTCGCCACACCGATTTTGATCAGTGAGGTGATGCTCGGTCGCCGATCACGCTCCAATCCGATTTCCGGCATGGCCAAGCTCTCCCGCGAGGCCGGGGTCAACCCGGCATGGCAGCTGATTGGCTGGATGGGCGTGCTGACGGGGTTCCTGATCCTCAGCTACTACTCGGTGGTAATGGGCTGGTCGCTGGCCTACATCGAGAAGGCCGCCGATGGCGCCTTTGTCGGGGCGAGTGCCGAGACGGTGCAGGGCCTGTTCACTGATTTGGTATCCAGTCCCGGCACGCTCCTGTTCTGGCATACGGTGGCCATGCTGATCACCATCACCGTGGTCGCCCGCGGCGTGCGCGGCGGGCTGGAACTGGCCACGCGCATCATGATGCCGCTGCTGATCGCCATCCTGGTGTTGCTATTCGGCTACAACATCGGCACCAGCGGGTTCGCCCCGGCAATGGCGTTCATGTTTTCCCCGGACTTCTCCCAGGTCACGGCCGAGACCTTCCTAATCGCCCTTGGCCACGCCTTTTTCACGCTGAGCCTCGGCATGGGCGCGATCATGGTCTACGGCTCGTACATGCCCGAGGGTACCTCGATCGTGCGCGCGGGGTTCTGGATTATCGTGCTGGATACCGTGATCGCGCTGCTGGCGGGCATGGTGATCTTCCCGATCGTGTTCTCCAATGGCATGAGCCCGGAGCAGGGCGCCGGGCTCATTTTCCAGACGCTGCCGTTGGCGCTTGGCGGTATGGAGTGGGGCTACTGGCTGGCGATCGTGCTGTTCATCCTGGTCTCGATCGCGGCTTGGACCTCAGCGATTTCCCTGGTCGAGCCGGCGGTGTCCTTTCTCTACGAGCGCTTCGGGGTGCGCCGGCTCTATTCGGCGATCGGCGCTGGCGTGGCCACCTGGACGCTGGGGGTGTTCTCGGCGCTGTCGTTCAACCTGATCGGCCACTTCACGCTGTTCGACAGAAACTTTTTTGAAGTGATGGAGTTTCTGACCGCCAATATCCTGTTGCCGGCCGGTGGCATGCTCATCGCCGTGTTCGCCGCCTGGCGCATGCGCTCGACCGACTCGCGCCAGGAACTGGGCCTGGGGGCCTGGGGGTATCGCCTGTGGTGGTGGCTGGCCGCCGTAGTGGCCCCGGCCGGGGTGGCGCTGGTCTTCCTCAATGGGCTTGGCCTGTTCGGCTAATCCGCATTGGCCGGCCCGCGGCCTCCCTCTGCTAGACTTGGCGCATCGCTGCATGAGGCGATTGCCGCCCCATGTGGCCGTCCACGGAGAGCCGCTTTCTCCGGAGGCACCGACTCCAGCAGGCTGTCGACGAGCGGCGACTGCCATACCCAACGACAAGGTCGATCCTTTCCCAGCATGAGTACCACCATCGAGCGACAGGTCGACGTGCCGTTTTCGGCGTTGCAGATGTACGCCCTGGTCAACGACATTGACGCCTACCCGGATTTTCTCCCCTGGTGCGAGAAGACGCAGATCCTGCGTGCCTCGGGCGATGAGGTGGAAGCCAGCATCACCCTGCGCAAGGGAGCGATTCGCAAGAGCTTCGTCACCCGCAATCACAACGAGCCGGGATCGCGGATCGTGGTGACCCTCGTGGACGGTCCTTTCCGGCATCTGGATGGGTACTGGCAGTTCGAGGATCTGCCCGAGGGTGGCTCGCGTGTCATTCTCGACATGCGTTTCGAGTTCGCCAACCGGTTTCTCGAGCGGGCGATCGGGCCGATTTTCCGCGAGATCATCAAGAGCCTGGTGGGGGCCTTCCGCAAGCGGGCCTTCGAGGTCTATCCGCGTGAGGAGGGCGGCCAGTGAGGGTTGAGGTGGCGTACGCACGGCCTGCGGTGCAGGTCCTCCTCGAGGTGGATGTCGCCGACGGGGCGACCGTGGAGGAGGCCATCCGCAAGAGCGGCATCATCGAGCGCTTTCCGGAAATCGATCTGGCCAGCCAGAAGGTGGGCGTCTTCTCCAAGGTCGCTCCGCTGTCGCAGGCATTGCGCGAGTGGGACCGGGTCGAGATCTATCGGCCCTTGATCGCGGACCCTAAGGCCGCCCGGCGTGAGCGGGCGCAGAAAGATGGTGATGTGACCGCGGCGCGCAAGAAGGCGGCGGCGAAGGAGCGCCAGGAGCCGGCGGGCAACAAACGGGAGGGGTAAGCGAAGCCCGGCCCGGCGTCTACGGACGGGCGCGCCTTGGCGACGGGCGGAGCGGATCCTGTTTCGACTGGATTCAGCTCAGAGCGGATCTTGGGCCGGCGGGGTCTGCAGCTGGGTGTCATCGCCGGTGCCGAGCGAGTACGGCGCGTCCGGCGTGTCCGGCGAGGCGCCGGCGGCCGGAGATGGGCTCTCGGCCTCGTCGGGCAATTCGGCGCTGTTCATCGAGGGGGCCTGCGACAGGTCCATGCCGTCATGGCGAATCGAGGCGATCCGACCGCTGCGGTTGTACTCGATCACCAGCGTGTGCCGGAAGGCCTTTTTCTTGCCTCGCTTGTCGTAATACACATAGGTATCACGCTGCCCGGCGTGGAAGATGTCCTCCAGGCTGGGGGTGCCGAGTAGGCTGTGTACCTGCGACTTCGGCATGCCCTCGTAGAGGCGGTCGACCTGTGCTTCCTCGAAGATATTGCCCTGCTGGACGTCCGGCTGATAGGCCTGAACGAAGCTCGGTACATAGACCGATGAGCAGCCGGTGAGCAGGACGGCGACGAGCGGAAGCGTGAAAAGTTGGCGCTGCATGATCCTGGTAAACCTGTTCTGGGGAACCTGGTGGTCGTGTATGGACGTTTCGAATGCGCCACCAATGATACGCCCTCTGGCCGGTGATGCCAGCCGGCCGTGCCCATCTAGGCCCGTTCCCTCCGGGCAGGTCGGCATCTTCGGTTACAATCTGCGCACGCAAGATCAATCGCGCATGCAAAATTAACGAGGGTATGAATTTTGGAACCCAGCGACCTGAAGAAGGCCGGCCTCAAGGTCACCCTCCCGCGGGTGAAGATTCTCGAGATCATCGAGAGCAATCCGGATTGGCACATGAGTGCCGAGGACGTCTACAAGGAATTGCTGGCCCGGGGTGAAGAAATCGGGTTGGCCACCGTCTACCGGGTGCTGACTCAGTTCGAGACGGCCGACATCCTCAAGCGACACCAGTTCGAGGGGGGCAAGGCCGTCTTCGAGCTGATTTCGAAGGGGGATCACGATCACCTGGTGTGCGTGAAGACCGGGCAAGTGGAGGAGTTTTACGACCCCATCATCCAGGAGCGCATCGCCAAGATTGCCGACGAGTTCGAATTCGACCTGACTGACTATTCGTTGGTGATCTACGGCATCAGCCGCCGGGCTACCGGCAAGAGGTAACATCCCGCCGTCGGCATAGCCAGCAACCGCCCGCCCCGCGGTACGCGGGGCGGGCGGTTGCCGTTTGTGCCCCTTGGCTGCTTCTCAAGGTTGCCTGTCAGGCCGAGCTGCCCAGCAACTCGCGGGCGTGCGCGCGAGTCTGGTCGGTGACTTCACGCCCGCCGAGCATGCGCGCCAGTTCCTCCACCCGCTGGTCGGCCGTCAGCCCCAGTACCCAGGTGCGGGTCGAGTCCGACAACTCGTCCTTTTCGATGCGTGCCTGATGGTGCCCGTGGGCGGCGACCTGGGGCAGGTGGGTCACGCATAACACCTGCCGCGAATCCCCCAGTGCCCGCAGATGGGCCCCGACGATCGCCGCCGTGGCGCCCCCGATGCCGGTGTCCACCTCGTCGAAGATAAAGGTGCCCACCGGATCATCGCCGGCGGTGAGCGTCTTGAGTGCTAGGCTGATGCGCGCCAATTCGCCGCCGGAGGCGATCTGGTCCATGGGGGCGACCGGCTGGCCACGGTTGGCGCTGATCAGGAAGGTCGCCTCGTCGATGCCACGCTCGCCGCGTCGCTCGGTGAGCGTGGGGTTGGTTTCGACGCGCACCTCGAATTCGCCATTGGGCATGCCCAGTTCCCGGATCGATGCCTTGAGCCGTTTCGCCAGTTCTTTTGCCCCGGATCGGCGCTGGCGACTGACCTCGGCGGCCAGCTCGTCATAGCGTTTCCGGTTGTCTGCCAGGCGGGCCTCGACCTCGCCCAACGTGGTGCCTGCCTGTTCGAGCCGCTGATATTCTTCGCGCAGTTCCGCAACGTGTTCGTCGAACATCTCCGGCGACACGCGGTGCTTGCGGGCTAGGTCATGCAATGCTTCCAGTCGCGCCTCGACCGTGGCCAGTCGTTCGGGGTCGGCATCGGCGGACTCCAGTCGGTCGCGCAGGGTGTCGACCGCCTCGCTGATCTGGATCTGGGCCGTCTCCAGGGCCTCGATGACCGGGCCGAGTGCCTCGTCGAGATCTGCGATCCCGGATAATGCCTGTTCGGCCGCGCCGATGCGGTCATGGGCGTTGCCATCCTCGTCGAACAGGGCCTGCATCTGGTCGGCCAGCACCTGCTGCCATTCGCCGATGCGCGACAGGCGCTTGAGCTCGGCATGCAGCTGATTGAATTCATCCGGCTGCGGATCGCGTCGCTCGATCTCCTCGAGCTGGAATTCCAGGAACGCGAGCCGGTCGGCTCGACTGGCCTGCTCGGCACGGTGTGTCTCGAGGCGTTGCTCGTCGGCGTGGATCGCCCGGCTCAGTTGCGCGAGTTCGTCGCCCCGGCCCTTGAGGTCGCAGAAGTGGTCCAGTAAGGCCAGTTGCGTTCTGGCCTGCATCAAACGCTGGTTCTGATGTTGACCGTGGATGTCGATGAGGTGCCGACCGATGCCCTTGAGGGTCTGGCCCGGCACGGGGCGACCGTTTATCCATGCCCGCGAACGGCCATCGCGCGAGAGCAGGCGGCGCACGATCAGCGGCACCCCGCCGTCGGTCGCCTCGTCGTCGAGTCCCTGGTCGATCAGCCACTGGGCGGCGGGGCTGTCGGGCGGCAGCAAGAATTCGCCACTCACCTCGCCCTGGTCGCAGCCGGTGCGCAAGAGGTTCATGTTGGCCCGCTCGCCCAGTAACAGGCCAATGGAGTCGATCAGGATCGACTTGCCCGCGCCGGTCTCGCCGGTCAGGGCGGTCATCCCGGCACGGAAATCGAGTTCGAGCTGGTCGATCAGGGCAATCTGGCGGATCGAGAGCGTGGTCAGCATGTGGCAGGCAGTCCCTTAATCGTGATTCCGAATGAGGCCCGGGGTCAGAACGTCTGCTCGCTCCAACCGAGCTTGTTCCGCAAGAGCGAGTAATGATCGTGCCCGGCCGGATGGATCAGCCGAATGTCGTGCTCGTACTTGGAAATGCTCAACACGTCGCCGTATTCCAGCGGCTGGTTCAACTGGCCGTCGAAGCTGACCACGCCGCCGCCGCGCGAGCCCTCTACCGGGCAGATCTCGATCAGGTGGCGCGCATCCACCACGATTGGCCGGTAACTGAGCGTGTGCGGGCAGATGGAGACGATGCCCACTGCATGCAGGTCGGGGGCGATCAGCGGCCCTCCGGCGGACAGGGCGTAGGCGGTCGAACCGGTCGGGGTGCAGACCACGACGCCGTCCGAACGCTGCTGGTTGACCAGGGTGCCGTCGATGCACATCTCGAACTCGACCATGCGGGCCGGGTCGCGCATCTTGAAGGTAATGTCATTGAGCGCCACCGCCTCCATGATGCGCACATCGTTGCGCATCAGGCTCCCCTGCAGTAGAAAACGGCGTTCTTCGCTGTAGCGTCCTTCGAGGATGGCCGCGAGGTGTCGCTCGACTTCAACGGGTTTCACGTCCGCCAGAAAGCCCAGCCGGCCCAGGTTGACACCGAGGATGGGAACGTCGTGCTGGCACAGCGAGCGGGCCGCGTTGAGCATGGTGCCGTCGCCACCAATCACGACGATCAGATCGCGCTCGACCCGGTCGCGGGAAAAGCGTCGCGCCGGGATGTTCGGATCGGGGTTTTCCGCCCCATCCTCCAGGGCCCAGTCGACCCCGTGGGCTTCGGCGATGGCCACCAGGTTTCGATAGACCTCGGCCAGCCGTTCGCCGCCATCGGGCTTGATGATGATGCCCAGTCGGGCGAATGCCGGTTGGTCGCTGCGTTCACCTGTGTTGGCTTTGCGGTCCAGCGTCGGGGATGTGTCTGATTGCGTCATGGGGATTCCGTGTCGATCAACTGCCGCTCGACGACCATTTCAGGCCTATGATGCCGATAACGATCAAAGCAAGGAACAGCAGGCGGCTGGCAGTGATCGGCTCCTTGAGCACGAACATACCCAGCAACGCCACGCCCGTGGCCCCGATTCCGGTCCAGACGGCATAGGCCGTGCCGACGGGAATCTCGCGCATGGCCACGGCCAGCAGGTAGAAGCTGGCCCAGGCCAGCGCCAGCACGACCACTGAGGGCGCCAGGCGAGTGAATCCCTCGGTGAACCGCAAGCCGCTGGCCCAGATGATTTCCAGCAGACCCGCCAGCAGCAGGATGATCCAGGCGTTCATGAACGGGGTTCTCTCGGCTCGGAAATGGAAACGATGCCCCACCGGTCGTGCGCGGATGCCCGGCGGGCGTGAGATTCGCCCCAGTCTAGCAAACCCCGGACTCCAGAACCCCGGCGCATGTGATGCGTGGCGGGATGTTTGGCGCTCTCGTCGGCCGAGTGCTAATTTAATCGCCCAGTGGGAGCCCGTCCCGGCCCTTGCGGCTTTTCTCGAGGGTGCGCGGGGCAGGCTCCCTGCGTCGATTAAAACCCAAACAGGGTGTATGTATGACTCACGCCTGGAGTGAACTGCCCGAACGGGCGCAAACCTTGCTGCGGGTGCTGATCGATCGTTATACCGACGAGGGCGCCCCCGTGGGGTCGCGTTCGCTGGCCCGCATGTCGGATCTCAACCTGAGCCCCGCCACGGTGCGCAATGTCATGGCGGATCTGGAAAACCTGGGGCTGGTGCGCGCGCCGCATACCTCCTCGGGGCGGGTACCCACCGAACTGGCCTATCGTCTGTTCGTCGACTCGCTGCTGGTCTCCCCGTCGAAGGTGCCAGTGGACGCGCGTCGCCTGGAACGCATCCTGCGTGAGGCCGCCGAGGACGACCCGCAGCATCTAGCCGACACCGCCTCCAACCTCCTTTCCAGCCTGACCCAGTTCGCGGGGGTGGTCACCATTCCCTCGCGGGCGCGGGCGCTGTTCCGGCAGATCGATTTCGTCTCGCTGTCACCGGGGCGGGTGTTGATGGTGCTGGTCACCAACGACGGCGGGGTACAGAACCGCATCATCCACCCCGGAAAGGCCTATAGCCAGAACGAGTTGACCCGTTTTGCCAACTTCCTCAACGAGCGCCTCAACGGCCAGTCGATCCAGGCGCTGCGCGAGGTGCTGGTGGGGGAGCTCAAGAATACTCGCGAGCAGATCGAGGGCAACCTGGCCGAGGCCGTAACCCTGGCCGAGCGTGCGGTGGAGGCGGTCGAAGACGAGGCCGACGTGGCCGTGGCCGGGCAGGTCAACCTGATGGGGCTCGACGAGTTGGGCGACGTCGCGCGCATGCGGCGATTGTTTGAAGTGGTCCCCGAAATTCGGACCAGGCGCTAAGCTCTGATCATTCCAAGAGGAGAACCTGATCATGAGTAGGAAACGCCGGCAGTACAGCAGTGACTTCAAGGCCAAGGTGGCACTCGCCGCCGTCAAGGGCGAAC
>JAGXIF010000036.1 GCA_024635755.1 Halothiobacillus sp.
CCCGGCAGTACCCGATGCTCGATGCCAACTACATCTCAATCTCCAGAGGTTGGAAGAACTTCATAAAAAAAGGGAGCCGAAGCTCCCTTTTTTGTTTAGACCATCAGACTATCCGTTGCCTATTCCAGGTCAAGAAAGCTGCGGAGCTGCTCCGAGCGGGTCGGGTGGCGCAGTTTTCTCAAGGCCTTGGCTTCGATCTGGCGGATGCGTTCGCGGGTGACGTCGAACTGCTTGCCGACTTCTTCCAGCGTGTGATCGGTATTCATATCGATACCGAAACGCATGCGCAGCACCTTGGCCTCGCGCGGAGTCAAGCCGCCGAGCACCTTCTGCACGGTATCGGTCAGGCCGGTGGTGGTGGCGGTGTCGACCGGTGAGAGGATGTTGATGTCCTCGATGAAGTCACCCAGATGTGAATCTTCGTCATCGCCGATCGGGGTTTCCATCGAGATCGGTTCCTTGGCGATCTTGAGCACCTTGCGAACCTTGTCTTCCGGCATTTCCATCTTGATCGCCAGCTCATCGGGGGTCGGTTCCCGGCCCATTTCCTGCAGCATCTGGCGGCTGACACGATTCAACTTGTTTATGGTTTCGATCATGTGCACCGGAATACGGATGGTGCGAGCCTGGTCGGCAATCGAGCGGGTAATCGCCTGGCGAATCCACCAGGTGGCGTAAGTCGAGCACTTGTAGCCACGGCGATATTCGAACTTGTCGACCGCCTTCATCAGGCCGATATTGCCCTCCTGGATCAGGTCCAGGAACTGCAGGCCGCGATTGGTGTATTTCTTGGCGATCGAGATCACCAGGCGCAGGTTGGCCTCGACCATTTCCTTCTTGGCCTTGCGTGCCTTGGCATCGCCATAGGCCATGGTGCGGCTGATTTCCTTGAGGTCGGCCAGGGTCACCATCATCGCCTTCTCCAGGGCGAGGGTGGCCTCCTGCTCGGCGATGATCTGATCCTTGACGTCGCGCAGGCCCGAGGACCACTTCTGCTTGCGCTTGAGTACGTCGTCGACCCAGTCGGTATTGGTCTGGTTGCCGTCCCAGGAACGGATGAATTCCTTGCGCGGCATCCGCGCCACGCGGGTGGCCAGGTGCAGGATGCGGCGCTCGTGGCCCTTGATCTCGGCGACTACGTCACGCAGCCTGCGCACCAGGGTATCGGTCAGCGGCAGCGGCAGCTTCAGGTCGACGAAGATCGCCGCCATGTCGTCGCGCAGCTTGACCACCGGCTTGGCGGTCGCGCCGTTCTTGGCGTAGGACTTCTGGAATTTGGCGTACAGCGCCGACATGGCCTCGAAGCGGCGGGTGATTTCTTCCGGATCCGGACCGACAGGGCCGGTGTCCTCTTCCTCCTCGTCGTCGTCCTCTTTCTTGCCGCACTTGCCGTTGGCGTTGGCCGGTGGCGGCGGATCGTCGTCGAGCAGATCGAGGAAGCCGACGATCAGCTCGGCCTGGCGCTTCTTGCCGGCTTTGTGCAGCTCGTAGTCCTCCAGGATCGCCTCGATGGTCCACGGGAAGGTGGCCAGCGAGGCCTGCATCTGGTTGAGGCCTTCCTCGATTCGCTTGGCGATGGCGATCTCGCCCTCGCGGGTCAGCAGCTCGACCGTGCCCATCTCGCGCATGTACATGCGCACGGGGTCGGTGGTGCGACCGAACTCGGCATCCACCTGGGAGGCGAGCACGGCAACGGCTTCCTCGGTGGCGTCGTCGTCGGTAGAGACGCGCGACTCGTCCGACAGGCCCAGGTCATCCTTGTCCGGTGGTGCTTCGGATACCGGGATGCCCATGTCCTGGATCATGCCGATGATCACTTCGATCTGTTCGGCATCGACCAGCGACTCTGGCAGATGGTCATTGATCTGGGCATAGGTCAGGTATCCCTGCTCGTTGCCCAGGGCGATCAACTGCTTGATGCTGGTTTTTTGGTCTTGCTGCATCGGCGTGAAACCTGCTCCGGCAATTCGGTGAAAACGTCTGTCTGATAGTCGCGCCGCGATTGCGCAGGCGCTTGGGGCGGCCATTCCGGGGTGCCGGTTGGCCGACGTCGCCTGTGTCTCGCGGCGCGAGGAGACGTCCGGGCCTCGCGTTGGGAAGGCCCGGGAGACGGTCAGTGGACCGGTCTGCTTCGCAGGCTTTCCCGTTGGGGGAACACGATATTATAATGCCTGGCGGCCATTTCGTCCATCGAAGGCCGTGCCTTTCCGGTTGAGTGTGCTGCCTCCCCCGCCCCGAGTGAGCGGGGGAGAGGCGGGGCGAGCATGCCTCCGTCCAGGTCGCTTGCGTCGACTCAGGGGGGCTGCTGCCCTTTTCCCTCTCCTGCCAGTCCGGAGCGTTGGCGGCGTTTGTTTTCCGCCAGTGCCTCCCGTTGTCGGCGCTTTTCCAGGATATCGTTCAACATAGTGGCGGCGATTTCCGGGTTTTCAATGCCGATAATGCGTTGCTCGGCGGCGGCGTGCCGATCGGCCTCGGTCAGATCGCCGGCCAGCAGGCGCTCGATCACCGCCGGCGGGGTGCCCGCGTGCCACACGTCGGCTGATCGGACTCGCTCGGTCAAGTGGGGGTGTGCGAGCAGCAGATGCAGCAGGGCCAGCTCGTCCGATCCCGGCGGGGGCGGGCGGCGCGCGGCGGTAGGGCCCGGCGCGGCGCGTTCCTCGCGCATGGGGCGACCGAACAGCCCATGGTGCCGGTCGACCTGCCGGGCAGTCAGCCGGCGCAGGCTTCCCTGGGGCATCCGTTCGATCAATTGGTGGGCCTGCTTGTTCTTGCGTGCGCGTGCCGCGGTGTCGTCGGAGGGGGTCGCCTCGTCCAGGTGCAGCGTCAGAAAGCGGTCGAACCCCAGGGCGTTGTGCTCGACGAAGCGCTGGAAACCGTCGCGACCATTGGCGCGAACGAAGCTGTCGGGGTCTTCCCCCTCGGGCAGAAAGGCGAAGCGCAGGTCCCGTCCATCCTGCAGCAGGGGCAGGGCGCCATGCAGTGCTTTGACCGCCGCCCGGCGGCCGGCCGAGTCGCCATCGAAGCAGAACACCAGCCGGTCGGTCTGTCGGTACAGCAGGTCGAGCTGTTCGGTGGTGGTGGCGGTGCCCAGCGTGGCGATGACGTGATGGATGCCGTATTGGGCCAGCAGGATCACGTCCATGTAGCCCTCGACCACCAGCAGGGCCTCGGGACGCTGATCGACGTGACGCGACTCGTATAGGCCGTAGACACCCCGGCCCTTGTGAAAGAGCTCGGTTTCCGGTGAATTGAGGTACTTGGGTTCGCCCGGTCCGATCACGCGGCCACCGAAACCGATCACGTGACCGCGCGGGTCCCGGATGGGGAAGATCACCCGGGCACGGAAGCGGTCATAGCGCTGGCCGTCGTCGCGCTCGACCAGCAGCCCGGTGGCCACCAGTTCCTCGGCACTCGCCTTGCCAGCCAGGGTCGTCTCGAGATGGTTGCCGGCCGGGGCGAAACCCAGGGCAAAGCGGGCGGCGGTCTCGCCGGTCAGTCCTCGCTGCTTGAGAAACTCGATCGCCTCGGGGTGCGCACGCAGGTTGCCGCGGAACCAGTCGGATGCCATGGCCGTGACCTGCCGCAGCCGGCCGAGGCGGTCGAGCTTTTCCTGATCGCCCTTCTCACGCGGGATCTCCAGCCCCAGCCGGCCGGCCAGGAGTTCGATCGCGGTCGGGAAGTCGAGATGGTCGTATTCCATCAAGAAGCCCACCACGTTCCCGTGCGCCCCGCAGCCGAAGCAGTGATAGAACTGCTTGTCGGGGGTGACGTAGAACGAGGGGGTCTTTTCCTGGTGGAAGGGGCAGCAGGCGGCGAATTCCTTGCCCTTCTTCTTCAATGGCACGCGCGCGCCGATCACCTCGACGATATCCGAGCGTGCGACGACTTCCTCGACGAAGGCTTCTGGGATACGGCTCATGGCGATGCAGTGTCCTTGTCACTCATCCGAGCACCGGAAACGACGGGACCGACCACCCCGGGAAGGGTGGCCGGTCCCGTTTGCACGACGGTTCGAGCGTTGCCCGACCCGCACATGGCCTTACGCCGCTTTGTTGAGCAGATCGAGCAGGTCGCCAATCTCCATCGCCTTGGGCTTGACCAACCAGAAGCGCTGCAGGTAGGCATCGAAGTCCGCAAGGATCTCGTGGGCCCGCGCGCTGTCGGTGCGGCGGGCATGTTCCTCGAGAATGCCGCGCAGGTGCTGGCGGTGCGGTTCGAGCTCGGCGGCCTGCAGGCGATGGATGTCGACCAGTTCGTGGTTGTAGCGGTCGACGAAATCGTTGGTCTCGTCGAGCACATAGGCGAAGCCCCCGGTCATGCCGGCCCCGAAGTTGATGCCGGTGTCGCCGAGGATTGTGGCCACCCCGCCGGTCATGTATTCGCAGCCGTGATCGCCGCAGCCCTCGACCACCGCCTGGGCGCCCGAGTTGCGCACGGCGAAGCGCTCGCCGGCCTGGCCGGCGGCGTACAGCTTGCCGTTGGTCGCGCCGTACAGGCAGGTGTTGCCGATGATCGGGGTTTCCGCGGAGGCAAAGGTGCTGCCCTTGGGCGGGTAGATGACGATCTCGCCCCCGGCCATGCCCTTGCCGACGTAGTCGTTGGCATCGCCCTCGAGCTCCAGGTGCAGGCCGCCGGCATTGAACACGCCGAAGCTCTGCCCGGCGATGCCGGTGAAGCGAAGCTTGATCGGATGATCCGCCATGCCCTGATTGCCGTGACGGCGGGCGATCTCGCCCGAGACCCGCGCGCCGATCGAGCGATCGGTGTTGCGGATCGGGTAGTCGTACTCGCCGCCGGTCTTGCCTTCGATTGCCGGCATGACGTCCTTGACGATCTTCTCGGCCAGCAGGCCCTTGTCGTGCGGGTCGTTGTGCGGCGCGACGCAGCAGTTGGGCGCATCCGAGACCATGCCGGCATCCGACAGGATCTTGGACAGGTCGAGATGCCGCTGCTTGTCGGTGGCCGGCTCGCGCAGTTCGAACAGGTCGGTGCGCCCGATCAGTTCCTCGATCGAGCGCACGCCCACGCTTGCCATCAGGTGGCGGGCCTCTTCGGCAATGAAGCGGAAGTAGTTGACCAGCTTGTCGACCTCGCCCTTGAAGTGCTCCAGGCGCAGTGTCTTGTTCTGCGTGGCCACGCCGGTGGCGCAGTTGTTCAGGTGACAGATGCGCAGGAACTTGCAGCCGATGGCGATCATCGGACCGGTGCCGAAGCCGAAGCTCTCGGCGCCCAGGATGGCGGCCTTGACCACGTCCAGGCCGGTCTTGAGGCCACCGTCGGTCTGTAGGCGGACCTTGTCGCGCAGGTCGTTGGCGCGCAGCGTCTGGTGCGCCTCGGTCAGGCCTAGCTCCCAGGGGCTGCCGGCGTACTTGACGGAAGTCAGCGGGCTCGCGCCGGTGCCGCCATCGTAGCCGGAGATGGTGATCAAGTCGGCGTAGGCCTTGGCCACGCCGGCGGCGACGGTGCCCACGCCCGGCTCGGAGACCAGCTTGACCGAGACCAGCGCCTGCGGGTTGGTCTGCTTGAGGTCGAAGATCAGCTGGGCCAGATCCTCGATCGAGTAGATGTCGTGGTGCGGCGGCGGCGAGATCAGCGCCACGCCCGGGCGGGCGTACCGCAGCCGGCCGATGAACTCGTCGACCTTGTGGCCCGGCAGCTGGCCGCCCTCACCGGGCTTGGCGCCCTGGGCGACCTTGATCTGCAGCACCTCGGCATTGACCAGGTAGTGGGGCGTGACGCCGAAGCGGCCGGAAGCGATCTGCTTGATTTTGCTCATCTTCGGCGTGCCGAAGCGGGCCGGGTCTTCGCCGCCCTCACCGGAGTTCGAACGCGCACCCAGACGGTTCATCGCTTGGGCGATGGTCTCGTGTGCCTCGGGCGACAGGGCGCCCAGGCTCATCCCCGCCGAGTCGAAGCGCGAGACGATCGACTCGATCGGCTCGACCTCGTCCAGCGGGATTGCTTTGGCATCGCCCTTGAGGTGGAGCATGTCGCGGAAGGTGGCCACCGGGCGTTCGTTGACGTAGGCGGCGTACTCTTCCCAGGCATGATAGTCGTCTTCCTTGACGGCCTTTTGCAGGGTCTGGACCACGTCGGGGTTGTAGGCGTGGTACTCGCCACCGTCGATGTACTTGAGCAGGCCGCCCTGGCGCGGCAGCTTGCGCTTGATGAAGGCCTCCTTGGTCAGGATCTTCTGGTCAGCTTCGAGGTCGACGAAGCTTGCGCCGGCCACGCGGCTGGTGGTGTCCTTGAAGCACAGGTCGACCACTTCGTCGGCCAGACCGATAATCTCGAACAGCTGCGCGCCGCGGTAGCTGGCGACCGAGGATATGCCCATCTTCGACAGGATTTTCTTCAGGCCCTTGTTGATGCCCTTGACGTAGTTGCTGGTCAGCTTGTCGGCCTGCTTGACGTCGATCTGGTTACGGCGACGCATGTCGTTGATCGACTCGAAGGCCAGATACGGGAACACGGCGGTTGCGCCATAACCGATCAGCACTGCGCTGTGGTGTGAATCACGGGCGGTGGCGGTCTCGACGACGATGTTCGCATCGGTGCGCAGGCCTTCCTTGATCAGGCGGTGGTGCACCGCGCCGGTGGCCAGTAGGGCGTGGACCGGCAGTCGGTCGGCGGCGATGTCGCGGTCGGAAAGCACCAGCACGACATGCTCGCCCTTGATGGCGGCGACGGCCTCGTCGGTAATCCGGCGGACGGCGGCTTCCAGCCCTTCTTCGGGGCGGTAATTGAGATCGATGCGCTGCGAGGAGAATTCCGTGTCGGCCAGCCGGGTCAGCGCCTCGAAGCGGGCCGGGGTGAGAATCGGGCTTTCCAGCTGCACGCGGTGGGCGTGCTCCGGGGTTTCCTCGAAAACGTTGCGCTCGCGGCCGATCAGGGTCTCCAGCGACATGACCACCGCTTCGCGCAGCGGGTCGATCGGCGGGTTGGTGACCTGAGCAAACTGCTGGCGGAAGTAGTCGAACAGCGAGCGCTGGGTCTGCGATAGCACGGCCATCGGCGTGTCGTCGCCCATTGAGCCGATCGCTTCTTGGCCGTTCTCGGCCAGCACGCGGATGATCTCGTCCCGCTCCTCGTAGGAGAGCAGGAAGGCCTTCTCGTAGGTGCGCACCGTGTCGTCGTCCATCGGCGCGAGGGACAGGACTTCCTCGTCGGTGACCGAGTTCTTCAGTCGCACGGACTGTTCGCGCAGCCACTGGCGGTACGGCTTGCGGGTCTTGAGCTGGCCATCGATGTCCGGTGGCAGCAGCAGCTTGCCCTCGGCGGTGTCGACCGCGACCATCTGGCCCGGACGCACGCGTCCCTTCTGCACCACGTCGGCCGGATCGTAGTCCCAGACGCCGATCTCGGAGGCGAGCGTGATGTGGCGATCCTTTGTGATCACCCAGCGTGCCGGGCGCAGGCCGTTGCGGTCCATGGCGCAGGCGACGAAGCGGCCGTCGGTCATCACGATGCCGGCCGGGCCGTCCCAGGGCTCCATGTGCAGCGAGTTGAATTCGTAGAAGGCGCGCAGGTCGGCGTCCATGTGCTCGACGTTCTGCCAGGCCGGCGGCACGATCAGGCGCATGGCATGGATCATGTCCAGCCCGCCGGTGATCAGCACCTCGAGCATGTTGTCCATGGACGAGGAGTCCGAGCCGGTGGTGTTCACCAGCGGCTGGATGCGGTTCATATCCGGGATCAGCGGCGAGGAGAACTTGGCCGCGCGCGCCAGCGCCCAGTTGCGGTTGCCGCGGATGGTGTTGATCTCGCCGTTGTGGGCCAGATAGCGGAACGGCTGGGCGAGCTTCCACTCGGGGAAGGTGTTGGTCGAAAAGCGCTGGTGGAACACCGCCTGCGAGGATTCCAGCGCCGGATCGTTGAGGTCCTTGTAGAAGCGCGGCAGGTCCTCGGGCATCAGCAGGCCCTTGTAGGAAATGACCTGGCTGGCCAGTGACGGGATGTAGAAGTCTGGGTCGTCCTGGATCAGGTTCTCGGCATCACGGCGCGCGACGAACAGGGCGGCATTGAACTGGCGCTCGTCCATGCCCTCGGCCGGGGTGACGAACAGGTGCTCGATTTCTGGGCGCTTGTCGGCCGACATCTGGCCGAGTACGGACGGATCGACTGGCACCTGGCGCCAGCCGGCGAGATTGAGCCCCTGCTCGGCGATCGCCCCGATCAGCGCCTCGCGGGCCCGCTCGCGCTTGGTCTCGTCAAGGCTGAAGAACACCACGCCCACCGCGTAGATGGCCGGCAGGTCGATACCCTGGTCGGCGGCTGCCTTGCGGAAGAAGTCATCGGGCTTTTTCAGCAGCAGGCCGCAGCCGTCGCCCGACTTGCCGTCGGCGGAAATACCGCCGCGGTGGGTCATGCGTGCCAGCGCGCCGATCGCGGTCGATACCAGGCCGTGGCTGGCCTGGTCGTCCATGTGGGCGATCAGGCCGAAGCCGCAGTTCTCTTTCTCGAAGCTGGGGTGGTACAGACCTTGAGTGGGGGCTTGGCTCATGAGTTTCGCAACCTCGTGGATTCTTCCGGCTTGCCGGGCGAGCGACGCTCGTCCCGCTCTCGGCATGGCGGCCCGGCAAATGCGCCCAATGTGCGGGTTGCCAGGAGAGCCGACCGTTATTCGTTGTGTGCCCGCATCGCTGGGATTTGGGCAAAATGGGCCGAAATTTTACCGGCCCAGCGGGGATCAGGCAAATCGGCGCGAGCCCTGTCCCGGGTCGGTCACTCGCCGGCGATGCGATCCTGGATGGTGCCGATCGAGCGCGGGTAGGGCTCGAGTGCCTGTAGATCGGCGGGCAGGGAGTCGATCGCGTGGCCGGCTCGCTCGCTGGAGGCGTAATCGCCGAAGGTCACCGTGTACAGCTTGTTGCCGTCGATCGTCTGGGTGTAGACGCGCCAGTTCGCCACCGGCAGGTCCTCGTTGGCAAACCGTTCGATCATTTGGCGCGCCCCGGCGAGTGTGCCGAAGGCGGCCAGCTGGATGGCGGCCCGGGCGCGAGGCTGGGCGGCGAACCAGGCGTTCTCGACCTCGGCATTTGCTGCCGCCTGGGCGGCGGATGCGGTCGGGGCACTTTCGGCAGGCGCGGGCGTCGAGTCGGTGCTTGCCATGGCCGTGCTGGGCGGCGATGCCTCCTGCGGGGATTCGGACGGGAAGGGCACATGCGGAGGCGGGGCGTAGGGCTCGAGTCCCTCGAGCTTTGCCTGCGCAGGCCGGGCGGCGGGTTGCTCGCCCGTCTCGGTCGGGGTCGCATCACCCATTGCGGCTAGGTGCGTGCGTTCGCCGTCACCTGCATCCTCGCTGGCCGGGGCTTGCTGGCCGTCGCTGTCCATCGAGGTCGCACTTGTTGGCTTCGGTTCTGACGGGCCCTCGGAGCGACTCAGCAAGACGAAGACGCCCGCGGTGATCACGGCAATGCCGACCGCTGCGCTGATCAGCACGGTGGGATTGCTCCAGAGCGGCTGCCGGCCTGACGTGGCCGGCTGGGCCGTCTCTGAGTCTGGTGCTTGCTCGGCGGCTGAGGTCGATGCCGTCGGGGCGGCCTGCGGCTGGGAGGAGGCTGCCGCCGTCGCGGCGGCAGCGGTTTCCGCGTGGGTCTGGCCGAGAAGCTTGGCGCAGTGAAGGTCGGCGATCAGGCCGGCGAGGGGTTGCGCGGTCTCGACGCGGTCGCACAGTCCTGCCGAGCCGACCAGCAGGAACAGGATGCGCTCGCGGGCCTGGTCATGCGCCTGATTGATGAGGTCGTACAGGGCGTCGCTGGTCTCGGAACCCAACCAGTGGTCGGCGTTCTCGATGACGATCAGGAGGCGGTCCTGCCCTTCGAGCGCGGCCGTCGCGGCGGTGATCAGCTGGCTGGTGCTCTCGATGCCGGCTGACAACTGCAGCAGCGTACTCAGCTGCTCGATCAGGGTGTCGGCGCCGTTGCCCGCGTCGGCCCGCATGACCACGGGGCGGACTTGCCGAGGCAGTTTTTGACCGACCAGTTTGACGAAGGCGCGACGTTCGGCAACCGAGTCCCCTTCGACAACCATGAACCGGTCGGAATATTTGGCGTACTGGACGATTCGTTCGGCTTGCTCGATGGCGTGATCCGTCGCGTCGGTCATGGCTGATTCCTTAGTCGTTAAGCAGTTGGCCGGAGAGTTATTGGGTGGAACGCAGGGCCTGGATAGTGGCCATGATCGCATCCTCCGGCACCCGGTCGATCAGGCGGGCCTGGCCCAGTCGGCCCAGCAGCACCAGGCGCAGGCGGCCATTCTCCACTTTCTTGTCGCTGTCCATTAGTTCGCGCAGGCGTTCGGCGGAAAGGTCCGCCGGGGCGCGGGTGGGCAGGCCGGCGGCCGCGACCAGGGTCTCGATACGTCGGCAGGCGGTGTCGTCGAGCATCTCGAGGCGATGCGAAAGGTCGGCGGCCATGCACATGCCGGCACCCACCGCTTCACCGTGCAGCCAGCGGCCGTAACCCATGCCGGCCTCGATGGCGTGGCCAAAGGTGTGGCCCAGGTTGAGCAGGGCGCGAATGCCACCCTCGCGCTCGTCCTGGCGAACGATCTCTGCCTTGATCAGGCAGGACTGGCGGATGGCCTCGGTCAGGGTCCCGGCATCCCGGGCGCGCAGCGCCTGGATGTTGCTCTCGATCCAGTCGAGGAAGTCCTCGTCCCAGAGCAGACCATACTTGATCACCTCGGCCAGACCGGCGGACAGTTCGCGGTCAGGCAGGGTGTCGAGGGTGGCGGTGTCGGCCAGCACGCAACGCGGCTGATAGAACGCGCCGATCATGTTCTTGCCGCGGGGATGGTTGATACCGGTCTTGCCGCCCACCGAGCTGTCCACTTGGGCGAGCAGGGTGGTAGGGACCTGGATGAAGGGCACCCCGCGCTGAAAGCTGGCGGCGGCAAAGCCGGCGAGGTCGCCGATCACGCCGCCGCCCAGTGCAATCAGGGTGGTCTTGCGGTCGACCTGCTTTTCCATCAGGAAATCGTAGATCTGTTCGAGTGTCTCGAGATTCTTGTACTGTTCCCCGTCCGGCAGGGCCAGCAGCTCGACCTGCTTGCCGGCGCACTCCAGGGCGCGCATCAACCGTTCGGCGTACAAGGGCGCGACGGTGGTGTTGCTGACCACGATCGCCCGGTCCGTGGGAATGAACGGCGCCAGCGTGTCTCCATCGATCAACCCGGGGGCTATGAAGATCGGGTAGCTGCGCTCCCCCAAGTCCACGTTGACCGTGGTGGGTTGGGGGGCGGTAACGGCGTGGGGGTCACTCATGATCGACGGGCCCTGTCTCGATCGCCAAAAGGGTGGATGTCAGCTTGGCCACAATGATGCCATTGACTGGCCATCTTACATCAATGTCGGTTGGCCGGATTGTTCGCCTTGCCCGCCTGCGGCCCCTCTTTCGCCGCACGGAGGATGCGCTCGGCCATGGCGCGTGGCGATTGTCCCCCGGTTTCGATTATCAGGTGGGCCGTTTCCCGGTACAGGGGGTCGCGTTCGGCCATCAAGCGTTCCAGCGTGGCGCGGCGGTCGCCGGTTTGCAGCAGTGGGCGCTGCGTGTCGTGCTGCGTGCGTTCGAACTGGCGTTCGACCGGCGTGTACAGGTAGACCACCAGCCCATTTTCGTGCAGCAGGGCGCGGTTTTCCGAGCGCAGCACCGCGCCGCCGCCCGTGGCCAGCACCACGCGATCACCGGACACCAGCTCGGCAAGCATGTCGTGCTCCCGTTGGCGAAAACCGGCCTCGCCCTCGATATCGAATATCAGGGGGATGGTGGCGCCCGTGCGTTTCTCGATCTCACGGTCGGAATCGCGGAACTGCCTGCCAAGCCGATGGGCGAGAATACGGCCGATGGTGGTCTTGCCGGCACCCATCGGGCCGATCAGGATGATATTTCTCATGCACACATGATACCCATCGGCGAGGTGGGCTCGACACCGTGAGGGAAAAGCTGCTCAGCGAGAGGGGAAAAACTCGTGCGACAAGGCGATCCGTCCATCTGCGGAGGGTTCGCCGAATAGTCGCAATTGCCGGGCGAGCGCGCTGTTGTCGCCCGGATCAACGTGGCCGTCCAGCCGTATTGAATCGTCAACCGACCCGCTCAGATCGAATGCCACCTTAGGCAGGTCGGCCGCATCGTTATTGGCGGAGTGGATTTCCCCGGCAATCTCTCCGTCGCGAAACCGGACTTCGGCCCGAATGTCGCCACCCCGGATAGCCCGTGCGGTGTCGAGTCTGGCGTCGGACCACGCAAGGTCGAGTTGGCCCTCTCGTGGGTAGGGCGTCAAGCGCAGGTGCTCACCATGAATCTCCAGCGTTCCGCCTGTTGCGAACGGCAGTCGGTCCTCCATCCACGGGCTGGCCGCATCGATGTGGGCGTGCAGGCGGGGCGACGAAACACGCGGTCCGCGCTCCCCTGGCCAAGATGGGCGTATCCGGGCATCAAGGGAGCCACCGGTCGTTCTGGCAGTGATCTGCCATTCCGCGGCCAGTTCGAACAGGGATTTAGGTTGAAACCACGCGTTCATGTGAATCGGCGGCTTCCCCTGCCAGAATAATGTGGCGTGACCTGCCCAGATGTTGCCGCCGACCGCCTCGAGAGTCATCTCCTTGGGAAGCTCGATCCGGTCGGTGATCGCGGCCAGGGGTAACGTGACCACGGCGGTGACCAGCCAGGAGAGAAGGAACAAGCTGACCAGCCACGGCCAATGACGTCGGCGGCTCATGAGTTGCCTGGCTCCATTTCCATGCTGGCGCGGATGCGTCCGCGTGGTTCGTCGGTATCGACGGGGCGCACCTCGGCGCGGGAAACCCGAAGACCTTTCGTTTCCATTTCCGCAGTCCAGCGGACCAGTTTGGAGAATGGCAGGTCACCGAACCGGATGCGGAGCCCCCCTTGCGCCGTGGGTTCCCGCCGCTCGATCGCATTCAGGATCTCGAGGCGCTCGGCGATCTGCCGAGCCTCGCGCATTGGAGAGCGTGAGGATTCGACGATCGCCACCGGCAGCCCCGCCCCTTCGGTATCGGCGTCGGCGGCGAGCCGTTCTCGCCCGCCGGCGACCGCCGCGGCATTTTCGGCGGTGCGGGCGAGTCGTTGTTGCTGATCCTCGTTCCAGTCGCTCACCGGCTCCCAGACCAGGGCCCAGCCTAACAATAGGGTGATTACGGCCGCGGCGGTGACAAGCGCCCCACGCTCGCGTGGGGCGCGGGCGGACCAGAACCGTTGCGCGGCATAATGGAAAGAAGTCAGGCGGCTCATTGTGTCTCCCCCGGTTCGGGTCGTCCCAGCGTGATCTGCATGCGGGCACGATTCTGTTCGACCGCGGCATCCATGTGTTCCACGGCCACGCGGGGGTCGCCGCGCAATTGTTCGGCGGCCTGCTGCATGCGGTCGTACTCCGGCCCTTCCCAATCTGCTGCGAGTCGATCGTCCTGATAGTCCAGTCGCGTCAGGCGAGCGGCACTGCCTTGCATGGCCTCGGCCATTGCCGCGACAAGTGGCAGGAACGCGTTCCCTCCTTCTTTCGCGCCGCCCCCATTGAGTTGCTCGACGGCCTGTTTGATCTGCACGCGAGGGTTGACCAGGCGCGTATCGGGCAGGGCGGCACGGAAGTCCGTGGCGATGCGAGCCTCCAGGGCATCGGCCTGGCGAGCGGCCTGCCAGCCTTCGGCAAACCGCAGTCCGGTAACGGCGGCGAGCAGGACGATGGCCAGCACGACAACGGTGGCCCAGCCCCGTCGCTGCTGTCGCCCCTGGCGGGCGGTGCGGCTTTCGACGGCGGAAAGGGGGACGGTGGTCTCGAGCGCGTGGAACCAGGTGGCCGGGCGACGTGGTTCGGGGCCGGGTTCCACGGCAATGCCCTCGTCGCTTGTGGCCGAGAGCAGGGCGGCGAGCCGCTCGACCGTCTCCTGCGCGCAGCCGTCGCAACGCAGCCGAGTCGGTCGCTCGGTTTCCGGCAGGCGAGTGATGGTCTCGGCGACGCGCTGTTCGATCGTCCGGTCGTCGGCGGGTAGCACGAACCCGGCATGGCGGCCGGAGACCAGGCGGACCGGGCCGGCGGCCTGGTCCGCCAGCATCACGCGCCATTGGCCGGGTTCGTCGGGCTGGGGTTCGATGTCCAGCGGGTGGACCAGGGCGGCGGGGTGGATGTTCAGATCGGCGAGCTGCTCGAGCAGTTCCCGGCGCCATGCGGCGTCGACCAGCAGCACCGGCCATTGCCAGCCCTCGTTGGAGCGTTGGGGCGACGGACCCAGGGTCGTATGTAGCCGGGAGGGGTCGTCGAGGACCCATTCCTCCAGCGCGTAGGGCAGGGCGCGCTGCGCCTGTTCGCGGCGGCGGGTAGGCATTTCCACCCACAGCAGGCTGCCTTGATGGTCGGGCATGATCACTTGGGGGGGAGTGGCCCGCAGGGCGGCGATGGCGTCGCTGTCCGCGCTCGGCCACGTGCCGTCGAACAGCATTTCCGTGTTGCCGTCGCCGCGTCGGCGCCAGATGCGGACGGGTGCCTCGGGCGGGCCGCCTAGATACAGTAGTGTCCGGTCAGGCATGGTCGATTGCTCATGGCGATGATGCGGGTCTGTCCGTCGGTGTCGCGCTCGATCACGGCGATGCGTCGGCGGGTGGTCTCGCCGAGGCGGACGGTGACCGTGCAGAGAAAGTAGTGGCTGGCCACGGCCAGCCGTGTCGATTCGATACCCGTACCTTGCCATGGCCGGGCGGACAGCGCCTCGTCGATCGTGGCGGCGGGGTCGCGGTTCTCGGGGCGTTCGGCCCCGCTCCCGGTGATCGCGCTCGCCACCATCTCGGTGGCGCTGTTGAGGTTCAGCGGTGTTCCGCGAGGCAGCGCCGCCACGTGCGGTGCCAACCGGGCGTACTCCTCTGCCGTGAAGCCGCCGATCGCTCGCAGTTCGGTCACGCTCTGCAGGGGGCGGTCGGCGGTGCGGTAAGGCGGATTGCGCCCCAGGTAGCGTCCGTCCTCGGCGCCGGCGCCGCCGGGTATCTGGTCGACGTCGATCCAGTCGGTGATCGCATCCGCCCGTGCTGACGGTATCTGCAACTCGTCGAGCAACGCGCGTAATCGTTTGCGTGCCAGCGGATCGACCCGATCCTGCGCGTCGATCAGGTTGTTGAGATTCAGGCGCCCCTGCAGGTCGACCACGCGCAGACTGATGGTACCGCCCTCGGTCGGAAGATCGGCCACCGGTCGGGCCCAGTCGTCGTCGGGGCTGTCGACCTCGCGCCCATCGGCGCTCAGGGTCGCGTGCGCCAGCGCGATTGCCCCCTCGGCCAGCCGTTCGGCCTGTGCACCCTGGAAGGCGCGGGTGGTGGATTCGATGGCACGCTGGTTCTGCAGGATCATGCCCGTGGCAAGACCGGAAGCGATCGCGAGGACCAGCAGCGCGATGATCAGGGCCACGCCGCGTTGAGTGCGAGCCGAACCGTTCATGGCGTCCCCTCCGCGGCCGTCTGGCTATCGTCGCTGTCGTTATCGTCGTTGTCGGATGCCGGCTCTCCCGGTGCCGTGTCCGGCCAGTCTCCCGGCAGGGCGACGGTTAATCGCAGCGGTGGGGTCTGGCTGGGGTGCAGCCGCAGCTCCACCGCCCGCGGTAGTCGGGCATCCGGTCGGTTGGCCGGCGGCCATTGCGGATAGGCGTTGTTGTCTGTATCGAAGTAGGTCGCCTCCACGCGCTCGACCGCAAGCCAGGTGCGCCAGTCCTCTTCCCGCTCCACGGCGGCGCCGTCGGGCGGGGCGCTGGCGCGCCGTTGCAGCCGGTCGCCGTCCAGTCGCCATGCCACCCGTTCGGTCTGCCCGCGCGGGGCGGCCCAGGGGTTGGCCCTGCCCAGTCGGGTCAATTCGAGCAGCGTGCCCCCCTCCCCGGAACCACCGATGAAGGCGGGAACCGGGCTGCCGCGCGAGTCGCGCACCGGCCGATCGATGGCGAAGGCCAGGTCCCCTTGCAGACGGTCGAGACCGCGCTGGAAGTCAGCGAGCCGCTCGGACTGACCGCTGACGATCTCGCTCTGCCGGATCACGCTGTCCAGCCCGCCATAGGCCATGACCGCCACCAAGGCGAACACCGCCACGGCCACCAGCAGTTCGAGCAAAGTGAAACCTCCTGATGCGGCACATGCCCCCGATGCGGATCGTGGCGGGCCAGTCATGGTCGTGGCCTCTCGTCGGGGGCGGCCTGTTGCGCGTCGCGGTAGAGAAAGGTGGTCAGTCGGGCACGGCCGTCGGCGGGCGGCAGGGCGCTGACCACATGAGTCACGCGCAGCACCCCGTCGATGCCGCCGGGTTCGACCTCGCGGGTGACGCGCCAGGCCTGTCCGTCGATCTCGATGCGATCGCGGCGGCTGCCGGTTGCCGGGGTCTCGCCGGCCAGATGCAGCCGGCTGGTCACGTCCTGTGCGATCACCATCGCTGCGGTGTTGCCGCGCAACTGCGACAGCAGCATGCCGCTCTCGCCGCCGACCTTTATCAGCGCGCCCAGAGCAAGGGCGAGCACGGTCAGGGCGACCATCACCTCGATCAGGGTAAAACCGGACTCAGTCCGCATCCTGGTCTTCCTCCCCCAGAACCAGGTGCCGGGTCTTGCCGTCGGCTCCGGTCACTTCGATCCGTGCCAGCCCGCCGGGGGATGACCAACCGCCCGCCGGTGTCACCGCCAGTCGATAGCCTTCGAGGGTCGGCAGCGCCGGTTCGGTGTCGGCTGGCGCCTGCAGGCGACAGTTGCCGGGCAGATCCAGCTCTTCGACCGGTTGCATACGCCAGATGGTCTCGTCGCTGTCCTCGTCCTCTTCCGGCTCGAGCCGGGCGGCCATCGCTCGCGATCCGTCGAGGCCTAGATACAGGATGACGTCCTCCTGCATCGCACGGGCCTCGATCCCGGTCAGCCAGGTTCGCAGCCGGTCGCCACATCCGCCGGCCGAGGCCGGATCGACCCGGTTCATCGACAGTAGGGCGACCCCGGCGAGCACGCTCATGATGACCACCACCACGATCACCTCGATCAGGGTGAAGCCGGCCGCCGTGGCATGGCTGGCGGGTGTCGGCTTCATTCGCCGGCTTCATTCCCGGTCTGCCAGTTGCCGATGTCGGCATCGACACCTTCGCCACCGAGCTTGCCATCCGCGCCGAGGCTGTAGAGGTCGACGTCGGCGTGTTGGCCCGGGCTCAGGTACTGGTAGGGCGTGCCCCACGGATCCTCGGGCAGTCCTTCGACGTAGCCGCCCTCGCGCCAGTTTTTCGGTTCCGGGCCTGAGCTAGGATTTTTCACCAATGCCTCGAGCCCCTGGTCGGTGGTCGGATAGCGCAGGTTATCAAGACGGTAGAGCTTGAGTGCCGACTCGAGCTGGCGGATGTCCTGCTGCGTCTTGGTGATGCGGGCGTCATCCGGCCGATCCATGATCCTCGGGACCACCATGGTGGCGAGGATGGCGAGGATGACGACCACCACCATCACCTCGATCAGGGTAAAACCGCGGCTGCGGGAGAATGGGATGGAGCCTGCATGTCTGCGTGTGACCATGATTATTGAACCATCTGGTTGAGATCGAAGATTGGGACGAGGATGGCGAGCACGATCACGAGCACCATCATTCCCATGATGATGATCAGTAATGGCTCGAACATGCCGAGCAGCCCGCTGATGAGGGTGTCGAGTTCGCGCTCCTGCTGTTCGGCGGCGCGTTCGAGCATCCGGTCGATCGAGCCACTGTGCTCGCCGGCGGCGATCAGTTGGATCACCATGGGCGGGAACTGTCGCGAGCGTTCCAGCGATCGGGCGATGTCCTCGCCCTCGCGTACGCGGTCGGTGGCCTCGAGCACCGCCTTGCGCATCGGGATCGAGGAAACCACTTCGGCGCTGATCTTCAGCGCCTTGAGCATTGGCACCCCGGCGGCGCTGAGAATGCTCAGGGTGCGGGCAAAGCGGGCGGCATTGAAGCCGCGCACCAGGCGGCCGGCCAGCGGCAGGCGGAGTACCATTCGCGCCCACTGCTCACGCGGCCCGGGGCGACGCAGCAACCAGGCGATGAAGAAGCTCGCCAGTACCAGTCCGACAACAAGCCACATCCATTGCTCGCGCAGAAAGTCGGACACCGTGATCAGCGCCCGGGTGAGCAACGGCAGGGTCTGATCCATCTGTTCAAACACCGTGACCACCTGCGGCACCACGTAGGTGACCAGTGCAATCACCACGGCGACGGCCATCAGGGTAAGCAAGGCGGGGTAGAACAGTGCCATCTGCACTCGCTGACCAGTAGCCTGCCGGTTCTCGGTGTAGTCGGCCAGCCGTTCGAGCACGGTGTCGAGATGCCCGGATTCCTCGCCGGCGGCCACGGTGGCGCGATAGAGGTCGGAAAAGGCACGCGGGAATGCCGCCAGCCCCTGGGCCAAGGTCTGTCCCTCGACCACCCGGGCGCGCACGGCGGTGATGATCCGGCGGATGCGGGCATTGTCGCTCTGGCGGATCACCGCGGCCAAGCAGGCGTCTATCGGCAGGCTGGCACTCACCAGCGTGGCGAGTTGGCGGGTGACCAGTGCGGTCTCGGTGGGGTTGAGCGACTGCCAGCGCGAGAACTGTCCGCCCCCCCGTCCTGGGCGGTCCTCGGCGACGGACTCGATGGCCATCGGCATCAGCCCGCGCTCGCGCAGGGCGGCACGAGCCGCGCGGGCGGTCTCGCCCTCGATCACTCCGCTGCGCTCCCGGCCACGCGCGTCCAGCGCTGTATATTCCCAGGCTGCCATAATCTATTCGTATTTCCCGCGGGCGTCGACCCGAAGTAACTCCTCGGTGCTGGTCAGGCCGTCTTTGACACATTCGGCCCCGTACGCGGCGAGCGACGGCGTGTGCTGACGGACGTGGGCCTCGATTACGCTTTCTGGTGCGCCGTCATGAATCATGCCTCGAGCAGTGGCGTCGATCTCGATCTGTTCGTAGATGCCAAGCCGGCCCTTGTAGCCCGCTCCGCGGTCAAGCGCCTCGCGGCTGGGCCGCCACAATGGGGGCGGGCTGTTCGGATCCAGTCCGAGCAGGGCGCATTCCGACGCATCGGGGTAGTAGCGCTCGCTGTGCTCGGGGTCGAGTCGGCGCACGAGCCGCTGGGCCAGTACACCGGCCAGCGAGGAGGAGAGCAGGAATGGCTCGATGCCCATGTCCCGCAGGCGGGTGATCGCACCGACCGCCGAGTTGGTGTGCAGGGTCGAGAGCACCAGGTGGCCGGTGAGGCTGGCCTGAACGGCGATCTCGGCGGTTTCCAGATCGCGAATCTCGCCCACCATCACCACGTCGGGGTCCTGCCGCAGGATGGCGCGAAGGCCCCGGGCGAAAGTCATGTCGACACGGGTGTTGACCTGCGTTTGCCCAATACCGTCGATGTAATACTCGATCGGGTCCTCGACCGTGAGGATATTACGGCTGCGGTCGTTGATCGTCGACAGGGCCGCGTACAGGGTTGTGGTCTTGCCCGAGCCGGTCGGGCCGGTGACCAGAAAGATGCCGTGCGGCAGGTGAGCCAGCCGGTCAAGACGATCCTGGGTGGCTTGATCCATGCCCAGTTCGGTCAGGCTCAGTCGGCCGGCCTGCTTGTCGAGCAGTCGCATCACCACCCGCTCGCCTTGGCCCGAGGGCAGGGTCGAGATACGCACATCCACCGGACGACCGGCCAGGCGCAATGAAATGCGACCGTCCTGCGGTAGACGTTTCTCGGCGATGTCGAGGTTGGCCATTACCTTGATGCGCGAGACGATTACCGGGGCAACCGAACGCGGCGGCTCGAGCACATCCCTGAGTACGCCATCGACGCGGAAGCGCACCACCATGCGCGATTCGAAGCTCTCGATATGGATGTCCGAGGCACCCTCGCGCACCGCCTCCGCCAGGAGTGAGTTGATCAGGCGGATGATGGGGGCCTCGTCGTCGGCTTCCAGCAGGTCGATCGGTTCGTTCAGACCATCGGCCAATGCATCCAGGCTTTCCTCGCCGAGGTCCCCCACCATTTCCCGGGCGGAGCTCGATCTGCCCTCGAAGTGATGCGCCAACTCGCGGTCGAAGGTGTCGGTGTCCAGCCGTTCAAAGACATAGCCTGCGGGGAGCTTGCGCCCTAGTTCCGCTAGCAGTTGGGCAGGCACTTGGCCTCGGTGGAACACTTGGTGTCGCCCATCCGCCGCACGTGGACCGATGACAACGCCGATCCGGCGAGCCATCGCATAGGACAATTGAGGCGACCCAACGTCGTTTGACGGGATTCCGATCTGGTCGCTTGGAGAGGCACTCATCGATCGTTTCGATCAACTTGGGCCGATGCCTGGTCGAGTTGCATCAGCCTTTTGATGTTTTGCGGCAGGGGGACGGGCTCGTTGACAATGAACTCATCTAACGGTGGAAGAACCTGCCAATCCTCGGCATCTCCCAAAGCGTCCTCTGACCAGGCATTGCGCTGAGCCTTCTGCATCCGGCGATACTGGCTACCCGTGTACTCCTCAATTGCCTCGTCGCCCTGGACGATCAACGGGCGAATGAACACCATTAGATTGCGTTTGGTCGTCTGTGTCTCCCGATAACGGAACAGGTTGCCGAGCACGGGAATGTCACCAAGTCCCGGCACTTTTTGCTGATTGTTCCGTGCCGAGTCGTCGATCAGCCCGCCCAGTACCACCACGTCACCATCATCTACTTGCACCGTCGTATCGACGTTGCGTTTGTTTGTGATCAGCCCGGCGGCGGACTGGGTTGTGTTGTCGATGCTGGAGACTTCCTGTTCGATCTTCATGCGTACGGTGCCATCAGGGCTGATGCTGGGAGTGACTTTCAATTTTACGCCGACGTCTTCCCGCGAGATGGTCTGAAACGGATTGTTAGGCGAGGTCGCGCTGCCGGTCTGGGCGTAAGAGCCAGTGACAATCGGAATGTTTTGACCGACGACGATGCTGGCTTCCTCGTTGTCCAGCGTCAGCAGGCTGGGCGTCGATAGGATGTTGTTGCCGGCGTTGGCGGACAGTGCCGAGACAAGCAAGGCAAAATTGGTGCCGCCCTGTCCGAGCCGGCCGATTCCGAAATTCCCACCGTCGCCAAGGTTCGCGGCGAGTCCGAGGGCGAGTGCATCCGTGCCTGCGCCGCCCGCCATGGACTGGGCCACGTCGGAGAGGAGGCCGTTAAAAGTCGAGATCCCGAGAGGTACGGTGCCATTGGAACCACCGGCGACGAGTTGTGCGCCAAGGCGTCGAGTCAGGTCATTGGATACTTCCGCGATAATCGCCTCGACCAGCACCTGATCCCGACGGACATCGAGTTGCTCGATTACCGCACGGAGCGCTTCCATGCGCGCCGGCGCCGCGTTAACCACCAGCGCGTTGAGCGATCTGTCTGCGCTTATGTGGAAGGTCTCTCCTGGTGCTTGTGAGTCGTCGCCGTCATCATTGCCGGCCCCGAGGTTGCCTACGCCACGCAATACCTCGATCAGGTCTTCGGCCTTCGCATACTTGAGGCGGAAGACGTGGGTGTCGCCGGTGGGGACGCTGGGCGTGTCTAGATCGAGGATCACGGCGTGCATGCGAGCTCGGTCGACGCGATTGCCGCCGATCAACACGCTGTTCGTGCGCTCGTCGGAGGCGAATGTGGGCACCTGAAGCGGGCCGCCGCCCTGGCCTCCTCCGTTGCCGCCGGCGTCACTTCCGCCGGTGCCCGAACCGCTGGCGCCGAAAAAGGCCTCCAGGGTGTCGACCACGGTATCGGCTGCGGCATGTGCCAGCGCAATCACCTGCACGTCCTTGGCAGCAGGCTGATCGATGTGCTCGAGGATGCGCTTGATACGCGCGACGTTTCCGGCTCGATCGGTAATCACCAAGGCGTTGGCGTCCGGTGCGACGGAAAGTGCAGCCTGCTGCGGCATGATCTGGCGAAGCACCGTCAGCAGCGGATTGGCCGGCACGAAGCGCAATCGCACCACTTCGGTCACCATGCCATCCCTGCCAGTTGACGATGATTCCGGGTTGACTGGTTGGTCCGCCGCCCGGGCATCGACTTCCGGGATGATCTTGACCAGGTTGCCACTCTCCACGGCGGCGAATCCATGGACTTGCAGGATGGACAGGAACGTCTCGTAGAGTTCCTCAGGCTCCATGGGACGTTCGGAGATCACCGTCACCTTCGCCTTGACGCGCGGGTCGATGACGAAATTGCGGCCGGTCACGCGCGAGACGGCCTGGACCAAGCCCTCGATATCCATGTTGCGGAAATTGAGCGTCACCTTGCCGCTGTCGGTTGTCTGTACCGACTCATCTTCCGCGGCGGTTGCTACGGAAGCATAGACAGAGGCGGCGCCGGCGGTCAGGGCAATTGCCATTGCCATTGCCAAGGCGCGCGCCGCGTGCCTGGAGATCGTGCAGTACGACGGGACAGTCCGGTTGTCATCCCCTTTCATTGCAAGGCGCCTGTATCGATAGTTGTCTGGATGGATTCGCCGGCGCGCTCGATGCGCACTTCTATCGGCCCGTCGCGGGATAGCCGCTCCATCATTTTTGCCAGGTTGCCCGGGTCCGCGAGGGGCGCCCCGGCCACATGGGTGAGTACGTCTGCATCCATCAGGCCGACTTTCGGAAGCAGTGCCTCCCGCCCCGGCCGTGCATTGATCCGGTACCCGATTACCCGCCCATCGCGTTTCTCGGCTGCCACATTGACCAGATCGAATAGGCGTTCAGGGTCTGCCAATAGCGCGTCCATTGACGGCGAATCGGGGACTGAGGGGCGCCCCCCTCCCTGATCGAGTTCGATCTTGTCGAATCCGGGTAGGGAAATCGACTCCAGCCGGCCATTGTTGTCGACCACGATCTTGTCCTGCTCGATTGCCTGGATGACCACGCCGCCGCGAATCGCTTCCCCGGTCTGCAGTACCTTGACTCCGCCGGGGGCCTCCACCATCGCCAGAGGCGCCGGCCCGGCGATCACCCCACGCAAGCGAATTGCCAGGGACGACTCGGTCACCTCGCGGACGCTCGATACGGCTTGCTCTTCACCGAAGGGGGACAGGTCGAGCAGGGCCGGCAGCGGGTCAGCGGTCTCTCCAGCCAAGCGTTCGGAGGTTTCGTATCCGCCACTCGCTTGGATCGTCGGGCTGTCCGGAAACAGGAGCGTCCAGGTCAGACGGGCAGCAACCACACCCAGTGCCAGCGCAATGATGGTGGCGACCAGTAGTGGTAGTCCGTCGCTCAAGCGACCGAACTTCAAGTCCGAAAGCGGATTCAAGTGGCCCTCCGAAAAACGGTAATGGTCGCAGCATGTGACACCGGTATCAATCGGAGGCTCAGATCCATGGTGGATGGGTCGTCAGGCGCCGGATGATTGCATCGCAATCTTTCAGAAATATAACGGAGTTTCAAAAGGATCACGCAGGGCCATGTCACTGGATTGCCACGGTGCCGACATATTCAGGTCACGGGGCTGGTCAAGAGTTTGCGTTCCACATCGGGGACTCAAGACATCTTGCCCCCGAATTCTTGGTTCCATGCAAACAAAGGATGGAGTACCGGGTATGAACGATTCACGATTCGGTCCCTGCCCCTCGCCATTGGCCTCGCGCTGACGGGCTGCAACGACAGTGACAACGACGAAACCACGGAGCCGAACGCTGACGATCCCGCCACCAGCCAGCCGGCATCCGTGGTATTCACCAGCACGGCAGCGCCTGGTATCGACAATCCGGAGCGCATGACGACTTCCTACACCGAATCCGAAGCGATCGTGATCTATGCCGACGGCTCCAAGAAGACCTTTCCGCTAAGTTATAACGTCCTGTTCGAGAACGTCGCCCCGATGGTCGGTGGCAGTGAAGCGGCCGCGCAACTATATGACGTCGCCGGCAACCCCCTGACCGACCCCAACGGTGACCCGGTGATCGCCGAGACCCCTGACGCCAACAGCCTGCTCTCGGTAAACGACGAACTCTTCCTCGTGACTAACTGAGAGTACGACAACATCCTGGCTGACGGGCAGAAGAGCTACCGGGTCGAGAACTGGTACTCCCGCATGCCGATGAGCATGTCGCTCTCGAGCATGGAGCAGGGTGAAGACGGCGAACTGACCGTGGCGGCTCAACGACCAATCGACTTTTCTTCGGTCGACGGGGCATGGATTCTCTGCTTCGGTTCGCAGACCCCGTGGAACACGCACCTGGCTGGCGAAGAGGATTATGACCTTTATTACATCGATGCCGCCACCGGTGAATATGGCGATTCCACCGTGGATGGCGTTACGGCCATGACCGAGGTCTATTTCAATGGTCAGCAGCAGGCCAACCCCTATGACTACGGCTACCCGCTCGAGGTCAAGGTGAACGCCGAGGTAGCACCACGCCGACCAAGCATTGCGAGATGGGTCGTGGTACCTGGGAGAGGGCCTATTTCATGGATGACGGACGGACCGCGTTCTACGGCGACGACGGGACGAACACCGGCCTGTTCATGTTCGTGGGCGACGTCCAGAACGATCCGAGCCAGGGCGGTACGGCTCTACGCCGCCAAGTGGAATCAGACCGGGGCCATCGACGGTGGTCGTGCGAGTCTCGAATGGGTTCGTCTCGGACACGGCAGCCATGCCGAGATTCGTGCGTGGATCGACCAGGGCGTGACATATCACGGATATTTTCCAGATCAGCGATCAGCCTTTCGACGGTGCCGTGCCCGTGCGCGCCGGGCAGTCGTCTACGGAGTACCTCAAGCTCAAGCCGGGCATGGAGCAGGCGGCTGCCTTCCTCGAAACCCGTCGCTACGCGGCCTACAAGGGGGCGACCACTGAATTCCGCAAGATGGAAGGCGTGGCCGCCAATCACGCCGACAAGAAGCTCTACGTTGCCATGTCCCAGATCAACAAGGGCATGCTCGCCGACGAGACGGGGCCAATCGATGACATCCAGGTCGAGAAGGTCGACGCTGGCGGTACCTACGAGATCAGCCTTGCAGGGGCACAGATCGATACCGATGGTGGCGCGATCAATTCCGAGTTCGTGCCGACGGAAATGTACGTCCCCGAGCCGTTGCTGGGGCGCGACATCGCCGCCGACGCGCTGGGAAATACCACGGATCCGGATCGCATCGCCAACACGGACAACGTCTTCTTCTCCGAGAAGATGCGCACGCTGTTCATCGGCGAAGACACCGGCATGCACGTCAACAACTTCGTCTGGGACTGGAACGTGGACACCGGCGAGCTTTCCCGGATTCTCGTGGTGGCATCCGGGGCAGAGGCCACGGGCCTGCAGGTCGCGGAGAACGTCAACGGGCATGCCTATGTCATGAGCAATGCCCAGCACCAGGGTGACTGGCTCAGATCAATGTCTGAAGAGGTGCGTGATCGTTTGATCCAGACCGTCGAGGCGCGTGACGGGATCAACCGTTACGGCACGCTCAATTATCGTCTCGAGGCCCCGGTGCCGGGTTTCTGAACGGAGTACGGAGGCCGCAGAGCCCCCTAGGCCCGGTTTGGCCGGGCCGGATCCTTTCGAATTTGCGGGCGCCTCCGGGCGCCTTTTTTCCTTACAGGGGAGGAATATCCTCTCAAGGAGAGCATGTCATGTCTTTAAATCAACCTCGCACGGCCGGACGACGGAGCTCGTTACTGACCCTCCCGGCAGCGATGGTCATGGTGCTGGCCGGTTGCCAGAATGGCGGAAGTGAATCGTCGCCGGAGCCGGTGAAAGACACGGCAGAAACGGCGGCGCCCCTCGTCGGTGAGTACATCGATCGAAACCGATTCATCAACCCGGCGGCTCATATCCCGGCCCAGTGCTATGTCGAGACGGCGGGTGGGCGGCAGAACGCCTGTCTGTTCTGCCATAGCAATGGACTGTTCGAGCGTGATCTGGGCAACAACAACCCGCAGGCAGGGCGTTACCCCATCGTTGGTGACTTGCAACGGGAGTACGCCTTTGGTGCCAACCAGCATCCGCTGTACCAGAACGCCAGTGTAAATCCCCGGGAGAACACGCTGTCGCCGGAGTTGCTTCATCGGGCGGTTATCGATATCGGTCACCGTCCGCAGGACTGGAACATGCGGGCCCGGGTCCGTCAGGATAATTGGCAGGACGCCTTTTCACGGCGCCCGGGATCGCCGCAGGATTGGGATCCGGGAGTAAGTGGGGCGGAGATGCGACTGTTGCCCGAGCTTTCACCGGCGGATTTGCCGGTAGATGGTGATGGTTTCGTGCGAAGCGACGAGGCGGACCATGGGCTTTTCGAGGTCGATGGCGGCTGGATCACCGGCTGGCGAGCGATCAATTTCATGCCCTACGGGATATTCACTCCCCATGCCGGCAGTGTTTCGGGCATTTACATCCGTCTGCCGCAGCGCTTCATGAAGGACGCCAGTGGCAAGTTTTCCCTGTCGATATACTGAGAGAACCTCGACCTGCTGGCACGGGCCATACAGGACCGGTTGGGCTCGGATGATCCGGTGGTCTATGCCGGTGCGGCAGCAAACGTCGCAGTCGAACGTGGCCTGTGTCCGCTGGGTACTGAATTCGCCCACCCGCTGCATTATGTCGATATGCAGGCTGATGGGCGCAGGGGCGCACCGAGCCGTTACCCGGGTGCTCGGGCCGAGCGCGTCAAGGAAGTGCGCTACATGTACAAGTACCAGCGGTTCGACCCGGGCGCGGTCTCGTCTGGCAACAAGGCCGAGGACGCACCGGTATATGCCAGTCGCGACGAGGGATGGATCGCCAACGGCGCCGGCTGGATCCTCGCCGGTTACATCGAGGATCGCAGTGGAACGCTGCGGGCCCAGACGCCTGCGGAACTGACGCAGTGCGTCGGTTGTCATTCCGGCAATGCCAGAGATCCGGAGCGCCAGTACGAGTATTTCACGTCTGCGCCAGGCGCTACGGTCGATTCGACCTGGGCCTTCCCCCGGCAACTGACGGGAGATGCCGGCTGGCGTGAGATGGGTTATCTCGGCTTTGTCGCCGATCGGCCGGGTTCGACACCGGGGCGGGCCACGCGTCGAGATCCGCTTAACCGGACCGACGGCCGTGGAGAATTTCAGCTCTTTCTCGAGCATGTCGTCGGCGCAAGCCTGTACGGAGACATGCCCGAGTCGATGGACCGGTTTATGGATTCGACGGTACGCAAGGCTAAGGGCTATTCGGCTGACTGGGTGGCAGTGGACACCCGCTCGGCGGGATCATTCGCTGACAGCATGGCGACTCGTCAACTGCTGATCCGGGAGATGACAGCTCGCGGAGAGCACGTTGACGAAGCGGGCGCGCCTCGCGCGTCTCTCTTCTATCCGACCGAGGCAGAAAGTCTCCAAGCGGCTCGACGCTACCGTCAGGTTGTGGTTACCCAGCGATACGAACTGGGTAAGGATGTGTTCGCCGATACGCCCATCACCCTGCAGTACCACCGCAAAGAGTCGACCGCTTTTTCTCATCAGGACGGTACACCCTATCTCCTTGGTGAAAAGATCACGGATCGGCCGATCGACACCCGCCCAACGAGTTTCACCTACGGTGTTGGGATCGGTGACACGCTGATCGATCCGGACCTGCCGTTCGAAGCGGAGGGCACCTACTTCCCGGATTATGTGCCACTGATCAAATAGGGAGACGCCCACAGCAAACCCGTCTTGATGCAGCGCAGAGGCCAGGTCCCCGTTCGTTCGGGATCTGGCCTCTGTGTCATAATCCCGCACCATCACTCATGGGCCTTGTGTCCAGCGCCGACGGCAAGCATGAAAATCCCGATTCTTACCTACCATTCGCTCAACACTCGGGGAACGTCCTACTCGGACAATGATCACGTGGCCCTCGAGTCCGACCTGCGCCTGCTCAAGCGCCTCGGTTATCGGGTGGTCCCCCTCAGCGAACTGGTGGACGCGTTCAATCGAAACGATCTCTCGCGTTATGAAGGTTCGCGTGTGTGCGCGATCACGTTCGACGACGGAGTTACGCACGACTACATCGACTTCTATCGTCCGAAACGGGGGCTCTTGAAGAGTTTCGCGCGCCTTCTGCGGGAAGCCGAGGAGTCCGAACGGGCCGGCTGGGAGCGATTAACGGCGACCAGCTTCGTCATTGCCTCACCCGATGCAAGGGACATCCTGGACCGTACCTGTATCGCCGGCCGCGGACAGTGGCACGATCTCTGGTGGCGCGATGCGGCCGAGGAAGGGGTGCTCGAGATCGGTAACCACAGCTGGGATCACTGCCATGCCAATCTTCCTGAGGTGGCGCAGCGAGAACAACGCAAGGGCAACTTCTTCGTGATCGACAACCAGGAGGACGCCGAACGCCAGATCCTCGATGCCGAGGAGTACATCGAGTCGAGGCTGGGTAAACTCAATGTTCGGATCTTCGCTTATCCATATGGCCACGTGAACGCATTTATTAGAGACGAATTTTTCCCCCGTCATGCCGATCGTTTTCGGGCCGCATTCAGCACGGCAGGGGATTACATGACCGAACGCAGCAATCGCTGGTCCATTCCAAGGTTTGTCTGTGGAGAGCATTGGTCCAGCCCAGAGGGGTTGGAAGCGATTCTTCTCGGCGGCGGGGGGGCTCGATCCTTTTTGCGGCGGAAAGTGGCACAAATGAAGGCTTGGTATCAGCGCCGCGCCACCCGGCGCCATTGACTTGGCATTGTTTGGCAACTCGGTTGCCATGAATAACCGAACTGATTGGGAGAACAATCGATAATGGGTGCACAACAGGCCGACAATACCCCTTTTTTTCTGGTGGGGTGCGTGCGTTCGGGAACAACGCTACTCCGAGACCTGTTGCGACAGCATTCTCGCCTGGTCTGTCCAGAAGAGACCCACTACTTTCGCTGGCCTCATCCGTTCGGTAGCGGAGACTTCATGCGGATACAGGAGAGCAATGGCACTCTCAAGCAGCATCGCCACATGGACGGCATTGGCGACCATGAATATGCGGAAATCTTGTCCAAGGCGACCAGCCGCCGAGACCTGCAGGATCGATATGCCGAGTTCTTTCTGGAGGCGAATGGGGTGGAAGGCAAGCGCTGGTTCGATAAGACTCCCCAGAATGTCTACGGGATGCTGCTTCTGAGCGCGATGTATCCCGGCGTCAAATTCCTTCACATCCACCGCCATCCCTTCAACGTGGTCGCCAGCCTCAAGGCGGGCAAGGTAATGGCACGCCACAGCCTACTTGGGGCCATCAATACCTGGCTGGAGGCGATCGCGATCGTGCAGCAGTTCGAGTCGGCTTGGCCGGGACAATTGCTCAATGTGAGTTACGAGCGTCTGACCCAAGACCCTCAAGGTGAGATGGCGCGCATCTTGACGTTCCTCGGTGAGGAAACACCCGACGAGATCGGTACGGGGATCCGGGTCCATGCGGAGAAGAACAAGTACCTCAAGCAGTTGACCGCCGAGGAGGTGGCCGCTATCCGGGACCTGCTGGGCGACCGCATGAGCCGCTACGGTTACGAGTAATCTCGTTTCTGTGCATCCGCCTGTTGAGTCGACGCGACAGAATCGCCATGCGTGGCGATGGCCGGGTTGGCGGAAACGTCTGACTGTTGATGGCCCGGACCAGGATCGCTCGCTAGCATCGTCGTCAGTAAATCCAGCATGCGAAAAGCCACCTCTTTCGCCCGGCTCAGGTGTCGCTGGTTCAGCGCCTTCTCGAAAGCGCAGAGCAAGCCGGCGAGGTAGACAACTGTTGGGTCAGGACGGTGCGTGTCGACAGGCCAGGGGACCTGCTCCAGGGCGTGTCGCAGTTCCTCCGGACGATACTCGACCAGCGCGGGTTCGTGGCCGACGGGTTCGATCACCCACTGATCCCAGCGCAGGCAGACGGGCGTCTCGTCGTCCCGCCAGTTGCCCCGCATGGCCATGGCCGGATTGTGCAGGGCCAGTGGCTGGTGCTTCACCCATCGTAGTAGTGAGTCCCACGCCTCGGTCAGTCGCGAGACCTTCTCGCGGTCTTCCTCGCACTCCAGCACCGGGCCGAGCTCCTCGAGCCGCTCGGCTGGCAGGCGTTCCCAGACCAGCCGGTGGGTGCGGCGGTAGCGTTGGGCGAGGCGTTTGTCCGGCTGCAAGCCCCAGAGTGCGACCATCCGCGCCAGGCGTTGTGCACGCCAATTGTGTTGATCCGGCAGCTTCTCGCCTGGCCAAGGCAACAGGAAGACCCGGTGACCGGCCACCCGTGCCTGCCCGATCCAGCCGAGCAGGCCGTGATCGCGTGCCGGGTGGTTGGCCAGCAGTTCGGCCTCGTGGTCGGCCATCACCAGCGCGCGCTGCTCGAACCACTTCACCCCCAGCGTCTCCGTGCCACGCTCTCCGTCGATCTCGGTGCACAGCCACAGGACGCCGGGCATGGCGCTGTCCACCCAATAATGCGTCCGCAGGCGCGAGTTGCCCGCGCCGTGAATATCATCCAGCACGGCCTGCAACCAGTCGGTTCGGGCGGATGGCGTGAAATCCCGTGTCAGCGTGTTGTCCGGCATGCGAGCACCGGGACCGGGGGCCAGGTCCGCGGAGAAGTAAAGGGGGCGGATGCGCTGCTCGCGCCGGTCGAGGAAGTGCGCGTCCTGCAGCAGCATCACGAGCTTCTGCTGCGACTCCCGTGCGAGCAGTAGGGTCACGATGGCGATCAACGGATTCCCCGCGGCACCCTGCAGGTAGGTGACCATCAGCACGACGAAGGCGAGCAGGAAGTTCACCGAGCCGAGGATGCCGGCGAGAAACCCCAGCTTCTCCTCGACCAGGCTGCGCGTGGCGTTGCCGATGGCCGACGACCACGTCGCCAGCCGCATCACGGCTAGGGCCTCCACGACGGCCAGGCCGGCGAGCACTAGGAACACCAGCGGGTCGAGCCATAGGCCCAAAGTGAACGTCCCGGCCGCCAACAGGGTCGAGGCACCGATCCGCCCGAGGCGATGGTAGCTGTCACGCATGAGGGTCTCGGCGTCAGCGAAGACCCGCAGCTTGTCGTGGCTGGCCGCAATGCGCCGGCTTCCACGTTCGGCCGCACGGTTCGCGCCCCACTGGCAGAGGTGGTGCAGCCCGTAACTGAGCACCGAGGCCACCGCAAGCCCGGCGATGAAAGGGATGCGCTCCTCCGGGGATACCCACGGGTCGAGGTACGCCGGCAGCTCGGGCTGCGTGACCAGCAGCACGATCTTCAGTGGCAGGATGAAGGCCAGCAGAAGCAGCCCCTGCGAGAGCGCCAGCAGGATTACGGTGCCCAGTGCCTCGGCCGGTGTGAGCGCGCGCAGGCGCCCGGCGAGACGCCGAAGCAGGGAGGTGGAGTCGCGCAGGCGGGACATGGTTGGCTGGGGTTCCTCGTGCGTGTGCGGTGGTCGGGCGGGGCAAGGGAGTGGGATGGTGCGTACGCTTCCGCGTTTGACCATCGCAGGGGCGCATGGTGCAAAAAAAAACGCCACCCGGAAAGGGTGGCGTGTATGTGTCTGCGGAGTTCTATTCCGTTAGTAGGGGAACGGTGTCGCTGTGGAGTTGCCCTGAACGGTAGCTTCTACCTCGTAGCTGTCACCGGGATTGCCGTCGTAATTGACGGTAATACTGGCTGAGCCGTCACCGGCTGTTACCGCAGATGATGCCGACAGGCTGGTAATAGACGGCACGGGGCTATCCGTATTGTCCGCGTCATTTGTGACGGCGGCGCTGAAGGTCACCGTCTGGCCGCTGGCAGGTTGGCCATCGCTGTCGTAGACAAAGACCGTGACGTCTCGTTGGCCGCTTCCAGGGCCTGCCACGCTGATAATCGGCGCCTCAACCGAAGCAGACGCCTCAACGGTAATTTCAATGGTTTCGTCATCACCGTCACCGCTAGCGAACGTCATGTCGAAGGAACCCGTGCTTAGCGGGACACCAGTGGTATCGAGGCTAAACCTAGCGCAGCCATCACTGCCAGTCGTCAAGGACCCAGCGCTGACGGATACACCGTTCGTGAGGCCAGCCGTGAGCGTGATATTCGGGCGCGGGACTCGATTGGCGTCCGCGGCACACATGGCCACCGGCGTCACTGCATTCGGCGGAAACGATGTGACTGACGATGTCAGGGTCCCGGCGGCAACACCGACGTAGTAAGCGCCAAAGTGGGTGCTGACCCCGTTTTCGGCTTCGGCAGTGATGATGGCCGGCTGATTCAAGCGGGAGACAGGGTAATTGATGAAGGTGTGTGCCACGCCGTTCTCGTCGGTTACCGCGGTGGCGCCGATATTGCCGTACTGCGCGCGACCTACCACCCAAGGGATGTTGTTGCCATCAACGTAGCCGGGTACTTCAGCAAACGGGAAGCTTCGGGTTACCGCCAACGACTGCGTGCTGTTCAGGGAATCAACCAGACGAGAGACCTGCATCTCCCGCTGGGTTCCTTGTTCGTCAGGCCACAACACCAAACGGTCAAGGTAGCCGACACCCTCGTCGACTAGGTCGACGCCGTCGACTTGATCGAAGCGGACTCCGCCCTCTACCGGGTTGCCTTGAGTGCCTTGGATCGCAAACCGAGGCCCGGAAGTGGTCGTGGGGGTCGCCGGCTGCGGCGAGAAGCCCGGGTTCGGGAAGCTGTCACGCGCGAGGGGCGAGTCAATCAGACCAAACCGGATGGTTTCGTTGGGAATCGGGTTCCCTTCCGCGTCTTGAACAACAACGCTCATCGAACGCGAGTAAACCCCCTGGTCGACGATCTCTCCCCCCTCTAGTGCAGCAGAGGCTTGGTTATTGATGATCGCGTCCGCGAAGGCGCCACCAAAGCTCATCGAGGCAACGCGGCCATCCGAGATCGACAACGTATCCGTCTTGGTCACGGCTTGCTGGATACCGTTCTCGACATTGTTGTCGGCCGCATCTGCCGTAAGCCGCAGGTTCAACGTGCCGGATTGAGATCCGGACAGAACCGTAAAGCGAGCAAGACCACTGCCAGCGGTGGTGCGAGTGGTGATCGCCTGTCCGCTTTGACCGCCTTCCCCGATCAGGTAGGCGCCACCAAGGGTGTCACCGACGATCTCCGCCCGCACGTTGTTGGCGGAGGAGGCGGCAACCGGCTGGTTGCCGCCGTCGACCAGGTATGCCTCAGCCGTGGCCTGGTCGGTACGGTTCTGACCGCTGATGAAAATCGGGTTGGGTGTAATGTTGATGTCAAACGTCGACGGCATGCCGTTGGAGGTAGGGGAGGTCACATCAATCGTGATCGAGTCGGATGCGACCCCGCCATTGGGTGCTTGATAGACGGCCGTAATAGTGGACGCGCCGGTCTTGGTGTGGCTCTGGAACAGCACCCGTGCTTGACTGCCGGAGACGTCCATCGGCAGCCCCCAGAATGCACTGGGTACCTCACGAGTCGAGCCGTCCGGGAGTGTGACTTCAACGGTGGTGGCGAAGTCCGGTTCGTAGAGTGCGCCGATATCGGTCCGGCCGCCCTCAATACTAAACTCAATCTCGCCACCGCCCAGGATCACATTACCCTGCGAGTCACGAACAACAGCAGTGACTTCTGAAGTGAACAACGTGGTTTGGTCCGGGTACCGGTAGGAGCCGGGCAGTTGAACAGCAAGCTCCGTGCTGGTGGCCGAAAGATCAATGCTGGGAGACGCGGGTCCCGTTAGAGTTGGGCCGCTATCCCCCCCCCCTCCACCGCAGGCAGATAGCGTGAGCGCTGCGCCGAATAGGGCTGCACCTTTAAATGGTCTGATATCGAACTGCCACATATCGGATTCCTTCGTGATGTGTTTCAAAAATGAGAAATTGGGCTAGAGCAACGGCAGATCGCGAGTTAGCTTGGTGCCTGGTTCGCTCTAGGGCGCGCATCTGCAAATGCTGCGCCCGTGAACTGACCACGAATCTGAAAACGTTTAATTCCCGATCATGAGTTATTGGCCCATCTGTTGATTTTCGTTCACGATTTTAGGTGTCACGAAGATCAGCAATTCGAAGCGCGAGTTGTCATTGCTCCGACTCTTGAACAACTCGCCAATTCCCGGCAGGTCGCCAAGGAAGGGAACTCTATTGATCTGGCTGGTGTTTTCAAACTCGTAAATTCCCCCAAGTACAACAGTCTGTCCATTTTGCACCTGGACCTTGGTCTGTACCTCACGAGAGTTGATCGGCGGCTGCCCGTTAATGGCCCGCGTGTAGTCCGGTTCGTCCTTCTGGACCAGGATGTCCATGATCACCATATCGTTGGGCGTGATCTGCGGGGTCACTTCCGTCTTGAGCAGCGCCTCCTTGAACTGGATGTTCGAAATGGCGCCGCCACCGGAAGCGGTTTGTGACTGGTACGGGATCTCCATGCCCTGGGAGATGACCGCCTTGTGGCCGTTGGTGGTGATCACCTTCGGGTTGGAAACGATCTTGCCCAACCCTTCGGACTGCATGGCTTGCAGTTCCAGATTTAATAGGACATTCGACCCGAGGATCGCCAGCCCCAACGATCCCGTGGCGGTTTGTGATATAGGCAGGTTGACGTTGTAATCCCCTGCGGACGTGCCTGCGGCATTTCCTTGAAACGCATTCAGGGCCATGTTGGCCGCCTGCGTGCCACCTCCGCTCATGCCAACGGTTGAGCCGCCGAACTGGCCAATCGCTTTTGCGCCCCACTGCATACCGAGTTCGCGTGAGAAGTTGTCGGTTGCAATAACAATGCGCGTTTCTATCAGTACTTGCTTGACTGGTTTGTCAATCTGCTCGATCAGGCCGCGGACCCGGTCGAGCGCCTCGGCGGTGTCGGTGACGATCAGGTTGTTGGTACGCGAGTCGACGGTGACCGACCCGCGACGGCTGAGGAAGTTGCCGTCGCTCTTCTTCTCGCCCGAGTTTTCACCCAGACCAGAGCTCTGACGCACCAGGGCCGCGATGTCGTCGGCCTTGGCGTAGTTGATCTGGACGATGTCGGTGATCAGCGGGGCCAGTTGCTGGGCCTGCTCGCGGGCCTCCAGTTGGGCCTTGTCGCGGGCGGCCACCTCTTCGGTCGGGGCCACGTAAATCACGTTGCCGTTCTCCCGGGAGGACAGGCCCTTGGTGGTCAGGATCAGATCAAGCGCCTGGTCCCAGGGCACGTTCTCCAGCCGCAGGCTGATGGAGCCCTGGACCGAGTCGCTGACCACGATGTTGTTGCCGGTGAAGTCGGCGATCAACTGCAGCAGGGGGCGGACCTGGATGTCCTGGAACTTGAGGGTCAGGCGTTCACCGCTGTATTCCTTCTTGCCCAGGGAGGTGCGCTTCTCCTCGACCGGGATCGGTTGGACCTCGACCACCAGGCGTTCGCCAGTTTGGTAGGCAAGGTGTTCGCCGGCGTTACGGGTCTTGAGTGTCACGCGGCTGCCGTTGCCCTCGGGGCGAACGTCAACGCGCTCCACCGGTGTGGCGAAGTCGTTGACGTTGTAGCGACCCGGATCGAGGCGAGTGCCGGGCAGGCGAACGATGATCTCGCTTCCCTGGCGGCGGATGTCCATCGGGGTGTCGGTGCCGCCGATGCCCAGAAGCAGTCGACCGGCGCCGTCGGCGGTGCGCCGGAAATCGATCGGTTGACCGGCATCCATGGCCGTGGCAATCGAGCTGCCCTTGTCGGTGACTGCCAGTCCGTTGGCCGTGGTGGTCGCTTGCTGGATCTCGTCGAACGAGATGGTCACGCGGCTGCCGTCCTGGGCGATGCTGTAGGGCACCGACTCATCGAGGTTGAATACCGCCCGTGTCTTGTCGCCGGCTTGGGCCAGCATCACCGAGTTGACTGCGCCCAGCCCGATGCTGGTGCGGCGGCTGCCGGTCTTGTTTTCCACGTCCGGCAGGTCGATGGCCACCCGGGCGGGGTTGTCGATCTTGAAGCTACCCGGGTCGCTGGTCAGTGGCTCGGACAGCGTGAAATGCACCATGACCTTGCCTTCGCTGGTCCGGTCATAGCTGATCTCGTTGAGGTCGCCGGCGACGCCGAGACAGGGGACGAGGGCGGCAGCCATGGTGATCGCGGGGAGGCCAAGCCCTCGACGCAGGCCGTCGCTCAGGCGTGAAGGTTTCTTGAGGTTATCCATATCGCTGCTTCCCATCATTTAGCTCCGGCCGCTCTGTGACTTGACGACCGTTGTCTGTTTTCTCCAGCCACCCTGTCCATCGGGCACGATTTCCTCCAGCCTCACGCTGGTCTCGCCAATCTCGATCACTTCGCCGTAGTTCCGCCCCATGTGCTCACCCAGCGCCACTTCATGAATGACGCCGTTGCCGTCTCGAATCAGCGCAAATGTGGTTTCCCGCCGGTTGATGATGCCGCGCATGGCGAGGGCATCCAGGGGAAATTGTTCGAGTGGCTCCTGGGGGCGATCCACATCCGGCGTGAGCCCGTCGCCTCGCTCGACGGATTCGTCCTCCGGCGGCATGAACGGGGTGCGGGCGTCAGCCGGGACGCTGTAGGCGTATTTCGGCAAGGGCTTCATCTCCGGGATGGGCTCGATCTTGCCGCCCGGTCGCGCTTCCAGCTTGGCGACCTTCTGCTCGAGACCATCCATGTCCTGCGCGCAGCCGCTGGCGAGGCCCGCCAGGATCAGGCTCGATGCGATCAGCCCTAGGCGCGCCCCCCAGTTGTGCTTGTTGCCGGTGGTCATTGGCCGCCTCCTTGCTCACCGCTTTCCAGGTAACGGTATGTCTTGGCCTCAATGCTCATCATGAGTTCGCGCGGTTCGTCGCCCTCGGCCGTGTCATTGCGCGGCGTGATGGCCGGATTGTGCAGGGTAACGATCCGCGGCAGGTTGGCCGTATCGCTGATGAACTGGGTCAGTTCCCGATAGGTGCCCCGCAGCGTGAGGTGGTAGCTCATCTCGGCGTAGAAGTCGTGCTTAACCTCGCTGCCGGGCCGAATCTGCTCGTTCTTCAGGCCGTTTGAGAGCGACGTCTGCGCGACGTTGTCGATCAGGTTCTCGGCCTCCCGCTTGTTGGGCAGTTGCCGCAGCAATTCGCCGAAACGGGTCTCCATTTCCTTGATCTGGTCTTCGTAGGCTTGGAGGTTGGCGGCCAGCCGCTGTTTCTGGTCCACGGTCTGCAGGAGAGATTTTTCTTCCCGCTGTGCCCGTTCCAGCAACTCCTTTTGCGGCAGGGTGTCGAAGTAGACCACCGCGCCCACGATCAGGACGAAGACGAAGACGAAGATCACCAGCCGGGTTCCGAGCGAGGTCAGACCGATGGTCTGGAAATCCAGGTTTCTCAGTTCGTTGAGATCCATGCTCAGTTCTCCTTGTCCGCAGCGGTGGCGTCTTCCTTAGGCGGCTGGATCTTGGCCTTTATCGAGAAGACGTAGCGCCCGGCGCTCGAGCCGACCTCGTCGGCCGGTGCCTGAGCCAGGATGCCCGATCCGACCAGGTTGGCGTCACTGATGTAGTCCGCATCGTTGAGCCGGCGGAGGTAGGCCGCGACCCGTGCCTGGGCGTCGGCCTTGCCCTGAAGGCTGATGGACACGTCGTTGGTTACCGTGACATCGGTCAGTTGCACCCCGTCCGGCAGGGTCGTCACCAGGTTTTCTGCCAGGTGCACGATCGTGGGCCGGCTGGATTGCAGCTTTTCGATCACTTGCATGCGGGCGGTCAGCTCGGCCTTGCGCTTTTTCAGTTCGTTGATCGACTGAATCTGCCGGTCGAGTGTTTTGATCACGCCCTCGAGGTAGGCATTGCGTTCGTTCTGGTGGTCGATCTGTGCCTGCATGTAGCTGTGGATGCCGAAGGCCACGATCACGGCGCCGACTGCTGCCAGTACCAAATGGATGACGAAGTCTCGTTGCCGCTTTTGGCGTCGTTCCTCGCGCCAGGGGAGGAGGTTGATCCGTCTCATCAGTCGAAGCTCCTTAACGCAAGCCCGCAGGCAATCAGCATTGCGGTGCCGTGCCGAACCAATTGTTCGGTAGACACGCCAGGTCCCTTGGCGAGTGCGGCGAATGGGTTCGCCAACCGGGTGTCGACCCCGGTCTCGTTGTTGATCCGCTCGACGGCGCCCGCAGTGTTGGCCGCCCCGCCTCCAAGCAGGATCAGGTTGACGGTTCTGCCACTCGATTCGGAATAGTAATACTGCAGGAATCGCTCGATATTCATCGCCAGCGAATCAAGGTAGGGCTGCAGCACCTTGCGCTGGTAATCCTCGGGCAGGCTGTCGTCGCGTTTGCGCTCTTCGGCCTCCTGCAGGCCGAGGCCGTACTGAGCGGCGATCTCGCTGGTCAGCTGCTGGCCTCCACCTTCATGCTCGCGCGTGTAGACGATGTCGTCATTGACGAAAATGCTCAGGGTGGTAGTGGTGTCGCCCAAGTCGAAGACGGCAACGGGCTGGGAGCGATCCTCGGGGTCCAGCGTTGGGGCGAGGATCTCGGTGAAGGCGTTCTGCAGGGCGAACGACTCGATATCCACCACGTCGACCGTCATGCCGGCTGCCTCGGCCACGGCTACCCGGCTGTCGACGTTGTCGGTGCGGGTGGCGGCCATCAGCACGTCGATGCCTTCTTCGTTACCGGCACGGCGTTTCTTCTGCTTGCCGAGGATGTCCGTCTCCACCGGTTCGAAGTCGAAGTTGACCTCGTCGATGGGGAAGGGGATGTATTGATCGGCCTCGAGGCGAACCTGCTCCTCGAGTTCGAATTCATCCCCGGGGTTGTCGATATGCAACACTCGGCTGACCGCCGAAGACGTTGGCACCGCCATGCAGAGGGGTTTGCCCTTGCCGCGGGCACGCTGAGCGGCGCTGGTGAGGGCTGCGGCGACCGCTTCGGTGTCCGTGATCGATTTCCCCTGAACCGCGCCCTGCGGGAGGGGTTCGATCGCGAATCCCGTGGTGCGGTAGCCGCCGCGGCGTTTTTCCAGCTGGATGATCTTCACGGCAGTCGAGCTGATGTCGACCCCGAGGCGGGCAGGTTTTGCGTTGAATAGTGGCACGGTCATTCCTTTCCTTTTGAGCGTGCGTTAAGGTTTCGCACACACGCACCTTGCGTCCCAGAAATGCATCCTATGGCAAAACTGCCGCGCTTGTCGACAACGATGCCGAAGGCGTTTACGCAACAACGGTCACTGGGCCCTTTTTCGAAATCCGAATGAAGCTTATCAAGATTCTCTCCTATCTGATTGGTCTGGGCCTTATTGTGGCTCTAGCCGGCATGGGCGTTCTGTATCATGTCTACAACACTCAGCTGCCCAGCATCGACGAACTCGGTGAGGTCCGCTACCAGATGCCGATGCAGATTCACGACCGCGAAGGCGGCTTGATGGCCGAATTCGGCAACCAGCGACGATTCCCGGTGAGCTTCGACGAAATTCCGCCCGTGGTGGTCGATGCCTTCATCGCGGCGGAGGACGGCCGCTTTTTCGAGCATGTCGGGGTGGATTTTCTCGGCCTGGCCAGGGCGGCGGTGGAGCTGATCCGTACCGGTGACAAGTCCCAGGGCGGGTCGACCATCACCATGCAGGTGGCGCGAAACTTCTACCTGGGGCGGCAAAAGACCTACACGCGGAAGTTCTACGAGATCCTCCTGGCGGTGAAGATCGACCGGGCCTTCAGCAAGGAGGACATTCTCGCCCTCTACCTGAACAAGATCTTCATGGGGCACCGTGCGTATGGCATCAAGGCGGCCGCCAAGGTCTACTTCGACAAGGAGCTTTTCGAACTGACTACCGCCGAGGCCGCCATGCTGGCGGCCCTGCCGAAGGCCCCATCGACCACCAACCCGGTGAGTGACCCCGAACGTGCCCTAGCGCGACGGGCCTACGTGCTCGGGCGGATGCTCAAGTTGGGCAAGATCGACCAGGCCGAATTCGATCGAGCCATGCAAGAAAGGCTGCCCGGACGCCTGTATACCTCCAGCACCATCGATACCCGCGCGCCGCATGCCGCCGAGATGGCCCGTCGGGATTTGCTCGAGCAGTATGGGGAGAAGGCATACAGCATGGGCCTGTCCGTGCAGACCACGATCGACCCCGTCGCGCAACGTGCCGCGCGCGCCGCTTTGCGCGACGCCTTGATCGCCTACGATCGCCGCCACGGCTACCGTGGTCCCGAAGCCGACTGGAGCGAGCGACTGGCTGAGCCGGAAGCGTTGGCAGAGCAGTTGGCGGAAGTGGATGGCGTAGGTGGCCTGGTGCCGGCGGTGGTCTTGTCCGCCGATCCGAAGGAGGCCGCGCTGCTGGTCAAGGGGCACGGCGAGGTCCGTCTGGGGCTTGCGGCAGTGGACTGGGCCTGTGCCTATCGATCGGTGGACAGCTGCGGTCCCAAGCCTCAGGCAGTCGACCAGGTGCTTTCCAAGGGCGACTTGGTTCGCCTCGAGGTCGCGGGCGATGGCGAGGAAAAGACGTATCGGTTGGCGCAAATACCCGAGGTGACGGGGGCGTTCGCCTCACTGGAGCCCCGCACCGGCGCGATCCGAGCGATGGTGGGCGGGTTCGATTTCTTCCACGAGAGCGAATTCAACAACGTCACCCGCGCCGAGCGCCAGCCCGGTTCGGGCTTCAAGCCGTATCTCTATTCCGCGGCCCTGAATCACGGATACACTTGGGCGACCATGATCAACGATTCGCCAGTGGTGATCGAGGATGGCGTGCGTGCGGGCATCGATTGGCGACCCAGCAATTACGGCCGCAGCTTTTCCGGCATGCGCCGCATGCGCGAGGCCCTGACCAAGTCGGTGAATCTGGTTTCGGTGCGCTTGGCCCAGGCCGTCGGGTCACAGGGCGTGCTCGATTATGCCGCGCGCTTCGGCTTGCCGGTCGAGGAGTGGAAGCCGACCCTGTCCATGGCGTTGGGCAGCTACACCCTTACCCCTCTGGATCAGGTGGCCGGTTTTGCGGTGTTCGCGAACGGCGGCTACCGCGTCACCCCCTATCTCGTCACCGAAATGGAAAACCCGGATGACGGCGTGGTCTATTCCCACCCCGGGGTCAGCGCCTGTGATCGTTGCCCCCCGGACACGGCCGACCCGAGTCTTGCCCCTCGGGTGATCACCGAGCAGAACGCCTTCCTGATGCGGTCGGGGCTTCGGAGTGTCGTGCGCCGTGGGACCGGCGTACGTGCCTGGCGGGCGCTGGAGCGATCGGACATCGGCGGGAAGACCGGGACGACCAATGACCAGCGGGATGCCTGGTTCACCGGCTTTGGGCCCAATTGGGTCGCCACGGCCTGGGTGGGGTTCCCCGACAACAGCGAGCTAGGGCGTCGGGAAACCGGCGGGCGCGCAGCCCTGCCAATGTGGGTGGATTTCATGCGAGAGGTCCTGCCGCCGCCGCAGGGGGATGAGGCGCCGCCGGAAGGCATCGTCGAGGCCTGGATCGACCCGACGACAGGACGGCTTGTGCCAGAAGACCATCCTGGCGCGATACAGGAATATTTCGACACCACCAATCCGCGCGCGGAGTTGCCGTCGGAAGATGCCCCGGCTGCATCGGGCACCTCGCGGGAGGTGATGGAAAACTTGTTCTGACACCGGATGAGTGGCCCGTTTGACGGGCCCCGCCCGGTGTCCGGTTATCAGGAGAGGAGAGATGGGAGCTGCGCCCCTCGAAGTGCTGCGAGTGGCCGCGCGGATGGCGGCCGACTCGCCCGGGCAATCGCGGCGTCACGTGCTGGAGGCCGCGGCCAACTCGCTGGGCCTGTCGCTGGATCGACGATTCCTTGCCGCCGACCTCGATCGGCTGGAATGGGAGCTACGGCAGTATCAAGCCACCTTCCGTCCCGACCAACGTTGTCAGCTGCGTGAGCTGCGCGAAGCGGCGCTGCAGGCGATGGATTTCTTTGCCGAGTTCCGGCCGCGTCTGGTTGGGGACGTACTGTCAGGTACGGCGGACGAGCATTCGCCCATCGCCCTCCAACTGTTTGCCGATACACCCGAGCAGGTGATCGAACGGTTGCTGGAGCGGGATATTCCTTTTGAGGAATCGGAGCGGACCTGGCGCTACGGAGACGGGCACAACGAACGGGTGTCGGTATTCGCCTTTGGCGCCGGAGAGCACCTGGTTGTCCTGGAGGTGTTTCCGGCCGAACGCATCCGGGAGGCGCCGTTGGTACCGGGAGGGGGCGGAGTCAAGCTCCGGCGGTTGTCCCGTGGCCGGCTCGAGGCACTGTTGGCCGACGAGGCGGGCTGAAGGAGGATCCAAAGCCGTTTCGCTCCGCCGGCTGCCTGTGGGGCAGGTGGCTCAGCGGGCGCTGAGCCGGTGCACGGCATCGACCAACACCTTGACCTTGTCCGGGTTCACGTACTGGTGGATGCCGTGTCCCAGATTGAACACATGACCGGGGTGGGGTCCGAACTCGCCGAGAATCCGGGCGACTTCGCGCTCGATCACCTCGTCGGGCGCGTAAAGCACGCTCGGGTCGAGATTGCCCTGCAGGGCAACGCGGTCGCCCACCTGCTCGCGGATGGTGTCCAAGGTGACCGTCCAGTCCAGGCCGATGCCGTCGGCGCCGGTGTCCGCGATCCACGAGGCCCACTGACCGCCGCCCTTGGTAAACAGCGTCACCGGCACGTAACTGCCATCCGGACGTTCGCGATGCAGCCCATCGACGATGCGCTGCATGTACTGCAGCGAGAATTCGCGATAGTCGTGCGGGGCGAGCACGCCGCCCCAGGTATCGAACACCATGAGTGCCTGGGCGCCGGATTCGATTTGGGCATTGAGGTAATCCGTCACCGAGTCGGCCAGCTTGTCGAGCAGCAGGTGAGCGGCCTTCGGATTGCTGTAGACCAGCCCCTTGACCTTGGCGAAGTCCTTGGTGCCACCACCCTCGACCATGTAGGTCGCCAGCGTCCACGGACTGCCGGTAAAGCCGATCAGCGGCACGCGGCCGTCGAGCGCCTGTCGAATGGTGGACACGGCGTTCATGACGTAGCCGAGATCGCTGCCCATGTCCGGCTGCTTTATGCGCTGGATGTCGGCGGCGCTGCGCACCGGACGCTCGAAGACAGGGCCTTCGCCGGCCACGAACTTCAGGCCCAGTCCCATGGCATCGGGGATGGTCAGGATGTCGGAAAACAGGATCGCCGCATCTAGGTCATAGCGCTCCAGCGGCTGGAGCGTGACTTCGCAGGCCAACTCGGCCGAACGGCAGAGGTCCATGAAGCTGCCGGCCCGCTGACGGGTGGCCTTGTACTCCGGAAGGTAGCGCCCGGCCTGCCGCATGATCCAGATCGGGGTACGATCCACCGGCTGACGGGTGAGGGCGCGCAGCAGGCGGTCGTTCTTCAACGGGGTGGTCATGAGGCTTAAACGTCCAGGTAGTCGAGGATGCCGAAGGCCGCATTGCGCCCCTCGAAAACGGCGGTGACCACCAGGTCCGCGCCCCGGACCATGTCGCCGCCGGCGAAGATCTTGGGATTGCTGGTCTGGAAGGCCGGGCCGCCCTGTTGCTGGTGCACGACCACGCGACCGCTGGCATCGAGCTCGATCTTCTGCGGTTCAAACCAGTCGGCCGGGGAGGGGCGGAAGCCAAAGGCGATCAAGACCGCCTCGGCGTCGACCACCTGCTCGGAACCCTCGACCGCCACCGGTCGGCGCCGGCCGCGCTCATCCGGCTCGCCCAAGCGTGTCTCGACGAATTTCACGCCGGTGACCGAGCCGCCTTCGCCGAGAATCTCGACCGGCTGGAGATTGAACATGAAGTGCGCGCCTTCCTCGCGGGCATTCTTCACCTCGCGGCGCGAGCCGGGCATGTTGTCCTCGTCGCGACGGTAAACGGTGGTCACCCGCGTTGCGCCCTGACGCAGCGAGGTGCGCGTGCAATCCATGGCGGTGTCGCCGCCACCCAGCACAATCACCCGCTTGTCGGAGACGTCGATATAGGGGTAGTTGCCACCCATGTCGAGCAGGTGGTTGGTATTGCCGATCAGGAACGGCAGGGAGGCGTGCACGCCCTCGAGATCTTCGCCGGGGAAGCCGCCCTGCATTGCGTTGTAGGCGCCCATACCCATGAATACCGCGTCGAACTCGCCAAGGAGGTCCTCGATGGCGATGTCCTTGCCGATCTCGGTGTTCAGGCGGAACTCGATGCCCATACCCTCGAAGATCTCGCGACGAGTCTCCATGACATGCTTTTCCAGCTTGAACGAGGGGATGCCAAAGGTGATTAGCCCGCCGATTTGCGGATGACGGTCGAACACCACCGCCTTAACGCCGTGCCGCGCAAGGATGTCCGCGCAGCCCAAGCCGGCCGGGCCGGCCCCGATGACCGCGACCCGCTTGTCGGTGGGCACGACGTCGGACATGTCCGGACGCCAGCCCATCTTGAAGGCCTCGTCGGTGATGTATTTCTCGACCGAACCGATGGTGACCGCGCCAAAGCCATCATTGAGCGTGCAGGCGCCTTCGCAGAGGCGGTCCTGGGGGCAGACGCGGCCGCAAACCTCGGGGAGAGAGTTGGTCTTGTGCGCCATCTCCGCCGCTTCGAGCAAATTGCCTTCGGCGATCAGCTTGAGCCAGTTCGGGATGTAATTGTGGACCGGGCACTTCCATTCACAGTATGGATTGCCGCACTCCAGACAGCGGTCGGATTGCTCGGCCGCGGTGTCGGGGGTGAATTGCCCGTAGATTTCGTTGAAATCCTGGACACGTTCCTCGGCAGGTTTTGCCTCCGGATCGCGTCGCGGCACATTCAGGAACTGGAAAGTCTCGCTCATGGCTCGTTCTCGGATTGATGGTTCGGATCAATGCGGAGCCCGGGGCGAGTGCCCTTTCGGGCTGGATCGCGCCCGGGCGCTCCCCCGTGGTTCAGGCAGAGAGGCGACCGCGCACGGCCTGGCTGACCGCCGCCATGTCGGCACGACCGTTCAGCCGTTCACGGGCCACCTTCATCACGGCGCCCATCTGGCTGAGGTCGGTTGCCTGCTCCGATTCGATGATCTCGGCCACCACCGCCTGGATTTCCTCGGGGGAAAGCGGCTGTGGCAGATAGGTCTCGATGATCTCGAGCTCGGCCTCTTCGACGGCCTTGAGGTCGTCGCGATCAGCCGAGTCGTACTGGGCGATCGACTCCCGCCGCTGCTTGGCCTGCTTGGTCAGGATGGCCATCGCCTCGTCGTCGGTGATCTCGCGGCGATCATCGATTTCCTTTTGCTTGATCGCGGCGATCAGCATGCGGATCGTGGTCAGACCCGACTTGTCGCCGCTCTTCATGGCCGTTTTCATGTCGGCGGTCAGTTGCGCCTTGATCGTGCTCATGCGTGTTTCGCTACCAGACGATCAGAAAAGGCGAACGCGACGCGCTTGTTCCTTGGAGAGGCGCTTCTGGTTGCGCTTTACCGCGGCAGCGGCCTTGCGCTTGCGAGCGGCCGTCGGCTTCTCGTAATACTCACGCTCGCGCATCTCGCTGATGATGCCGGCTTTCTCGCAGGAGCGCTTGAAACGACGAACTGCAACCTCGAAAGGCTCATTTTCACGAACACGTACAGAAGGCATGAATGCGTTACACCTCGAAATAAATGTGAAAGGTTTTTCGCTTGAACCCGGCGAGGGCCCAAAATAAAAGGTGTTGTAGTATAAAGCGTTCCCCGCAGTGTGCAAGAGTGATGCACGTCTGCGCGACATGGGAAGGCAACCTGAGGTGATGTTGAGTGCGTGTTCTGGCGGTCGAGAGTTCTTGCGACGAGACGGCGGTGGCCGTCTACGACGGGCCGAGAGGCGAGCTGCTCGCCCATCGGGTGCACTCGCAGACCGAGGTGCATGCGGCCTACGGCGGCGTGGTGCCGGAACTGGCCGCGCGGGACCACATGCGGCGCCTGCCGCTGCTGACCCGCCAGATCATGATGGATGCGGGACTGGGCTTCGAGGCGCTGGGTGCGGTGGCTTACACCTCGGGGCCCGGTCTGGCCGGTGCATTGATGGCGGGGGCGGCCTTCGCCAAGGGGGTTGCTGCATCCCGGGGGCTGCCGGCGCTCGGGGTGAATCACCTGGAAGGGCACATCCTGGCGCCGTTGCTGGGGGATGACCCGCCCGCGTTTCCGTTTCTTGCCCTGCTGGTCTCCGGCGGGCATAGCCAGTTGATCGAGGTGCAGGGGGTCGGTCGCTACCGGCTGCTGGGCGAGAGTATCGACGACGCGATCGGCGAGGCCTTCGACAAGTCGGCCAAGCTGATGGGGCTGGGGTATCCCGGTGGTGCGGCATTGTCGCAACTGGCCAAGCAGGGCGATGCCGAAGCGATTCGGTTCACCCGTCCCATGATCAACCGCCCGGGTTTGGACCTGAGTTTTAGCGGGCTCAAGACCGCCGTGGTAAACGCGGTCGCGTCCGGGGCGTCGCACGCGGACGTGGCCGCGTCCTTCGAGAAGACCGTGATCGACACCCTGGTGATCAAGCTCGGCAGGGCGCTGGATCAGACCGGCCTCGATCGCCTCGTGGTGGCCGGCGGGGTGGCAGCCAATCGGCCCCTGCGTGCGCGGCTGCACGCCATGATGATCGAGCGGGGCGGGGCGGTGCATTTTCCCGAAATCGAACTGTGCACCGATAACGCCGCCATGATTGCATTGGCGGGCTTTCTTCGGCTGCAGGCGGGGGAGCGCGATCCCGCGGCGGGGTTCTGCGTGCGTGCTCGCTGGCCGCTGAATGCCCTGACGCCACCCGGCGCGGTGGGCTGACCAGTCCGCCCAGCCGCGTGCCCGGTTATTCGTCGTCCGCTTGCTCGCTCTTGGCGCCGATGCGTGGCTCCTCGCCGCGGGCCAGTCGCCGGATATTGCCGTGGTGGCGAATGATCAGCAGCAGGGCCATTACCGAAATAGCCAGCGCGATGGGCGGCGGCGACAGGAAGGTCGCCAGGGTGGCGGCAACCACGGCGGCGAAAAGCGCCGAGAGCGACGAGTAACGGGTGGCGGCCGCGGTGCTCGCCCAGCCCACGATGGCTATCAGCCCGATAAGGGGAGCCAAACCCAGGATGGCGCCGGCCGCGGTGGCCACTCCCTTGCCCCCCTTGAAGCCGAAAAACACCGGAAACAGGTGGCCGAGGAAGGCGAACAGCCCGGCTGTGCCCATCGCGACCAACTGCATGGGCGCATCGACTGCCACGTAGGCGACCAGCACCGGAAGCAACCCCTTGAGCAGATCGCCCACTAACGTGACAATGGCCGCCTTCTTGCCCCCCAGTCGCAGCACATTCGTCGCCCCGGGGTTGCCGGAGCCTGCCGAGCGGGGGTCGGGCAGCCCCAGCAGGCGCGCGGTGATGACGGCGGTGGAGAGTGAGCCGACCAGGTAGGCGGCGACGGCAACGATGAGTAGCAATGGCCAGTCGAGGGCAGTCAAGTGTTGATCCCGAGGTTTGAATTTGCGAGCTATTATCCCGTTGCCAGCCGCTGGCGGCAAACTCGGCCGTCTCGCCGTGGTCGTTCAGTGTCGCCGGTGATGGCGATATCGTGCTTGCACATGACGGGGGTCGGCTCGTGACGGAGGGCGCCGACGAGGCGGTCGAGCCGGGCGGGGCTCCGCGCATCGGGCTGGTGGGGGGCTGGTCTTTCTCGGCAGCCATGTTCAATCCCTTGCTGGGGTATCGGTCCGACGCGTCTTTTGACGTGTACGACTGGCATTCGTTTGCCCAGACGTGGTTGGCTCCGTGCGGGCAGGCGACGGGGCTGTCACCGGATGCGGGGCCGGGTGTCTGGTTGGGATGGTCGCTGGGGGGTGGGCTGTTGCTCGAGGCCCTGGCACGCGACCGGATTCGCCCCAAACGGCTGATTCTCATTAGCGCCACGCCACGTTTTCTCGCCGAAGCGGGCTGGCCCGGGGTGTCGCGCGCCGAATGGCGCGCCCTGCGGCAGGCGGCTCGCCGGCAGCCGCAGGCCGCGGCGCAGGCGTTTCGCCGCCGCTTTTCGCTCGGCGATGCTGACGCGTTTCCGGTGGAAAACAGCGCGGACGTCGTCGGGCTGGACTGGCTGGCGGACATCGATGCCCGTGGCTTGCTGGCATCCACATCGGTTCCGATCGAGGTTTGGCTCGCGGCCGACGACCCCTTGATACCGGCCGGATGGGCCGACTCGCTCCCCCTGTCGCCCGCAGTGACCGTCAGACGGTTGTCCCGGCCGGGGCATGGGGCGCTCTTCGCGTGTTGGGCGGAGTTGGCCGACCGGCTTGCTTGAGTTGCCGGGCTCATCCTGAGGCCCTCGGTCGACCGGCTCGCTGTCGGTACATGCATTCTTACTATTAACGAGTCCTTCTCCACGACATGTCTTCCCTGCCTTCTTTCGACCTGCGCCGCGTGCGTGCCCGCTTCAACCGCGCCGCTGCCGACTATGATCGCTATGCCGCCGTGCAGCGCGAGATCGGTCGGCGGCTCGAGGAGCGCTTCGGCTGGTTGAAGCTCGAGCCCGCCCGCATTCTCGACCTTGGGGCGGGCACCGGCCAGATGGTGCGCGCCATGCGCGCCCGCTATCCGCAATCGCAGGTGGTGGGTGTCGATCTGGCGGAAAACATGCTCCGCCAACTGCCGCGGACCCGATGGTGGTCTCGACAGCGGGCGGGCGTGGCCGCGGACATGCATGCCTTGCCCTTTGTTGGTGGCGCGATGGATGCTGTGGTCTCCAATTTTGCTGTGCAGTGGAGTGATCGGCCCGATGCGTTGTTCGCCGAGGTGGCGCGGGTGCTCTCGTCGGGTTCGCCGTTTTCCTTCGCCACGCTGGGGCCGGACAGCCTTCAGGAAATACGCCGGGCCTGGGCGGTGATCGATCAGACTCCACACGTGCACCACTTCATGGACATGCATGATCTCGGTGATGCGCTGGTGCGCGCCATGCTGGCCGACCCCGTGATGGATCGCGAAACCGTCACCGTCACCTACCCGAGCGTGGATGCTTTGCTGGCCGATCTGCGTGGGGTCGGCGTCGGTAATGCCCAAGAGGGCCGCTCCCCGGGCATGACCGGTCCCGGGGCATGGCGGCGCTTTAGGGGCGCACTGGCCGAACAGGCGGTGGACGGCCAGATCCCGCTGACTTACGAGATCGTCTATGGTCTGGCGTGGGGGGCAGGTGTGTCCCCGCTGCGCGACGAGGCGCGATATGGCCGGGTGGTCGGCGACTAGTCGGGTGGTCAAGCACGATTCGTGGACGCTTGTGGCGGTGGTGCAACAGTTGCGGCTTGGTGCCAATGATCATCTTTTCTTGCCGTTGGTCTCTTTTGCGGCGTAACTTCTTGATAGTCGGTGTCCGGGCGCGCTCTGGTGCGAGTAGGCAAGTAAATTCATAGGTTTTTGTCCGGGGGCGATTCGATTATCATTGCGCGCTGAAGAAAAAAGGGTCTGGCCGAGCTGGCCGGGATGAACCTAAAAGTCTGGAGGGGTCACGATGTCCACCAATGCAGTGCCGGTAGCGACCGAGCAGTACAATTACGGCATCGTCAAGAAATTCGCCATCATGGCCATGATTTGGGGCGTGTTGGGAATGCTTGCCGGTGTCTATATTGCCAGTGAGCTGGCATGGCCGTTTTTGAATTTCAACATCGCCGAGATCACCTTCGGTCGTCTGCGCCCCGTGCATACGACGCTGGTGATCTTTGGTTTTGGTGGTAGTGCGCTGTTCGCGACGTCTTACTACATCGTGCAGCGTACCTGTCAGGCGCGCCTGTGGGGCGGCAAGCTGCTTCCCGAGCTGACCTTCTGGGGTTGGCAGCTGGCGCTGGTGCTGGGCGTGATCACCTACATGGCCGGCTACACGCAGGGCCGTGAATACGCCGAGTTCGTCTGGCCGGTCGACCTGCTGATCACCGTCACCTGGGTGGTCTACTTCGCCGTCTATGCCATGACTATGGTCAAGCGCAGCCAGCCGCACATCTACGTGGCCAACTGGTTCTTCATGGCCTTCATCCTGGCCACTGCCCTGCTGCACATCTTCAACAACCTGGCGGTGCCGGTCGCCTGGAACAGCCTCGAGTCCTACTCGCTGTTCGCGGGTGTGCAGGATGCGATGACCCAGTGGTGGTACGGCCATAACGCGGTCGGCTTCTTCCTGACGGCCGCCTTCCTCGGCATGATGTACTACTTCGTGCCCAAGCAGGCCGGTCGCCCGATCTACTCCTACCGCCTGTCCATCGTCCACTTCTGGGCGCTGTCGTTCCTGTACATGTGGGTTGGCGCCCACCACCTGCACTGGACCGCGTTGCCGGACTGGGTTTCCACCCTGGCGGCCACCTTTTCCATCCTGCTGCTGCTGCCGTCCTGGGCCGGCATGATCAACGGCATCATGACCCTGTCGGGTGCCTGGGAGAAGCTGCGCACCGATCCAATCATACTGTTTCTGGTCACCTCGCTGGCCTTCTACGGCATGTCGACCTTTGAAGGTCCGATGTTGTCGCTGAAGTCGGTCAACGCCCTGTCGCACTACACCGACTGGACCATCGGCCACGTGCACTCCGGCGCCCTGGGCTGGGTCGCGATGATCACGTTTGGCTCGTTCTACCACATGGTCCCGCGGCTCTGGGGCACGACGCTGTACTCGACCAAGCTGGTGTTCGTCCACTTCTGGCTGGCCACCATCGGCGTGGTGCTCTACATCGTCGCGCTCTGGGTCGCCGGTATCGGCCAGGGTCTGATGCTGCGTGCCTTCGATCAGTACGGCAACCTCGCCTACACCTTCATCGAGACCGTGACGTTCATGCACATCCCGTACGTCGTGCGTGCCATTGGCGGTGCCTTCTTCCTGTCGGGCATACTGCTGATGTCGTACAACCTGTACATGACCATCTCGGGTGCCCGTCAGTCGGCATCCGCCGAAGGGCGCGACGCCGTGGCCGCCGCCGCACGTTAATGGATTGAGGTTAGGTGAATGAAACACGAAAGCATTGAAATCAACTCCGGCCTGCTGATCGTCCTGACTCTGATGGTCATCAGTATTGGCGGCCTGGTCGAAATCGTCCCGCTGTTCCACATCGAGGAAACGGTCGAGGACGTGGACGGGGTTCGCCCCTATACCCCGCTGGAACTGCGGGGCCGCGACATCTACGTCCGCGAGGGCTGCTACACCTGTCACTCGCAGATGATCCGTCCGTTCCGTGACGAAATGCTGCGCTATGGCCACTACTCGCTGGCGGCCGAGTCGCAGTATGACCACCCGTTCCAGTGGGGCTCCAAGCGCACTGGCCCGGACCTGGCGCGCGTCGGTGGCAAGTACTCCCACGAGTGGCAGGCCCAGCACCTGATCGACCCGCAGTCGCTGGTTCCCGAGTCGATCATGCCGGCCTACCCGTGGCTCCTGGAGAGCGAGCTGGATTACAGTCAGATTGAGGAGCGCATGGTCGCCCAAGCACGCGTCGGTGTTCCGTATTCGCGGACCCAGTCGGAGTACGACGCCAACGTCGAGCAGTTTGGCCAGGAGATGGCGGACAAACTGCACGTCGCCAACGGTGCCGATATGCTCGAGACACAGGCGGCGGCAGAAGACTGGGACGGCAACCCGGATCAGATCACCGAGATGGACGCCTTGGTGGCCTACCTGCAGATGCTGGGGACGATGGTCGACTTCTCGAAGTATGAAGACGGCCACTTCAACCAGTTCCGTTAATTGTTTAAACCGCCACAAAACGGGGTGATCTCTTGATCGGCGATATCTTTGCGTGGTTGGGCAACATGGAGAACAGCAAGCCGTTGGCGCTGATCCTGTTCTTCAGTGCCTTTGTCGGAATCATCCTGTACGTCTACACGGGCAAGCGGCGCAAGCGTCTGGAGTCGTACAAGGACATTCCCTTCATGGACGACGATGAGCTCGACCCCACGCGGCAAAAGAAACAACAGGTGAAGAAAGATGAGTCAACAAACGGAAAATAAGAAGGGGCAGGTCGAGACCACTGGGCACGTGTGGGACGGGGATCTGCGCGAATACAACAACCCGTTGCCGCGCTGGTGGCTGTGGGCGTTCTACGTGACGATCGTCTTCTCGGTCGTCTACTGGATCCTCTACCCCGCGTGGCCCTACGGTGATACCTACACCAAGGGCATTAGTTCGGTCGAGTACACGGTCGAAGGCGAGAACGGCGAAGAGAAGACCGTTTCGGAGCACTGGAATACCCGTGCACTGTTCACCCGTGACATGCAGTCCAGTCCCTCGGCACTGGCCCAGCAGGAATGGGTGGGCAAGGTTCAGGACATGAGCTTCGAGGCGATCGAGCAGGATCCGGACACTCTGCAGTTCGCCATGTCCGTGGGTCACGCCACCTTCGGTGACTTTTGTGCGGCCTGTCATGGGGCGGGTGGCCAGGGTAATGTTGGCGCGTATCCGAACCTGGCGGACAACGCCTGGCTGTACGGCAACTCCTACGAGACCATCGTCGACAAGATCAACAATGGTATCCAGGGCATGATGCCGGCACAGAATGTCGCCGATGACACGATCGACGATCTGGCAAAGTACGTGCTGAGCCTGTCCGGTAACGCCGAGATCAGTGGCGAGGCAGCCAGCCGCGGCAAGCAGGCGTTCGCCTCCTGTGCCGGGTGTCACGGTGCCGAGGGCAAGGGTAACGAGGCGCTGGGCGCACCGAACCTGACCGACGCCATCTGGGGCGTGGCCGATGTGCCGGGCTGTGGCGGCGATGTCGCTTGCAAGACCGGGGAGATCACTCATGTCGTGAACAACGGGATCCAGCGCCAGATGCCGGCGTTCGGCGAACGTTTGAGCGAGACCCAGATGCGCATGCTGGCCATCTACGTGCGGCAACTCGGCGGGAACTGATCACCTCGCGATCGGCCATTGCCGCTGAGTTCCGAAGACACCGGCCACTGGCCGGTGTTCTTTTATGGGCGCACCGGAAAAGGGCCTATGGCTGTCGTCCAGAGATTTCGCTTAAGCATTTTTCCTATGGGGTATAAGATATGTCCCGACGCATCCAAGCCGGAGTGTGACCCATGGCCAATAACGACGATCTGAGTTACAACGCCGAACCGCTGTACGCCGCGCGAGAGCCGATCCACCCCAAGGCGATCCAGGGGCGGTTTCGGCGGTTCAAGAACATCGTGCTGCTGGTTGCCTACGGCTTTTTCTTCCTGTTGCCGTGGATCCGGTGGGATCGTGGCGTCGGGCCGGATCAGGCGGTCATGTTCGACATACCGTCGCGCCGTTATTATCTGTTCGATCTGGTGATCCATCCGCAGGACATGTTCCTGCTGGCCGGCTTTCTTATCCTGGCCGCCTGGTTGCTGTTCTTCGTGACCGGGTTGGTTGGGCGTGCCTTCTGCGGCTACTTCTGTTTCCAGACGCTCTGGACCGACCTGTTCATGAAGGTCGAGGCCCTGGTGCAGGGTGATCGCAACAAGCGGCTACGGCTGGAAAAGCAGCCCTGGAACGCGGAGAAGCTGACCAAGAAGGGGCTGACCATCGCCATCTGGACGGGCATCGCCTTCTGGACCGGCTTTACCTTTACAGCCTACTGGGCCGATGCCCCGCAACTGTTCGTCGACTTCTTCACCCTGGATGCGGTCAAGGCGGCCTACATCAGCACGGGCATCCTGACCGCCACGACCCTGATCTTTGCCGGGTTTGCGCGCGAGCAGGTGTGCATCTACATGTGCCCCTATGCCCGCTTTCAGAGCGTGATGTTCGACAAGGAAACCCTGGTCGTCTCCTACGACGCGAAACGCGGCGAGGGCGAGGCTGGTCGTGAGTCACTCAAGCAGGGGCTCATGACGCTCGATGAGCGCCATGCCCAGGGCGTGGGGGACTGTATCGACTGCAAGCTGTGCGTACAGGTCTGTCCCACGGGGATCGATATCCGGGATGGGTTGCAGCTCGAATGCATTTCCTGCGGGCTGTGCATCGATGCCTGTGACCAGATCATGACTAAGCGGGGATGGCCAACCGGGCTGATCCGTTATGCCTCCGAACAGGAGTTGGAGACCGGCGAGAAGCCCAATCTGCTCAAGTTCCGCACCATCGGCTATGGTCTGGCGACATTCGCGGCGACGGTGCTGCTGCTTTACGGTATCTTTGCCCGGGCCCCGGCGGACGTGTCGGTGCAGCAGGTGCGCCAGCCGTTGTTCACGGTCATGTCCAGTGGCGAGATTCAGAACAACTACAACGTCAAGATCAACAACAAACTTCAGGAGAAACTCGAGTTCCGTCTCGCGGTCGAAGGGCTGCCCGATGCCGAGGTCACTGTGGTGGGTGACTTCGAGGGCCTGAGCGTGCCGGCCGACAGTTCGCGCAAGTTCCTGGTGCATGTGCGCGCGCGTCCCGAAGGTGGCGTGGAGCGCAAGGATCTCGAGTTTGTCCTGACCGAAGAGGACGGCCGCATCGAGCCGATGGAATACGACGCAACATTTGTCTTTCGCTGATCTTTAATCCAAGTCGCCCGGGCCCGCAAGACCGGCCCGGGAGGCAATAACCAGGTTGTAATCCATGGCGGTACTTTTGCCTGCCGGGCTCGGCATGACCGTGATCCCGTTGCTGTTTTTCTTGTTGCGCTGGCGCTTCCCCGCTGCCGGAAGGCAAATCGCCTTCATTCTGGGCGTGCTGTCGCTGGCGGCCTATGCCCCGTATGCCATTATCAATTGGCCGGGGCTGGACGTGGTCGCGATGGTGGGCGCCATCCTCGTGATGACAGCCTTCATTCTGGGTCTGATTTCCCCACCGAAGAACGCGGTCTCGCAGAAGATGGGCTTCCATGCCGGCCCGGCCATCATCATCGCGTTTTTCGCCGTAATCATCCTGCTGGACTCGATCTTCCTGACGATCGCCACGCACGGGCTCAGCGAGAACGTGGCGCGTCAGATCCTCCCCGAGCCGCAGGGCGGCCCGGTCGCCACCTCCTATTTCCCCGGTACGGTCGCCCACGACTACCAGGAGAAGGTCGCGCAGTTCGAGCAATACGACGCGATGCGCGAGAAACAGGCTCGGCGTGGTTGGCAGGTGCGTCGGGGCTGGATCGGGGAACCGGTGGTCGGTGAATCGACGCCATTCCGCATTCAGGTGTTTGACGCGAACGGCAACCCCGTCGAGGGAGCCGACGTGACGGCCCGCTTGATGCGGTTCTCCAGTAAGGCGCTCGATTTCACGCGCATGCTCGGGGAGACCGCGCCCGGCGTATACCAGGCCGACATCACGCCAACCCGACCGGGGCGCTGGGAGATGATCATCGACGTCCGACGTGACGGCGAAACGCACCAGCTGCGTGGCATGACCGAAATCCAGTCCCCTTGATCCATTGGTTAGCCATCCGCTGCCGAACTGCCTGATGAAAGCCCGATGAGCCAATCGCCGGTGTTAAAAGCCAGTCTCGATGAGAAGCCCAGTTGCTTCCATTGCGGACTGCCGGTGCCGCCGGGCGCCGACTACCGCGCGCAGATTCTGGGTGAGTCGCGCGAGATGTGCTGTCCCGGCTGCCAGGCGGTGGCCGAGGCGATCGTCGAGGCGGACATGGAGAACTACTACCGGCACCGCAGCGAACCTTCCGCGCGTCCGGACGACGACCTCGAGCGCGTGCTCGAGGAGCTCTCCATCTACGATCGCCCCGAGATGCAGAAATCCTTCGTCGCCAATCGCGACGGCGACCGGCGCGAGGCCTCCCTGATACTCGAGGGCATCGTCTGCGCCGCCTGCATCTGGCTGTCCGAAAAGCACGTGCGACAACTGCCCGGGATTGAGTCGTTCTCGGTCAACTTCACCACCCACCGCGCCCAGGTGGTTTGGGATAACCGTCAGGTACACCTGAGCGAGATCCTCAAGGCGATTACCGAGATCGGCTATCGCGCCTACCCCTACGACCCCAATCGCCAGGACCGGGTATACCGGCGCGAACGCCACGACATGATGCGGCGCCTCGCGGTGGCCGGGCTGGTCTACCTGCAGGTGATGATGATCTCGTTGTCGCTGTATTTCGGCGATTTCCTCGATCTGTCCGACCAGCTGCGCTACTTCTTCTGGTGGGTGGCCCTGGTCCTTTCCACCCCCATCGTTCTGTATTCGGGCCAGGCCTTCTTCCGGCCGGCCTGGCGCGACCTGCGCCAGGGGCGAATCAGCATGGACCTGCCCGTCTCGCTGAGCATCCTGCTGGCCTATGGCGGCAGCGTCTACGCGGTGGTGAGTCACAGCGGTGAGGTCTATTTCGACTCGGTGACCATGTTCATCTTCCTGCTGCTGGCCGGGCGATTTCTGGAGCAGGGCGCCCGCCACAAGGCCGGCGAACTCAGCGAATCGCTCAACAAGCTGGTGCCGCAGGTGGCCAACCGCTTTGAGTCCGACGGGTCGGTCGCGGTGATTCCGGCCTTCGACCTCGTGCCGGGGGATCGCATCCTGGTGCGCCCCGGTGGACCGGTGCCCGCCGACGGGGTGATCCGCGAGGGCGAGAGTGGCATCAACGCTGCCATGCTCACCGGCGAAAGCATGCCGGAGACCAAGTCGGTCGGCGACCGGGTGTCGGCCGGCACCGTTAATACCGAAAGCCCGCTGGTGGTCGAGGTGGAGCAGGTCGGCCAGGACACCATGGTTTCCTCGATCGTGCGACTGATCGACCGGGCCCAGGCGCAAAAGCCGCAACTGGCCGAGCTCGCGGATCGATTCGCCCGCAAGTTTGTCATTGCCCTGCTGGTGACCACGGCACTGGTGACCTTGGCGTGGCTATGGATCGAGCCGTCGCGCGCCTTCTGGATCGCCGTGGCCATCCTGGCGATTACTTGTCCCTGCTCACTATCGCTGGCGACGCCAGCCGCCATCGCGGTCTCCGTGGGACGACTCACCCGGGCCGGGTTGCTGGTCACACGCGGGCGGGCCATGGAGACGCTGGCAAAGGTCACGCACGTGGTTTTCGATAAGACCGGCACGCTCACCACGGGCGAATTGGCTGTCCGGCGTGTCGATCGCTTCGATGCGTTGGACGAGGCGCGTCTCAAGTCCATCGTGGCCGCCCTCGAACAATACGCAGACCACCCGGTGGGACGGGCCCTGTGTGGTTGGGCCGAGGGCCACGAGGGGGTCGGAGTGACGGATGTCGAGAGTCGCAGCGGCCGGGGCGTGATCGGACAAATCGATGGTGAACGATTCGCGGTGGGCAATGCCCGTTTGATCCACGAACTGGGGATCGCACTGCCGGATACGCCGAGCAGCGTCGACGAGTTGGTGGTGTGGGTGGCAGGGAGCAATGGCGTGATTGCCCGGGCCACGCTGGGTGACGAGTTGCGCGAGGATGCCGCGGCCGCGGTCGAGCGATTGCAGGCCCAGGGTGTGAACGTCTGGTTGCTCTCCGGAGACCAGCCCAGCCGGGCCGAGATGATCGGCCGCCACCTGGGCGTGGATCGGGCCGAGGGCGGGCTGTTGCCGGAAGATAAGATGGAACGGGTCGCCGATATCCAGCAAGGCGGCGGCCGGGTGCTGATGGTGGGGGACGGGGTCAATGACGCGCCGGTGCTGGCGCGGGCAGATGTGTCCATGGCCATGGGCAGCGGCACGACAGTGGCCAAGCACAGCGCCGACATGGTGCTGCTAAACGACCGGGTGGCGGAAACGGCATTTGCCGTCGCCTACGCCCGCCGCACCATGGGTGTGATCCACCAGAATCTCGCCTGGTCGGTCTGGTACAACGCCATTGCCATCCCGATTGCCGCCCTGGGCTTCGTCCAGCCCTGGCTGGCGGCGATCGGGATGTCGGTCAGCTCGATCGTGGTGATCGGCAATGCCCTGCGTCTGCGCCGAGGCTGATAGCCCCGCTGTCAGCCGCTCATGCTGTGGATGTACTGGTTGAGCTGGGCCACGTCGGTGCTGGTGCGGCGGTAGAGGTGATCCAGGCTGACGATGGCGTACTCGAGCAGCAGCACGGTGAATACGGGGTGCTCCAACCGCAGGCGGTTGTACTTGGCCCTCGGCAGGCGCAGCAGCCGGACGGCGGAGCGGGCGCGCATGCGCACATTGCGCGGCTGGCGATCGAAGAAACTCATTTCACCGAGCATCTCGCCGGCATGGATCTGGCCCACCGGTACCTCGTTGGTGGTCGGCCCGACGATCAGCTCGGCGGTGCCCTCGAGCAGGAAATAGATCGACTCACCCACCTCGCCGATGTCGGCGATGATCCGCTTGCGCTCGATGATCTCGAAGTCGCAGAAATCGAGGAAGACGCTCACCTCGGCATGCGTGAGGATCTGCGTGTCGACGTGGCGGGCAAGAAAGTCGACCAGTGCATTGCGGTCGTTTTCGGTCATCATCGCGTTCGGGCTCCCAACAGATTTGGAATTCGGGCAGGTTTGACTGCGCTTATTGTCTCGACAGCGCGGCGTTTTGTCGATCATGTCCCTCGAATGGCACCCCGGCAGGCCCGGCCCCCCCCCAGCGCCACTCATGTTTAGCATGCAGCCGGCGCGCTTGGATGGGGTGGGCATGGCGCCCAGAATGCCGGTGGACGGTCCGGGCGGGTCGACCGGCCGGGTCATGCTAGAATTTAGTCCATTAATCGGTCGCCGCTGCGGGGCGGCCGCTGTTGTTTGCAGGCGCCGCGTCGCGCGGTGACCGAGAGTTTGAGTTGACCTTTCAGGAGCAGAATCATGTTCGCCAAATCCATGACCATCGCGGGCTACGACCCGGAACTCGCTGACGCGATCACCGCCGAGGAGCGGCGCCAGGAGGATCACGTCGAGCTGATCGCCTCGGAGAACTATGCCAGCCCGCGCGTGATGGAGGCCCAGGGTTCGGTGCTGACCAATAAGTACGCCGAAGGCTACCCGGGCAAGCGCTACTATGGTGGCTGCGAGTACGTCGACGTGGCCGAACGGCTGGCCATCGAGCGCGCCAAGGAACTGTTCGGTGCCGACTACGCCAACGTCCAGCCCCACTCGGGCTCCCAGGCCAACGCGGCGGTGTTCCAGGCGCTGGTCGCGCCGGGGGACACCGTGCTCGGCATGAGCCTCGACGCCGGTGGTCACCTCACCCACGGCGCCAAGCCCAACTTCTCCGGTCGCATCTATCATGCCGTTCAGTACGGTATCGACGACGAGGGGTATGTCGATTATGACGAAGTGGAGCGTCTGGCCAAGGAACACAAGCCGAAGATGATCATCGCCGGCTTCTCCGCCTACTCGCGCGTGATGGACTGGGCGCGCTTTCGCGAGATCGCGGACGCGGTGGGCGCCTACCTGATGGTCGACATGGCCCACGTCTCCGGTCTGGTGGCTGCCGGTTTGTATCCGAACCCGGTGCCGCACGCCCACGTGGTCACCTCCACCACGCACAAGACCCTGCGTGGTCCGCGCGGCGGCATCATCGTGGCGAAGTCCGATCCGGACCTCGAGAAGAAATTCCAGTCGCGCATCTTCCCCGGCACGCAGGGCGGGCCGCTGATGCATGCGATCGCCGGCAAGGCGGTCGCCTTCAAGGAGGCGATGGAGCCGGATTTCAAGACCTATCAGCAGCAGGTGATCGACAATGCGCGGGTCATGGCCAAGGTGTTCGTCGATCGCGGCATCGATGTGGTCTCCGGCGGCACCGACAACCACCTGTTCCTGGTCAGCTTCGTCAAGCGAGGCCTGACCGGCAAGGCGGTCGACGAGGCGCTGGGTCGAGCCCACATCACGGTCAACAAGAACGCCGTGCCCAATGACCCGCAATCGCCGTTTGTCACCTCGGGCATCCGGGTGGGTACCGCGGCGATCACCACCCGCGGCTTCGGTACGGAGGAGAGCCGCGACCTGGCCGGCTGGATGTGCGACATCATCGATGACATCGAGAACGATGCGGTGATCGATGCGGTGCGCGAGAAGGTCACCGCGCTGTGCCGTCGCCTGCCGGTCTACGAGGCCAACCGGGTCTGAGTCCGCCGTGAACTGCGCGATTTGTGGCAATAGCGATACGCGGGTGATCGACTCGCGCGCTGTGGACGCGGGCGAGGGCATCCGCCGTCGGCGCGAATGCGCCGCCTGCGGCCAGCGTTTCACCACCTATGAGCGCGCCGACCGGCAGATGCCGCGGGTGGTCAAGTCCAACGGCGCGCGCCAGAACTTCGATGAGCGCAAGCTGCGCGACGGCCTGATGCGGGCGCTGGAAAAGCGTCCCGTGCCGACACGCCAGATCGAGGAGGCGATCGAGCAGATCGAGCGGCAACTGCGCAGCCGCGGCGAGCGCGAGATCCCGGCGCGCGAGATCGGCGAGCTGGTGATGGCCCAGTTGCGGCGGCTCGACCATGTCGCCTACATCCGTTTCGCCTCGGTGTATTTGAGCTTCGACAGCGTCGAGGCCTTCCGTGAGGCGATCGAGTCGCTCGCCAACGACGTCATCAGCGATCCCGATCGCCAGCTGCCCCTGATCGGCGATGCCAACTGATCCGGTGACGTCCGCCGACCGCGCATGGATGGACCGGGCGCTGGCCCTGGCCGGGCGGGGGCTGACCACCACCTCGCCCAACCCGCGGGTTGGCTGCGTGATCGTCCGTGACGGCGAGGTGGTCGGCGAGGGCTTTCATGCACGGGCAGGCGGTCCGCATGCCGAGGTGGTCGCCCTGTCTGAGGCGGGCGAGCGGGCCCGCGGGGCGACCGCCTACGTCACGCTCGAACCCTGCAGCCATGTGGGGCGGACACCCGCCTGCGCGCCGCAGCTGGTCACGGCCGGGGTCGAGCGGGTGGTCACCGCGATGGTCGACCCCGACCCGCGGGTCGCCGGCCGTGGGCATGCCCTGTTGCGCGAGGCCGGGGTGGCAGTTACCGAGGCCATTGCCCCGGTGGCGGCCCGTGAGCTCAACCGCGGTTTCGTCTCGCGCATGGAGCGGGGGCGTCCCTGGGTCACCGTCAAGATTGCCCAGTCGCTCGATGGGCGCAGTGCGCTGGCCAATGGCGAGAGTCAGTGGATCACGGGGCCGGGTGCGCGCCGCGACGTGCAGTTCCTGCGGGCTCGCCAATGCGCCGTGCTCAGCGGCATCGACACCGTCCTGACCGACAGTGCCCGGCTGAACGTGCGGCTGTCGACCGAAGAGCTCGGCATCGAGGGTGAGGTGCGCCAGCCGGCGCGCGTGGTGCTCGACTCGGGCCTGCGCCTGCCGCCGTTCGCCGCCATTTTCGACGCCCCGGGGTCGGTATGGATCTACACGCGGGACGTGACCGATGGGGTGCAGCATGAGGCGCTGGTCAAGCGTGAGGTAACCCTGATCGAGGCCCCGGCCGCACCGGGGCTGGGTATGGATCTCGATTTCATCCTCGCCGATCTGGCCGCGCGCGGGATCAACGAGCTGCTGGTGGAGGCGGGCGCCAAGCTCGCCGGGGCATTCATCGCCGCCGCCCTGGCCGACGAGCTGGTCGTCTATCAGGCCCCTCTCTTGCTGGGTCACCAGGCGCGTCCCGCGCTGGCACTGCCCGAGCCCGACGGGCTGGCGGGCATCGCGCGCTGGCAATTGGTCGACGAACGATGCATCGATGACGATCTGCGCCTGACATTGCGCCCCCAGGGCGCGTCGGCCTGAGACCATCGACTCACCACGACGGAGAAACCCATGTTCACCGGAATCATCCAGACGGTCGGCACCCTGGTCGAGAAGACCCCCGTGGGGGGCGACAGCCGCCTGACGATCGAGGCCGGCGGTCTCGATCTCGGCGCGACCCATGTGGGTGACAGCATCGCGGTCAACGGCGTCTGCCTGACGGTGACCAACCTGTCCGGCTCGCGCTTTTCCGTCGACTGTTCCAACGAGACCCTCCGGCTCACCACGCTGGGCCAAGTGGCGGCGGGGTCGCGGGTGAACTTGGAGCCGGCGTTGACGCTGGCCACGCCCTTGGGCGGCCATCTAGTCAGCGGGCATGTCGATGGCCTGGCGGTGATCGATGCGCGCCGCAGCGATGCGCGGGCGACCGAGTTCTGGTTGCGGGTGCCGCCGGAGCTGGCTCGTTACGTCGCGCAGAAGGGCTCGCTGGCCATCGACGGGGTAAGCCTGACGGTCAACGAGGTCAGCGGGGTGCGTTGCCGGTTGACGATCATCCCGCACACCCTCGAGGCCACCATCATGGGCGACTACCGGCCGGGCCATCAGGTCAATCTCGAGGTCGACCTGATGGCCCGCTACCTCGAACGTCTGCTGCAGGCCGGGGATCATCGGCCCGGGCAGGCGGCTGGCGGTGCGCAGAGTCCCTACCAGGACCTGGCCTGAATCGTCGTTGCCGGCCTCGGGGTCGGGTGGTGATGATCTACAGTCGGGGCGGCAATGATACAATCACAGATTGCCCGCAATGGCGGTCCGAACGGCGCTGAGAGAGCCTTATGAGTTTTAGTCCCATCGATGACATTCTCGACGACCTGCGCGCTGGGCGCATGGTCATCATCGTCGATGACGAGGATCGCGAGAACGAGGGTGACCTAGTCATGCTCGCCGAGCAGGTCCGTCCCGAGGACATCAATTTCATGGCGCGCTACGGGCGCGGCCTGATCTGCCTGACGCTCTCCCAGCAACGTTGCGAGCAGCTGGACCTGCCGTTGATGGTCAGCCGCACACGCGAGCCCTTCCAGACGGCGTTCACCGTCTCGATCGAGGCGGCGCGCGGCGTGACCACCGGTATCTCGGCTGCGGACCGGGCCACCACCATCCGCACGGCGGTGGCCCCCGAGGTCAAGCCCCTCGATCTGGTCCAGCCGGGGCACGTCTTCCCGCTGATGGCGCGGCCGGGCGGCGTGCTGGCACGGGCCGGCCACACCGAGGCGGGTGTGGACCTGGCGCGACTGGCCGAGGCGCGGGAGCCCTCGGCGGTGATCGTGGAGATCCTCAACGAGGATGGTTCGATGGCGCGCCGCCCGGACCTGGAGCGCTTTGCCGCCGAGCACGACATCAAGATCGGCTCGATCGAGGAACTCATCCGTTACCGGATGCGCCACGAGCGCTCGGTGGAACATCAGTTCGCCACCGAGATCGACACGCGCCACGGTCGCTTCACGCTGCATGCCTACAAGGACTTCACCAGCGGCCAGTTGCAGTTTGCGGCCGTGCGCGGCGCGCCCGACGCGGAGACGCCCACGCCGGTGCGCGTGCATGTGCACCACGCTGTCTGCGATCTGTTCGAGCCGCAGGGGCGTGATTGCGGTTGGCCCTTCTCCGACGTCCTTGCCCGACTGGCGGACATGGAGACCGGCGTGGCCGTGGTGCTGCGCTCGACCCCCAGCGAGGACGAACTGCTGCGCCAGTTGCAGGGCTGGGAGGAAGCCGCGCCCTCTGCCGACGCCGCCGAGGTGGAGGAGTTGCGCAACTACGGGGTCGGGGCACAGATTCTCAAGGACCTGGGCGTGCGCAAGATGCGCGTGATGAGTGCGCCCAAGCGGTTCCACGCCCTGGCCGGGTTCGGCCTGGAAGTGGTTGATTACATTCACGACGAGGCGGAATGACCGCCGCATACGGGATAGAGCAGCATGAATGAGGTTCAGGTGATCGAGGGCGGGCTGACCGTCCAGACCGGGCGCTACGCCATCGTGACGACGCGCTGGAATGCCCAGGTGGTCGATCGGCTGCGTGACGGCGCGATCGACACCCTGCGCCGCCACGGCGTCGATCCCAAGCAGATCACGGTGGTGACGGCGCCGGGCGCATTCGAATTGCCGCTGGTGGCCCAGCGCGTAGCGGCGAGCGAGAAGTTCGATGCCATCATCTGCCTGGGCGCGGTCATCCGTGGCGCCACGCCGCATTTCGACTACGTGGCGGGCGAGGCGGCCAAGGGCATCGCCGGTGTGGCCACCGACTTCGACATGCCGGTGATTTTCGGCGTGCTGACCACCGACACGGTCGACCAGGCGATGGAACGGGCCGGCAGCAAGGCCGGCAACAAGGGCGCGGAAGCGGCCGTCACCGCCATCGAGATGGTCAACCTTCTCGACCAGATCGACCAGATTGCCTGAGCCCATGATCAAACAGTTTCCACCAGACGAGCAGGATGGCGAGCAGCGCTCGGACGACGAGTCGCCGTTGCATGACGATGGGCGGCGTGAACGCAAAGCCTCCCCGCGCGGGCCCACCGCCACGCCGGCACGCAAGAAGCGCCGCTGGGCGCGTGAGCGGGCGGCCCAGGGGCTCTACCAGCAATTGATGAATCCCATTCCGCTGGAGCAGCTCGAATCGCAGTTCATGGAGGACGCCTTCATGCTGCGTATCGACCTGGATCTGTTCCGTCGCATCCTGCGCGGCGTGGAGAAGCACAGCGTCGACCTGGATGCGGCCATCGAGCCCCATCTCGATCGCCCCGTTGACGAGCTCGACCCGATCGAGCGCGCCATCCTGCGTTTGGGTGCCTTCGAGCTGATGCATGCCCAGGAGGTCCCGCGTGCGATCGTGATCAACGAGGCGGTGGAACTGGCCAAGCGGTTCGGCGCCACCGACGGCCATCGCTACGTCAATGGCGTCCTCGACCAACTGGCCGACGACCTGCGGCCCGGCGAACCCGCCCGTGGTCGCTGACGAGCGCCTGCCCGTCGAACACCCTTGATGGCCTGCCCTGTCGACGAATTCGATCTGATCGCGCGCCATTTCGATTGGCCCGCTCGGCATCCGGAGGTGAGTCTGGCGGTGGGCGACGACGCGGCCCTGCTCGATCCCCCGCCCGGCACTCGTCTGGCCGTCAGTACCGACATGCTGATCGCCGGCCGACATTTCCCCCTGGACACCGCCCCCGAGGCCATCGCCCATCGTGCATTGGCCGTCAATCTCTCCGATCTGGCGGCCATGGGGGCGAGCCCGTTGGGCTTTACCCTGTCACTGGGTCTGCCGCAGACCGACGCCGACTGGCTGGCCCGGTTCGCCTCGCAACTGCGCACCGGGGCCGAACGCTGGGGCTGCGACCTGATCGGTGGCGACACCGTGGGCAGCCCCGTCCTGACACTTTCGGTCACCGTGATCGGTAGCCTGCCGGCCGGCAAGGCCCTGACCCGTGGCGGCGCGCGGGCCGGCGACCGGCTGGCCGTGACCGGCCACATCGGGGATGCCGCGCTGGGTCTGGCCCTCGCGCTTGGGGAGGAGTCGCTCCCGGTGCTGTCCCCGTCGGCCGCGGCCTACCTGCGCGAACGGCTTGACTACCCGGAACCAAGGCTGGCCACCGGCCGCGCCTTGTTGCCCCATGCCTCGGCGGCACTGGACTGCTCGGACGGGCTGTTGCAGGACATCGGCCATCTGCTCGCCTCCAGCGACCTTGCCGCCGAGATCGACATCGACGCGATCCCCGTCTCGCCGGCGGCCGCCGAATGGCTCGAGGCCCGCCCGGCGGACTGGACGCGTCTGGTGACCGGCGGGGACGACTACGAACTGATCGTGGCCTTGCCGCCCGAGGTCGAGATCGACCCCGTCTGGGGACTGACGGTCATCGGCAGGCTGGTCGACGGGCCGACTGGCGAGATACGTGACCGCCAGGCGCGCACGTTGCCACAGCGACGTGGCTATACCCATTTCCCGGCATCACCGTCGGTCGACAAGGGAGAAGACGTCAATGGATGAGGCCAAGCGCCGCGTGCGGGTGGGCGAACTGGGGCGAAGCCCGGTGATGTGGCTTGCCTTCGGTTTGGGCTCGGGCCTCGCGCCCAAGGCGCCCGGCACGGCGGGCACCATTCCCGGCGTGTTGCTGGGCTGGCTGCTGGTCGTTCTGTTGACCCCGCAATTGGGTGAAGCCGCCACGATCGCCGTCGTTCTGTTGCTGTCGGCCGCGTTGTTTTTCCTGGGTGTCTGGCTTTGCGGCCGGGCCAGTCAGCGCCTGGGCGTGCATGACCATGGTGGCATCGTGTTCGATGAGATCGTCGGCGTGCTGCCGGTGTTCCTGCTGCTGCCCACGCAGTGGTGGGAGGTGCTGCTGGCGTTCGTCTGGTTCCGGGTGTTCGACGTGATCAAGCCCTGGCCGATCGGTTGGCTCGACCGACGCGTTGCCGGCGGCATGGGAATCATGATCGATGACATGCTCGCCGGGGTGTTCGCCCTGGTCGCGCTCTGGGGCAGCCTATGGATCGCGGGGTGGTGGCTGTAGGCAAAACCCCTTACCAATTGGCCTAGCGTTCGTTCAGGCGCGGCATCAGTTCGACCAGATTGCAGGGACGCTTGCGGTAGTCGAGCTGGCTGACGAGTAGGTTGTCCCAGGCATCCCGGCAGGCGCCGGTGGATCCCGGCAGCACGAACAGGTAGGTGCGGTTGGCCACCCCGGCGGTGGCGCGCGACTGCAAGGTCGAGCTGCCAATCTGCTCGAAGGACAGCCAGCGGAACATTTCACCGAAGCCATCGATGGTCTTGTCGAATAGCGGGGTGATCGCCTCGGGGGTGCCGTCGCGGCCCGTCAGGCCGGTGCCGCCGGTGCTGATGGCCACGTCGCAATCGTGCGCGGCGATCCACTGCGATACGGCGGCGCGGATGGCATAGATGTCATCCGGCAGCAGCTGGCGGTCGAACAGGTGGTGACCGGCGTTTTCCAGTCGCTCGACCAGCAGGTCCCCGGAACGGTCCTCGGCGAGGGTGCGGCTGTCGGAAACGGTCAGGACCGCGATGTTCAGTGGCTTGAATGGGCGCTCTTCGCTCATGAAACTCCCCGTCGGTTCGAAAACGAATCACGGCTGGCGCCGTGCGGTTCCGGGTCGCAGACTGCCCCGGCGGCGCATTTTCGGCATGTCAGTGGCTGGTCGATCATGGCGATGCGGCCCAGGCTGTGTTCCACCCAGGGTCGGTTGATCCATGGTGGGTCGTGCCGGGTGTGCTGATTGTGACCACAGGCGAGCCGTGCGAACCAGTGCCCCTCCGCATCACGGTGGAAGGAGGCGATGGCCCGTTGGGGTGACTTATCCCCCGGGGCCGGCATCAGGGAACCGGAACGCCCCATAGATCGTGTTCGTCGGCCTCGACGATCTCGACCTCGACAAAATCTCCCGGCTGGACGTCGGTGACCTCTGGCAGGTAGACCACGCCGTCTATCTCCGGGGCGTCGGCCATGCTTCGGGCCACGGCGCCGGATTCATCGACGGCATCCACCAGGACCGGCAGGCGCTGACCGATCTTCCTCGCCAGCTTGGCCGCGCTGATGGCGGCCTGCTTTTCCATGAAGCGGGTCAGGCGTTCCTGCTTGACGTCCTCGGGCACCGGGTCGGGCAGTTCGTTGGCTGTCGCCCCTTCCACCGGTGAGTAGGCAAACGCGCCGACGCGATCGAGCTGGGCCTCGTCGAGGAAGTCGAGCAGTTCCTGGAATTCCGCTTCGGTCTCGCCGGGAAAGCCGACGATGAAGGTCGAGCGGATGGTGATTTCCGGGCAGATTTCGCGCCATTTGCGGATGCGCGCCAGCACGTTCTCACTGGAGGCCGGGCGCTTCATCAGCTTGAGAATGCGGTGGTTGGCGTGCTGGAAGGGAATGTCCAGGTACGGGAGTATCAGGCCCTCGGCCATCAGTTCCACGGCATCGTCGACATGCGGATAGGGGTAGACGTAGTGCAACCGTATCCACGCATCCAGCGAGCCCAGCGCGCGGGCCAGCTCGGCAAAGCGGGTCTTGAGCGGCTGGCCGCCCCAGAAGTCGAGCTTGTAGCGGGTGTCCACGCCGTAGGCGCTGGTGTCTTGCGAGACGACCAGTAGTTCGCGCACGCCGGCATTGACCAGGTTCTCCGCCTCGCTCATTACCTCGCCGATGGGGCGACTGTCGAGGTCGCCGCGCAGGCTGGGGATGATGCAGAAGCTGCAACGGTGGTTGCAGCCCTCGGAAATCTTCAGATAGGCGTAGTGGCGCGGGGTGAGCTTGACGCCCACGGCATCGTCCAGGGCAGGCATCCCGTCGGCCGGTGCCTGTTGGCGGCCCCGATTGCCCTGGCTGCCCGGCTCGGGCATCACGTCGACGAACGGGTCGAAGCGCGGCGGCAGGTGCTGATGCACCGCATCCATCACTTCCTGGTAGGCCTGCGGGCCGGTCACTGCCAGCACGTTCGGGTGGGTCTGGCGCACCAGCTCCCCCTCGTCACGACCGCCTAGGCAGCCGGTCACGATCACGCGGCCGTTCTCCGCCAGTGCCTCGCCAATGGTATCCAGCGATTCCTCGACGGCCGAGTCGATGAAGCCGCAGGTGTTGATGATTACCAGCTCGGCATTGTCGTAACTGTCAGAGAGCGCGTAGCCCTCGGCCCGCAGCTGGGTCAGGATGCGTTCGGAGTCGACCAGGGCCTTGGGGCAGCCCAGGGAGACGAAACCGATACGGGGAGGATTGTGGGTCATGATCCGTCGCGGCTGTCCGGCTGGGTGGGGGCGTTGTCCCCCGCGTATTCCTCCAGATGGCCGTCCTTGTACTGGACGTGCATCTTGAGGTTGTTGCGTTCGATGAACTGCACCACGGCATCGAACATCTGCCGGTTGCCCGTCTTGAGGCATGGCTCGATGGCTAGGACCTTTTGCCCATTGAGCATGACGGGGTGGAGCCGCTGCGAATAGACCAGGCGGTGCTGGGCAAACGTCGCATCCCAGCTGGAGATACGATCGATCCAGTCACTGGGTCGGAAGCGGGCGCCGGCCTTGGTCACTGACTCGACGATGTAGCGTTTCGGCTGATTGTCCATGAAGTCGTGGCTTGCTCGGCGTGCACCAATGTTGGGTGGGTCGATTAGAATCAATCCATCATTTTACTTGAGTTGGCCGACAAACGCATCCGGCCTTCGCCCGGGACAGGAAAGAAATAAGGAGTCTGAGCATATGACGGAGGTGAAAACGGCCGACAAGCGGTTGCCGGTCGTCCTGATGGACGCCGGCGGGACGTTCAACAAGCGCTATGATCCCGTGGAAGGAAGCCTCTGCGTCCAGGCAGGCTCCCAGGCCGCGCGGGCGATTCTGGCCAGTGCCATGGCCAATCTCGATCTGCATTGGAGCCAGCCGGTCTGCAAGGACAGCCTGGAGATGACCGACGATGACCGCGATCAGGTCGTCCACGCCGTGGATTCGCTCGATGGGCGATGGACCAACGCCCCTGTCGTGCTGCTCCACGGGACGGACACCATGGCCGAGACGGCAGCATGGCTTGATCGTGCACGGCCCGACCGGCTAGTGGTCCTTACCGGCAGCATGCGGCCGTTCGAGATCGACCCGGTCGAGCCGGCCCTGAACCTCGGGCTGGCGCTGGGGTTTGTCCAGGGTCGCAATAGTTCGGGTGTCTATCTCGCGATGAGCGGGCTGGTCCGTCCCCTGGGCGAGTTGGAGAAGGACCGGGGCAACGGCTGCTTTCGCCCCAAGTAAGATGCGGGGCCTGGCATGAAAAAGGCCCCGCCAGATGGCGGGGCCTTTGCGGTTCAGGCATCCCCTCGCGGGGATCCCGGCATCAGCACTTGTGGGTGATACCCGCGTTGCCTTCAACGCCCTTGAGAACCGGCTCGTTCAGCTCGATGGCTTTGATGTGCTTCTGGTCACGCAACCAAGACTCGACCTGGTCCCAGATCATCTCGCCGGTATCGCCCGGGATGTTGCCCGGCTCGGCAACCGAGGCCCAGCCCGCGACCTTGTAGGTCTTGTTCGGGTCGAGTGGCTCGCCTTCGAGCTCCATGTCCATGATGCGCTTGCCTTTCTCGGCATTCGGCGCACAGGCATACTTCAGGCCACCGACGCGTACCATGTCGCCGCCCTGCTGGTAGTAGGGGTCGGTGTTGAAGATGTTGTCGCAGACGTCCTCGAGGATGCTCTTGATCTGCTCGCCGGTGAACTCGTTGACCGTGACGTTCGGATAGGTCAGGGCCACGTGAGTCATCATGTCGTCGTAGGTGATCGGCTCGCCCGGGATCAGCGAGGTGCCCCAGCGAACGCCCGGCGAGAAGGAGATCTGCGCATCGTTGACATCGATCAGTGCGTCGCAGAGCAGTTGGTCCCAGGTGCCAATGAAGTTGCCGCGACGGTAGAGCAGGGCATCGTTGGTGGCCAGCTGCTGACTGGCACGTTCGGCGGCGTTGAAGGTCTTGCCGCCGAAGTTGATTTCCTGGTTGTAGGCCTTCTCGATGTAGTCGGCCATCTCCTTATCCGGCTCGATGAAGTCGGAGAAGACCGGCAGCAGGTGGTACTTGTAGTCTTGGACCTTGCCATTGCGGACGTCGAAATCGAGCACGCCCAAGTACTTGGCATTGGAGCCGGCATTGGTGACCAGGGTCTGGCCGCCGCGGTTCTTGACCACGGTCGGGGTGGGTACCGCGTCGTGGGTGTGGCCGCCCATGATGGCGTCGATGCCGGTGACGCGGCTGGCCATCTTGAGATCCACGTCCATGCCGTTGTGCGACAGGACCACGACCACCTCGGCGCCTTCGGCGCGGGCGGCGTCGACGGCTTCCTGCATCTTCTCGTCACGGATGCCGAAGGTCCAGCCGGCGGTCATCCAGCTCGGGTTGGCGATTGGGGTGTACGGGAAGGCCTGGCCGATGACGGCCACCTGGACGCCGTTCTGCTCGCGGATGACGTACGGCTTGAAAACACGCTCGTAGAAGTCGGAGTCGAGGATGTTCTGCGCGACGAAGGCCATGTCGGTGGAGGACTCGAGGTCGGCGATGCCTTCCAGCATGCGATCCTTGGTATAGGCCGCTTCCCAGTGCGAGGTGAAGAAGTCCGGCTTGGCGATCTTCTGTGCGTCGATCTGGCTCTGGGCGTCGGTCCACAGCGCCAGGGCGTTGCCCTGCCAGTTGTCGCCGCCGTCCAGCAGGAAGGCGCCCGGACGCTGCTCGCGCATATGCTTGATCAGGGTGAGCAGGTGGGCGTAACCACCAACCTTGCCGTATTTGCGCGCCGCTTCGGTGAAGTCGAGGCAGGTGAAGGCATGCGCCGCCGGGGTGTTCGGTTCCAGGCCGAAGTACTTCAGGAAATGCTCGCCGACCAGGTGCGGCGGGTTGCCTTCCATCGAACCCACGCCAAGGTTGATGTTGGGCTCACGGAAATAGACCGGCTTGAGCTGGGCGTGCATGTCGGTCATGTGCAGGATCGACACGTTGCCGAAGCGCGGGACTTCATACATGTTGCTCGAGGCGTTGTTCGCCTTGATCGAGCTGGCGACGCGCTGCGTGCCGGTGCCGGCCTGGGCGGTTTCGAGGTTGATGCCGGCGGCCGAGGCCACGGCGAGCATCTGCAGAAATTCGCGACGAGAAAGACTCATTGAAAACTCCCCTTTACGTTTTCAGTTTGGGTCAGTTCCCGGCCCACGCCGACGCGGGGACGAGATCCATGGGATATTTTGGTCCGCTGAACCGGCCCCGGAGCGCCGGGCCCTGCTGGGTCGAGCCAGAAGACTTAACCGGACCATTTAACCATATTGACCCGGGTCACGATAGAAAAAATACTTATGCCGGACCGCCGCCGGGCTGCCGCATGCCGGGCGCGTTCCTTGGTTTGGGGCCCGGTCCGGCAGGGCGGTGCGTTTTCGCTCGATCTCCAGGCGATGGCCTGCGGGTGTTTTCGTCGGGCATAAAAAAAGCAGGCCGAAGCCTGCTTTTTGATCACGCAAGAGTGGAAACTTACTTGCGGATGTTCGGGCCGTTGAGCTCGAGACCGTTGTCGTTATAGGACATGAAGTACTCGAGGTCACGCAGGTAGTCCGAATACTGCGCCGGCGGGATGGTGCCGGTGTCCCGGACGCAGCCGTACATGCGCTTGTGCAGGGTAAACATGCTGCCCTTGCTGTAGCGGAATGCCGGGAAGTGCGTGGTGTTGCCCAGGTTCATGTGCAGGTGCTCGGCACGTGCGTACTTGCCGCCGTGGTACTGGTGGCAGTCGGCACAGGAGTTGTCCAGACGGCCGGTGCGGCGGAACCAGGCTTCCTTGCCGCGGTTGTAGGCCTTCTTGGCGGCTTCGCTGTCAGCCTGGACTTGGTTGGTCATGCCGGCCGACTCGCTGGCGAGATAGGCCAGTACGTTGGCCAGTTTCTTGTAGTTGTTCTTCGGATCCCAGACCTTGTCCGCGTCTTCGCCGGCATTCTTCTGGCAGTTGATGATGTCCAGGCCCAGGCTATGTACCTCGCCGTCCTTCTCGTTGACGTAGGGGTACCTGGCGCGCAGGCCCTTGGCTTCGCCGAGGCAGGAGGACAGCGGCTTGCCGTTGGGCAGGCGGTACTCGTTCCAGAGCGTCTCCCCTTTGGCGACAAACTCGTCGGTCGCCGGGAAGATCATCTGGCCCTCCCACTGGGAGCGCGCGTCATCATCGATGGCGTAAACGCCAAGGTTGTAATTCTCGAACGGAACGTCCGGGTAGCGCTCCGCGTAGAAGTCCACCATCAACTGGCGAAACTCTTCCGGGTCGGACGGGTTGGCCGGCTCGGCCATTGCGCCGCCGGTTGCCAGCACGCTGGCAGCGATCATGCTAGAGATCAGGCGTTTCATTATGAGTATCTCCTCGTGAATTCGGGTCGTTGTCGTGTTTTTTTCCTGACGGCCTGTGTTACAGGGTGTAGAGGTAGTCGACGATCTTTTCGATCTCGTCCTCGGTCAGGATCTTGTGTGCCCCGAACGGCGGCATGATGGTTTGGGCGCCGAACTTGTCGCGCGGGTCACGGAGAACCCCTGTGAGCTCTTCGCGGTCCGGGTAGCGGGCCTTCATGGCGATCAGGGCCGGGCCGATGTTGCCGGCCAGGTTGCCGCCTACGATCTGGTGACAAGCCAGGCAGTTGCCGCCGCTGCGACCGAAGGCGAGTTCCTTGCCTTCCTTCGCGGACTCGGACAGGCCATCATTTTGCTGTGCGGCGGCGGCCCCGGAGAAACTCATGCCGGCCGCAAGCAGTGCGGCGGTGCCTGCCGTGGTGATCACGGATGTGAACTTCTTCATTGTTATCCTCCTCTGCGGTCGCGGTTTCGCGCCGAGATTCCTTGGTGAGTTGTCTCATTCATCGAATCGACGTGTACCACTTTAGTGGCCTGAACAGGCGAGACAATAAAAAATAATTTATGGGGCAACAATTTATTGATTCATTAGAAAACGTTGAAATTCCACCGGCGCGCTAGTGGCGCCATGGTCGCATTTCTCGGGTGATTTCCGACATAAACCCGGGGTTTTTCGCTAGCCGGTCTGAAACGGGCCGATTGTCGCACTCCACCGAGAATCAAACGCCCTTCGGCGGGCTTGTGCTCGACGAGTTTCTGCAAATACAGACCAGTTGCCCTGCAATTAATCGTCTTTTCGTGGGGCCGCTTGTCGCTCGATGTCCCGGAGCGCGGATTCGAGCCGCGCCTGCGCGCGGGGGTTGCCGGCGGTATGGGTGAAGGCGGTTTCGAACTCCTGGTGGGCGGCCGAGAGGTTGCCGTTGAGCAGAAAATAGCGGCCCAGTTGTTCGTGCTGCTCAAGGGGGTGGTCATTTGCCCGCGCGGCCTTGGATAGGGCCAGGGCGGCGGCGGGGTTGCGCGGATTGGACTCGACCGCGTTGCGGGCCGACCGGTAGGCACTTTCCGCATCGCCGCGGTCGAGCAGCCATTCGATGGAGACACGCAACAGGTTGCTGTCATCCGGGTAGAGGGCGATGAGCTCGGAGAGGACATCGTCCGCCCGCTGTTGTTCGCCGTTGTTGTGGAGTGCGCGGGCTAACGGCAGGCCGAACCAGCGATTGCCCGGTTCTTCCCGGTAAAGCGGGCCGAGTATTTTCACGGCCGCCTCGTGTCGACCGTTTCGTTGCGCGGCGATGGCGGTCCGATAGGCCGACGCTGTCTCGTCCAAGCTCAGGCCCTCTCGGCCCACCAGTGCGGCCAGCCGGGCGCGCGCCAAACGGAAGGATTGGCTGTCTGCCGCGCCCGTTCGATATTCGTCGAGGCGGTTCTTGATGCTGCTGATGCGCTCTCCACTCATGGGGTGGGTGCGCAGAAACTCGAACTGTCGCCCGGGCGAGTTGCCGGCGCGGCGTTGGAGTTTCTCGAAGAAGGTGACCATGCCGCTGGCATCCACGCCGGCACGCTGCAGGGTTTCCAAGGCAATGCGGTCGGCCTCGCGCTCGTGCATGCGCGTGTAATTGATGGAACTTTGCGCGGCGCCGGCGATGCCGGCGGTGGCGACTGCCGCTCCCAGTTGCGGGTCGACCGCGCCCAACAGGATGCCGGCGATGAAGCCCGCCACGGCGGTCAGGCTGTTGCCCGCCTGCGCGGCCACCATTTGCGCGATGTGCCGCTGGGTGGTGTGGGCGATCTCGTGGGCGATGATGCCCGCCAGCTCGCTTTCATTCTCTGCGGTGAGCATCAGGCCGGAAAACACGGCGATGTAGCCGCCGGGAACCGTGAAAGCATTGATATTGGGGTTGTCTACGATCACCAGGTTGGGCGAAAAGTGCGTCCCCGAGGCTGATGACATCAGCCGGATGCCCAGGTCGTTGATATAGGCATTGAGCAGGGCGTCGTCTAACACGGCCCCCTGGGCGCGGATCTGCTTGAAGACCTCGGCCCCGATCTGGCGCTCTTCCTGAGGTGATAAGACGGTGTCGGCCGGGTCGCCCAGGCTCGGCAGGTCTGCTGCCCGAGCGGGCAGCAGAACGGACAGCATGATGAAAAGAATGGGCAGGGCGATTCGGGTCATTGGCTCGCGGCGGTTGGTGGGTGCCGTAAATGCATGAATGCTTCGACTGCTCCGGGCGGGCGGGGGTTCAGCGCGCCGACCATTTGTCTGGACGCCGTGTCGGCCGCGCCGCTAGACTGGTCAGAATTTGCCCACGCGAATTCGCTTTGGAGACGATTATGGCAGCTTACGGAACGATCAGCGCCGACCAACTGAAGGATCGGCTGGACGAGGTCGAGCTTTTTGACGTCCGCGGCCCGGCCGAGACCGATCGTGGCGTGATTGAGGGTGCGCACTTGGTGCCACTCCACCTGGTGCCCATGAACGTCGATCGCTTCCGCGGCGACAAGGATGTCGTCATCTATTGTCACAGCGGCGCCCGGTCGGCCCAGGCCTGCCAGTTCCTGGCTGGTCATGGCGTGGAGCGGTTGTTCAACGTCGAGGGCGGCATCATGCACTGGGCCGGTTCCGGGTTGCCGCTGGTCGAACCACCGAGCCAATGACCCCGATTGCAAGCAAGCCCGTTAAAGATAAGGAGGCGCGTCGTGTCTGATGCAACGACCGTGGAGGTGGATGCCCGGGGTCTGTCCTGTCCGATGCCGCTACTCAAGGCGCGCAAGGCGGTAGCGACGGCCGAGCCGGGGCAGCGTGTGGTGGTTTACGCCACCGACCGCGGGGCGGAGAGCGATTTCCGCGCCTACTGCGATCGCGCCGGTCACCGGCTCGAGTCGTTGCAGTGGCAGGGTGATGTGTTGCGCATCGAACTGCTGAGAGGCGAGTGATGCTGGTTCGGCACAGGACGTGCCGGTCGCCGCTGTGATCCGGGCAGTCGCGGCTAGGTGCCCGCTCGTGCTCTTTGGGATGCGTCGTGCGATGTTTCGGCGTATCTTCGGGGTCGTCAATGACAACCAATAATGACAGAAGCTTTTGACAAAGGAGTGAATAAGCCATGGGGATGACCCGCCTGATCCGCCCGCTGAGCGTGGGCATGTTCTGTCTGGGACTGCTTTTTTCCGGTCTGGCGCGGGCCGGGTTACAGCCTTTCGTTTCTGGGACGCAGTACGAGGGGCCGGTCGAGGAGGCGGTTGCCGCTTCACGGGAGAGCCTGAGCGAAGAAGGGTTCGAAGTCGTCGGCGACTACGCGCCCACCGAGGGGGTGCATGTGCTGGCGGTGACCAGCGATGCCTTGCTCGAGACGGCTTCACGTAGCCCTCGCGGCGGGTACGGTGCCGTGATGAGTGTCGCCTTCGAGCGCGACGGTGAGGTCACTCGGATTTCCTACATGAACCCGCAATACGTGGCGCATGGCTATCGACTCGAGAGCGATAATGAATCGGTTTTCCTCGCCTTGGCGAGCGCGCTCGGGGCGACCGGGTATTTCGGAGCCGAGCCCATCTCTAGCGTCAACCTGCGCACCTATCAATACGCCTTCGGCCTGGAGACCTTCAAGGATGCAGTCGATCTCGGCTCGTTCGGCTCGTTCGACGAGGCCCGCGACGGCATCGCCCGGCGGGCGGCCAGTGGCGATCTGGGTACCGATCTGGTCTACCGGGTGCGTATCCCGGGCAAGCGTCAGGAGGTCTTCGGCGTGGCGATGCAGACCGACGATCCGAACGCGAATGGAGCGGCCCTGGTGCAGTCGGTCGATCATGATGCCCCGCGAGGCTATGCCTTCCTGCCCTACCCGGTGCTGCTCGACGGGAGCGCCGCCGAGACATTGAGCCTGCGGTTTCGCATGGCGCTTTTCTTCCCGGACCTGCCGATGATGGGCGGCGATGCCTCCTTCTTCAAACTGCGCTCGGCGCCCGACGCGATCAATTCGCTGTTGCTGGACGTTGTCGATGGCGAGGTCTACCAGGAAGATCAATCCAGCGGCGGCTTCGGCAGTTTCTAAAGGCGCGTCGTGACCATTCCCCAAGGGACTCATGCGCCTTGGGGGCATTCGCCGTGGCAGGGCGCTGGCCCTGAAATGGTGAAATCCACCTGACAAAGCGTTATATTGTAGGGTCTACGATTGAGACCGCCGAGCCCCATCGGGCCAATCCGCGGTTGATGGCAGCCTGTCTGGCCGACGACGACCTCGTCGGGCCGGCGGGCTGCTATCGTCATGGGCTGCGTTGATCGCGTTGCGCCTTTTTGCGTCAAGCAAACTCAATAAGAAGAGGATGACCATCCGGGGGCCTCCCCCGGATGCGGGGACGGTTTCCCCGAAATCGGGTGATCGGTCCGGGTGCCTGCGTGCGCCTTATAGGCTCCGGTCACTAAGTATTGTCAGCGAAACGCGTTATATCGAGGTGAGTACTCTCGTGGAATTGTCCGGCGGTGAAATCCTGGTCGAGTGCCTCAAGGCCGAGGGAGTCGATACGGTCTTCGGCTACCCGGGTGGGGCGGTCCTTCACATTTACGATGCCCTGTTCCAGCAGAAACAGGTGCAGCACGTCCTCGTGCGCCACGAGCAGGGCGCGGTCCACATGGCCGACGGCTTTGCGCGGGCCACGGGCAAGCCCGGCGTGGTGCTGGTGACTTCCGGTCCGGGTGCCACCAACGCGGTCACCGGTATTGCCACCGCGCACATGGACTCCATTCCGCTGGTGGTCTTTACCGGCCAGGTCCATAGCGCACTGATCGGCAACGACGCCTTCCAGGAAGTCGACAACGTCGGCATCACCCGTCCCTGCGTGAAGCACAACTTCATGGTCAAGGACGTGCGCGACATGGCGGAGACCATCAAGAAGGCCTTCTACGTCGCGACCACCGGGCGCCCCGGGCCCGTGGTGGTCGACATCCCCAAGGATGTCACCGACCCGAAGGTCAAGGTGCCGTTCTCGTACCCGGAAAAGGTCGCCATGCGCTCCTACCAGCCGACCGAGAAGGGGCATTCCGGGCAGATCCGCAAGGCGGTCGATCTGATCGTCAACGCCGAGCGGCCGATGATCTACACCGGCGGTGGCGTCATCCTGGGGCGTGCGGCCGACGAGCTGACGCACTTCACGCAGAAGCTCGGCTACCCGATCACGCAGACGCTGATGGGATTGGGTGCCTACCCGGCGAACGACAAGCAGTTTCTGGGCATGCTCGGCATGCACGGTACCTACGAGGCGAACATGGGCATGCATCACTGCGATGTCCTGATCGCCATCGGGGCGCGCTTCGACGACCGGGTCACCGGCGATCTCTCCAAGTTCTGCCCCTACGCCAAGATCGTGCACGTGGACATCGATCCGTCCTCGATCTCGAAGAACGTCGTGGTCGACGTGCCGATCGTCGGGGCGGTCAAGTCGGTGCTCACCGAGATGATCGACCTGGTCAACCAGGCCGGCGGGGCGAAGAAGCCCAAGGAGCTGGAGAACTGGTGGGACCAGATCGAGCAGTGGCGCGGCATGAAGTGCCTCGACTACAAGCAGGGCGAGGATGTCATCAAGCCGCAGTACGTGGTGCAGAAGCTTTGGGAGGTCACTGGCGGTGATGCCTTCGTCACCTCCGACGTGGGCCAGCACCAGATGTGGGCGGCCCAGTACTACGGATTCAACAAGCCGCATCGCTGGATCAATTCCGGCGGGCTGGGGACGATGGGCTTCGGCCTGCCGGCCGCCCTGGGGGCCAAGTGGGCGCATCCCGACGAGGAGGTTGCCTGCATCACCGGCGAGGGCAGCATCCAGATGTGCACCCAGGAGCTGTCGACTGCGCTGCAGTATCACCTGCCGATCAAGGTGGTCAGCCTCAACAACCGTTATCTGGGCATGGTGCGCCAGTGGCAGGAGTTCTTCTATTCCGGCCGCTACGCGATGAGTTACATGGAAGCGCTGCCCGATTTCGTCAAACTGGCGGAGGCCTACGGTCACGTCGGCATGCGTATCGAGAAGCCCGCTGACGTCGAGGGCGCCCTCAAGGAGGCGTTCGCCATGAAGGACCGGCTGGTGTTCATGGACTTCCAGACCGATCCGGAAGAGAACGTCTACCCGATGGTCCCCGCTGGTGCGGGCCTCAACGAAATGATCCTGGTGTGAGGGCGGACCAACCATGCGACATATCATCTCGATCCTGATGGAAAACGAGGCCGGTGCGCTCTCACGAGTGGCCGGGCTGTTCTCGGCGCGCGGCTACAACATCGAGTCATTGTGCGTGGCGCCGACTCATGACGAATCCCTCTCGCGACTGACGCTGGTCACCAGCGGCGACGAGCAGGTGATCGAACAGATCGTCAAGCAGCTCAACAAGCTGATCGACGTGGTCAAGGTCCAGGACATGGCCGACACCGCACATATCGAGCGCGAGCTGATGCTGGTCAAGCTGCAGGCACACGACGGCATGCGCGAGGAGGTCTACCGCCTCGCCGAGATCTTCCGTGGCCAGATAATCGACGTGACCGAGTCCAGCTACACGGTTCAGCTGGTCGGTCCGGGCAGCAAGCTGGATGCCTTCATCGACGCGCTGGGTTCGGTCCCGGTGGTCGAGATCGTGCGCTCCGGCGCGCTGGGCGTCGCCCGCGGCCCCCGCGGCATGCTGGTCCCTGAGGTCTGAGCCGACCCGATCCGTTTCATACTTTTCCGTACTTACATCCGACTGGAGACAACACATCATGCAGGTTTATTACGACAAGGACTGCGACCTCTCCCTGATCCAGGGCAAGAAGGTCGCTATCATCGGTTACGGTTCGCAGGGTCACGCCCACGCGCTGAACCTCAAGGAATCGGGTGTCGAGGTCGTGATCGGCCTGCGTGCCGGATCCGGCTCGCAGAAGAAGGCCGAAGGCGAAGGCCTGACGGTTAAGACCATCGAGGATGCCGCCGCCTGGGCCGACGTAGTTATGATGCTGGCCCCGGACGAGAACCACGCCGAGATCTATGCCAACCAGATCGCGCCCAACCTGCGTGAAGGCGCCACCCTGGCCTTCGCTCACGGCTTCTCGGTCCTGTACAACCAGGTCACCCCGCGCACGGATCTCGACGTGATCATGATCGCGCCCAAGGCCCCGGGCCACACCGTGCGGTCCGAGTTTGTCCGCGGCGGCGGTATCCCGGACCTGATCGCCATCCACCAGGACGCCTCCGGCAAGGCCAAGGACATTGCACTGTCCTACGCCTCCGGCGTCGGCGGCGGCCGTACCGGCATCATCGAGACCACCTTCAAGGACGAGACCGAGACCGACCTGTTCGGCGAGCAGGCCGTCCTTTGCGGCGGGACCGTCGAGCTGGTCCGTGCCGGTTTCGAGACCCTGACCGAGGCGGGCTACCCGGCCGAGATGGCCTACTTCGAGTGCCTGCACGAGCTCAAGTTGATCGTCGACCTGATGTACGAGGGCGGCATCGCCAACATGAACTACTCGATCTCCAACAATGCCGAGTACGGCGAGTACGTCACCGGCCCGAAGGTGATCAACGACGAATCCCGTCAGGCGATGCGCGAGGCACTGGCCAACATCCAGAACGGTGAGTACGCCAAGCGCTTTATAAACGAAGGGGCATTGAACTACCCTTCAATGACGGCGCGGCGTCGCCAGGACGCAGAGCACCCGATCGAGCAGGTCGGTGAGCGGCTGCGCGGTATGATGCCGTGGATCAGTGCTAACAAGATCGTCGACAAGTCCCGCAACTGATCGCGGGACGGTCGTACGAGATAATCCCGGGAGGGGCAGAGCATGGATCATGAGACGCAGACCGACGAGCAGGCGCAAGATGCGCAGGCGACCCATCGGCGGCGTAAGGCGATCTACCTTCTGCCCAACCTGTTCACGACCGGCGCCCTGTTCGCCGGTTTTTTCGCGATTGTGATGGCCGTCCAGAGCGACTTCGTCCAGGCGGCGATCGCCGTTTTCGTGGCCATGCTGCTCGACGGCATGGACGGGCGCGTGGCCCGGATGACCGGCACGGAGTCCGAGTTCGGCATCCAGTACGACTCGCTCTCCGACGTGGTCTCCTTCGGCATCGCCCCGGCCCTGATCATGTACCTGTGGAGCCTGCAGGGCATGGGCGATCGCTGGGGCATGCTGGGCGCCTTCGTTTTCGCCGCGGCGGCGGCCATCCGCTTGGCACGCTTCAATGTCCAGGTGGAGACCGTCGACAAAAGCTACTTCGTGGGCCTGGCCTCGCCGGCCGCGGCGGCGGTGCTGATGGGCATGGTGTGGTTCTTCGAGTCGCACGGCATCGCGTTCCGTGAACAGATCGGCTGGGTCTGGGTCATCACGATCACCACCGGCCTGTTGATGGTTTCGAGCTTTCCCTACTTTAGTGGCAAGCGATTCTCACCACAGTTGCGTGTGTCGTTTCTTAGCGTGCCGTTGCTGATCGTGCTGTTCGTCGTGGCCCTCAAGGATTTCGCGTTGACCGTCTGGGTGCTGGCTTCCGCCTACGCCCTGTCGGCGCCGCTGTGGATGCTTTCGAGGGGAGTGCGGCGGCGGTTGAAGCGGGCGTCTTGAATCCGCTGGCACAGGTCGTTACCTTTGTTGCATGAGTAGTCGTTTGCGCGCAGCCCGTTTTCCCCTTCCGGCCATCGTCCCGGTGGCCGGGTTGCGTGTCGTCTGCTCGTCGCTGCTGCGACTACCGTCGGTAGGCGGCTGATACGAGACCTGGCGAGGCGAGATACGCGACCACCCCCTTCACATGGAAATGCCGTCGGACAAGCGTCCGGCGGTCTCAATCGAGGTTTTTCGCAATGAGCAGCAGTGACTCGTTGATCATCTTTGATACCACGCTCCGCGATGGCGAACAGAGCCCCGGCGCATCCATGACCCGCGACGAGAAGCTGCGCATTGCCCGCCAACTCGAGCGGCTGGGCGTCGACGTGATCGAGGCAGGCTTTGCCGCGGCGAGTGAAGGCGACTTCAATGCCATCCGCACGATCGCCGAGCACGTGCAGCACTCCACGGTCTGCTCGCTGGCACGCGCCGGCGAGAAGGACGTGCGTCGTGCCGGCGAAGCGGTGGCCCCGGCGCCCCGGCGCCGGATCCATACGTTCATCGCCACCAGCCCGATCCACATGGAAAAGAAGCTCCGCATGACGCCGGACGAAGTGGTCGGGCATGCGGTGAATGCGGTCAAGATCGCCCGCGAGTACACCGACGACGTCGAGTTCTCCGCCGAGGACGCGGTGCGATCGGAGATGGACTTCCTGGTGCGCGTGTTCGAGGCGGTCATCGAGGCCGGCGCGACCACCCTGAATGTGCCGGACACGGTCGGTTACGCCACTCCGGGTCAGTGGGCCGAGCAGATGGCGACCCTGATCGAGCGGGTCAAAGGGTCGGACCAGGTGGTCTGGTCGACGCATTGCCACAACGACCTAGGGCTGGCCGTGGCTAACTCGCTCGCCGCGGTGCGCTCGGGTTTCCGCCAGGTCGAATGCACCATCAACGGCCTCGGTGAACGGGCGGGCAACGCCGCACTCGAGGAGGTGGTGATGGCCACCCGCACGCGCCAGGACATTTATGGCGTGTCGACCCGCATCGACACCACCCAGATCGTGCCGACCTCCAAGCTGGTTTCGACGATAACCGGCTACCCGGTGCAGCCGAACAAGGCGATCGTCGGTGCCAACGCCTTCGCGCACGAGTCCGGCATTCATCAGGACGGCGTGCTCAAGCACCGCGAGACCTACGAGATCATGCGCGCCGAGGACGTCGGCTGGGCGACCAATCGGCTGTCATTGGGCAAGCTCTCCGGGCGCAACGCCTTCAAGAGTCGCCTGCATGATCTGGGCGTCGAACTCGAGAGCGAGGAGGCACTCAATGACGCCTTCCGCCGCTTCAAGGAACTGGCCGACAAGAAACGCGAAATCTTCGACGAGGATATCCAGGCGCTGGTCTCCGAGGTCTTCGACGAGCAGGAAGAAGCGCTGCGATTGGTCTCCTTGCATGTGTGCTCGGAGACCGGCGAGACGCCGGAGGCGACGATTACCGCCTCGATCCGCGGCGAGGAGATGACCGCCACCGCCACCGGCGCCGGGCCGGTCGATGCGGCGCTGGCGGCGATCGAGAAAATCGTCGCCTCGGGCGCCAACCTGCAGCTCTATTCGGTCAACAACATCACCAGTGGCACCGATGCCCAGGGTGAGGTCAATGTGCGCCTCGAGCGCGCCGGACGGATCGTCACCGGACAGGGCGCGGACACGGACATCGTGATCGCCTCGGCCAAGGCTTATCTCAACGCCGTCGAGCGTCTCGAGCATCCGCCCAAACGGGCCCATCCCCAGATGGGTGACGTGTGATCCGGAGCGGGCAGGGCGTGCGGGCATGAGGGTGCGTGCTGACAGGCATGCGGCCCTGGGCTGGTTGGGGATCGAGTCCTATCGACCCAGTGGGCGGGTGACCCGGCCGACCCGCGCCGCACCGACAGGGACGCCCGACGCAGACGCCGCAGCGATGCCGACCGAAGTACCTGTCGAGTCAGCGGCCCCGGCCGAGGCGGTCGATGACCGGCCGGCGGTGGCGCCGGACGGTCAATCCCCCGCCGCGGACCGTGAACCGGCCGCCCCGGTGGCCGCCGCCAAGCCCACGCCGACACCGCGCGATGAACCGGCCTCGGACATACCGCCCCCGACGGAAGGGGTGATCGTCGCCCGGGATTCCATGCATGCCGCACTGGCCGAGGCGATCGCTGGCTGGGCGGGGCTGCCATGTCGCTCGCCGTCCGGTGATGATGCGGAACCTGCCGGTGGCCCCGAGGAGGCCGTCATTGTCGGCGAACGGCGCTGGGATCTGGCCGAGATCGCCGCGGACGGCACGGCCAAGCGCCGCTTGTGGAAGGCACTGGCGACGCGGTCTCCGCGAGCCGGTCGGCCGGGCACATGACGGCCCCGTCCCCGGCGATCGAATCAGCCGGTTACGACTGGGCGGTACTCGCCGGCGAGGACCTGCCCGAGATCCTCGCCATCGAGGAGACGGCCCAACCCTATCCCTGGAGCGAGGCGGTGTTCGAGGATTGCCTGCGGGCCGGGTATCACTTCGACGGTGCCTTTACCCGCGGGCGCTTGCTGGGCTACTCCGTGGTCATGCCGGTGCTCGACGAGTGGCACCTGCTCAACCTCTGCGTCGATCCGGCCGTCCAGCGTCGGGGTATCGGCCGGTTCCTGCTCCAGCGATTGCTCGACAGCGCGGCGGCCCACGAGGCCCACTGTCTGCTCCTGGAAGTCCGGTCGGGCAATCGCGGGGCCATCGCCCTGTACGAGTCGTTGGGGTTTGCGGATATTGGCCATCGAAAGGCGTATTATCCGGCCCCAACGGGGCGCGAGGATGCGCGCGTCATGCGCCGCATTCTGGCCTGACAGGCCTGCCCCACTCACCGGACAGAGCCCGGTGACTCCACACGAAATGCAGCCGACGATTCCATGACAGTGACCACTCCAGCAAACGATTACTCCAGCCGCCGCACCTTCGCGATCATCTCGCACCCGGACGCGGGCAAGACCACCATGACCGAAAAGCTGCTGCTCTTCGGCGGTGCCATCCAGCTCGCCGGCACGGTCAAGGGGCGCAAGTCGGGTCGGCATGCCACCTCCGACTGGATGGCGATGGAGAAGGAGCGCGGCATCTCGGTGACCAGTTCCGTGATGCAGTTCCCCTACCGCGAGCGCATCATCAACCTGCTCGACACCCCCGGCCACGAGGACTTCTCCGAGGACACCTACCGGGTGCTGACCGCGGTGGACTCGGCGCTGATGGTCATCGACGCGGCCAAGGGCGTCGAGGCGAGGACCATCAAGCTGATGGAGGTCTGCCGCCTGCGTACCACGCCGATCATGACCTTCGTCAACAAGCTCGACCGCGAGGGCCGTGACCCTCTCGAGCTGCTCGACGAAGTCGAAACCGTCCTCAACATCCGTTGCGCGCCGGTGACCTGGCCGATCGGCAGCGGCAAGCGTTTTCGCGGCATCTATCACATTGCCCAGGACACCACCTATCTCTTCGGCGCGGCCGATGGCACCCGCGATCAGGCCGTCGAGGCGATCAAGGGGCTTGACAACCCCACGCTTGACGAGCGCCTCGGCACCCAGGCCGACGAGTTGCGTGAGGAGATGGAGCTGGTGGCCGGCGCGGCCGATGAGTTCGATCTCGACTCCTATCTCAAGGGTGAACAGACGCCGGTGTACTTCGGTTCGGCGATGAACAACTTCGGTGTGCAGTCGCTGCTGGACGACTTCGTCGAGGTGGCCCCGCCGCCGCAGCCGCGCGAGGCAACGGGTCGCACGGTCGAGCCCTCGGAGAACAAGTTCACCGGCTTCGTCTTCAAGATCCAGGCGAACATGGACCCGCAGCACCGCGACCGGATTGCCTTCCTGCGCATCTGCTCCGGGGAGTTCCGTCGCGGCATGAAGTCCCACCACGTGCGCCTGGGGCGCGACGTGAAGATCCCCGACGCGCTGACTTTCATGTCTTCCGACCGCGTGCGGCTGGAAACGGCCCAGGCCGGCGATATCATCGGCATCCACAACCACGGCACGGTCCGCATTGGCGATACCTTCACCGAGGGCGAGAAGCTGGCCTTCACCGGCATCCCGAACTTTGCCCCGGAACTGTTCCGTCGGGCGCAGCTCAAGGATCCGCTCAAGTCCAAGCAGTTGCTCAAGGGCTTGTCACAGTTGTGTGAGGAAGGGGCGACCCAGCTCTACCGGCCGCTGACCAACAACGACCTGATCCTGGGTGCCGTGGGTGTACTGCAGTTCGACGTGGTGGCCCAGCGCCTCAAGGACGAGTACAACGTCGACTGCCGCTTCGAGGCGGTCAACGTCAATACCGCCCGCTGGGTGGAATGCGATGACCCCAAGCGCTTCGAGGAATTTAAGAACAAGAATCAGGCGAACCTGGCCATCGACCATGCCGGCGAGCTGGTCTACATTGCGCCGACCCGGGTCAACCTGCAGATGACGCAGGAACGCTGGCCCGAGGTACGATTCCTCGCCACCCGCGAGCACGGCGACTACAGCACGGACTGATCCTCTGGAGTGGGCATGGCGAGGTTCATGCGCAGGGGGCTATTCGTCGCCCCTTGGCGACCCGTCGGGAGGGAGTCTTCGGAGTTTGCCTGCGCTCGGTGTGCCCGATTCCATCCGATGTTTCCCAAGCGGTCCGTCAGGGATTTCCGAGCGGCCCGCCGTCGAGCGTGCGTTCGACCAGGCTGTCGAAGTGCGCGGGGTTGATGTACTGGAACAGTTCGGTGTCATCTGCCTCGACCGTAATGGCCAATCCCTTCTCCGGGTACAGCCACAGTGTGGCGGGTGGCTCGTCCGCCTCGCGCTCGCCGCGCGGGATGGACCGCTTGTCCGACGGCTTGCCGAAGTGGCGGGCAATCAAGGCCTCGCTGTAGTCCGCGCTGGGCGCGTAGCTGATCGAGCGGATCGGCTTGTGTTGCGCCTCCTGCAGCGCCTCGTCGGACATCGACAGCTTGCGCGCCCCGCTAGGGGTGGGGTCGGCGATGGTCGATTCGGCCGCCCAGCGCTCCAGCGTCTCCGGCGAGACATCGGCGACCAGCACCACGCGCGCGGTCAGCGGCCCGACATTCATGCGGCCAAAGTACGCCTCCATGGACAGGGGCGCGCCGGGCTTGGCAAACATCGCCAGGTCCGCCCTTTGGCCGTACAGGCGCTTGAAATCAAGCAGGCTGCTTTCCCCTAGGGTGACGCCGAATATCTCGACATGTCCCCGATCGTTGACTTCCATGTCCCAGGGCAGGAACGCGTGATCCGGTGGTGCCGAGTCGCAGCCAGACAGCGAGATGGCCAGCAGGGTCGCGCCGAGGGCCGGAAGAAGACGAGAGAAGACAGGGCGGGGCATCGCGGGTATCCGGAGGTTGCGGGTGGTTGGGCTTGTCGGCCGTGGCGCTTGGCCGGTGTCGGGATTAAATCAGTCCGTTGGGCGCGGGGCAAGTGCGCTTGCGCGAGGTCAGCGCGAGGGGGTATGTTGCCTGCTGACGATTCGTCAGCAAGGAGAAGAACGCATGCCGACTGCAGCACGCAAAGGAATGTCTCGAAATGTCCACCACAGCATCCGGCGCTCGGCTCGTGCCGGTCTGGGCTGCCTGTTGGCGGCAAGCCTGGCCTGGCCTTTCCTGGTCGGGGCCGAGGACTTCCCCTTGCGCGAGAAATACATGTCGGTGGGCATCCAGCCGGTGGAGACCGAGGCGCTGGCCGCCTCGCTGGATGAAATGTCCGTGGTGGATGCCCGCTCGGTCTATGAGTACGAAACCCTGCACATTCAGGGAGCCCGCTCGATTCCGCTGGCCTCGAGCGGCTTTGCCGAGGCGGTGCGCAACTTGGCCGAGCAATCGGGTCAGCCGATGGTCTTCTACTGCAACGGGGTGACCTGTGCGGTCTCCTACAAGGCCGCGCTGAAGGCCAAGGAGGCCGGGGTTTCCGATGCGCGGGTGTACGACGCGGGTGTCTTTGCCTGGGCCCAGGCAAACCCCGCACAGACTGTGCTGCTGGGTGAGCCGCTCGAGCAAGTCGATCAGCTTATTTCCGGCGAGCAGTTCGAACGCCACCTGCTGGACGAGGATGCCTTCTACGCCCGCATCATGGACAGCGATAAGCCGATCATCGTCGATATTCGCAGCAAGAGTCAGCGCGCTGGGGTGTCATTGTTCCAGATGCAGGACCGGCACATCCCGTTGACCACCGACAACCGCGAGCTGAGCGGCCTGGTGGCGCGGGCGCGTGCCGAGGAACGTTCGATGTTCTTCGTCGATGCGACCGGCAAGCAGGTCCGTTGGCTGCAGTACTACCTGGAAGAGCAGGGCCTGGCCGACTACTGGTTTCTCCAGGGCGGCGCGCTGGCGATTTTCGAGGGCATGGGCGTTCAGTAGGCCCGTCGCCGCGCTCAGCCAGCCAGCGGGTGGCGGTATTGCCACTCTTCTCTCCAGCGTTGCAGCAACTCATCGATGCTCGCATCGGAGTCAGCCGGGGAGGGTTCCATCCCGAGTGTCCTGGCCGCCTTGATCAGATTCTCCCGCGCCCGCCCGTTTTCCAGCGGGCGGGCGTGATTGGTCTTGCTTAGCTTGCGGCCGTCCTCACCCAGCACCACGGGCAGGTGGAGATAGTCGGGTGCCGGTATCCCCAGTGCCTCGCTCAGTTCGACGTGCAAGGGGGTCAGCGGGGCCAGGTCCTCGCCACGCACCACCTGCGTGATGCCCATGTCGGCATCGTCCACCACATTGGCCAGGTGATAGGCGATCGGTCCGTCGGCGCGGCGTAGCACCGGGTCGCCCACGTCTTGCTCCAGTTGCTGCGTGATGGTCCCCAGGCGGCGATCGGGCACGGCCCGCCGGTGCGGATGGACGCGTAGGCGCAAGGCATGTCGCTCGTCGACCGAGGCGGGCGCGTCCCGACAGAAACCCGGATACAGCGGTCCGACCGCCCCGATGATCCGGCCATGACTCGCTGCCCATTCCCGCAGGCGCGCGCGGGTGCATCGACAGCGGTATAGCCGCCCAAAACGCTCCAGTGAGCGCAATGCCGCCTCGTATTGCGGCGTGCGCTGGCTCTGGAAGATGACCTCACCATCGAATGCCAACCCGTGGGCGTGCAATTGGGCGATGATGGTCTCGACCGCCTCGGGGCGGCTGCGGGCCCGGTCGGTGTCGTCGATGCGCAGCGACCACCGGCCCCCGTGGGCGCGGGCATCGAGGAAACTGCCCAGCGCGGCCACCAGCGAACCGGCGTGCAGGGGGCCGGAAGGGGTGGGCGCAAAGCGGCCGTGATAATCGCGGAGGCTGTCTGGGGATGTCGTCATGCCATCATGGGTGCTCGTGTGCCGAGGGTTACGGGAGACAGTAAAGCCACGGCGGTCGAACTCAAGGCGGTGGTCGCACTCTTATCTGCTGTTCATTCTGTTTTATTCCTGAGAGCGTCGCCATGCCCGGATCGAAATCATTGCCTCGTCGTGTCGCGCTGCCGTTTGCCGTGCTTGTCTGCCTGTTTGCGGCACTCGGGCTGTCGCCCGCCAGTGCCCAGGACCGTTCCGAGCGATTGCCCCTGGGGCTGGACAAGCCGGTGCCGGAGGGCCTGGAGTCGGCGCTGGCGGCGATCGACCGGGGTGACGAGGCGGGCTTTCGCCGGGCGCTGGAAGATGTCGCCTCGGCGCCAATCGGCGCACAGTCCCAGTCATACCTCGAGACCAAGTGGCTTCTCGGCCGCGTGGAGCGCGAGCCCGCCGCGGTGGCCGCGCTGTTGCGCCAGCAACCCGAGTCCCCCCTGATGCCGCGCCTCAAGCGGCGCTATCTCGATCATCTGGCGGAACAGGCGGCCTGGGGCGAATACCGGATGGTGTTCGATCGCGCCCCCGATATCCGCCCCGGGACTCGTCGGCAATGCCATTACTGGTCGGCCCAGTTGGCATTGGAGGGCGGTTTGGAAACAGCCCAGGCCGACGAGGTCATGGTTGTATGGGAACGAGGTCGCAGCCAGCCCGAGGCCTGCGACTCCGCTTTTGCCTGGCTCGAAGGGCAGGGGCGCCTCGACGAGGCGGCCTATAAGACTCGCATTCGCCATGCCATCATTGCCGGGAAGGATGGGCTGGCCCGTTATCTGGTGCGCCAGGGCCCGGCCGGGTTGGCCGGTTACCGCGACCGCTGGATGGCATTGCGCGACGATCCGGGCAGCGCGGTGGCGACACGGCTCCGCAATGAGGGTGATGCTGGGGAGATAACCCAAGGGCTGCTGTGGCTGGCCAAGCGAGACCCCGGCCGTGCCCGTGCCTTGTTGGCCCGGGCCAATGAGGCCGGGCTGCTGGACGACGAGCAGAGCCATGCCGTTGCTCGGCTGGCGGCCCTCAAGGCCGCCTATCTGTATCGCCCGCAGGCCTATCAGTGGTTGCGCGAGCTCCCCCTGGCGGCGCGCGACGAGGAAGTCTGGACCTGGACGGTGCGCTCGGCGTTGCGCCACCTGGACTGGGTGCGGGTCAAGCAGGCCATCGATGCCATGCCTGCCGAATTGGCCGAGGCGCGCGAATGGCGCTACTGGTATGCGGTGGCCGACGAGCGGCTGGGACAAGGCACCGCCGCCAGGTCGGCGTGGCGCGAGTTGGCGAAAATGCCGGACTACCACGGGTTTCTCGCCGCCGAGCGGCTGGGGATCCGTTACGCCCTGCCGGCGGCGAATGACACTCGGGTCCCGGTGCCCGAGCCCGAGGCTCTGGACCAATTGGATGATAGCTCCTGGTTGACCCTGGCCTTTGCACTGCACCGGCTGGACCATCCCGAGGATGCACGGCGATTGTTCGATCACGCAAGCCGGGATCTGCCCGAGTCCAGCCTGCCGGTGCTGGCCTACCTGACCGAGCGGGTCGACTGGCACGATCGCCTCTCGGTAGTCATCGCGCGCATGGACAAGCTGTACGATCCGCAATGGTACGCCGCGCGCTTTGCCCTGCCGCATCGCGCGCTGGTGGACGGCCATGCCCGTCGTCAGGCCATCGACCCAGAGTGGGTCTATTCGGTCATGCGCCGCGAGAGCCTGTTCATGCGGGATATCGGCTCCGGCGCCGGGGCCCAGGGCCTGATGCAGTTGATGCCGGCGACGGCACGCTGGATCAACCGTCGGGCGGCACTGGGCCGTGCGTCGTCGGCGCTGGATGACCCGGACACGAACATCGCCATGGGCGCGGCGTACCTGGGCCACATGGCCGAGCGCTTCGGCGACCAGTATCCGTTGGCGATCGCCGCCTACAACGCCGGCCCCGGGCGGATCAAGGAATGGCTGCCCGAGGTCCCCTTGCCGGGAGACGTCTGGGTCGACACCATCCTGTTTGATGAAACCCGCGCCTACACCCAGGCCGTATTGGCGGGAATGGTCACCTACCGCTGGCGGCTTTCCGGTGAACCTCGGCGGCTGGGTGAGCTATTGACGGTGGTCCAGCCACGCGATTGACCCGCAGACCTTTGCCATGGAGCCCGGCCTTGTCCTTTTCCAGTCCAGCACCCAGCTTCCTGTTCTTCGATCTCGAGACCACCGGCGCGGATCCGGCCTTTGACCGGCCGCTGCAATTCGCGGCCATGCGTACCGACCTGCAACTGCGCCCCGTGGGTGAGCCGATCGTCTGGTACGCGCGACCGAGCATGGACTGCCTGTCGCACCCGGCGGCGGTCATGACCACCGGCATATTGCCCGATGATCCGGTACTGGCTCGGGCCGAGAGCGAGGCCAATCTCGCCAACCGGATCTACCACCTGGTCAACCAGCCGGGCACTTGCGTGGTGGGCTTCAACAACCTGCGTTTCGACGCCCCCATGCTGCGGTTTCTCTTCTGGCGCAATCTGCTCGATCCCTATCGCCATGAATACGCCGACGGCAACAGCCGCTTCGACATCCTCGATGCCGCCCGGGCCTATCGACTCCTGTGCCCCGATGCACTCAACTGGCCGGTGAATGAACAGGGTCGACCCACCCTGCGGTTGAGCGAACTGAGTGCCGCCAATGGCCTGATGCACGAGCAGGCCCACGATGCCCTGAGCGACGTGGAGGCGACCCTCGATCTGGCCCGGCGCCTGCGTGATGCCGACCCCGATCTCTGGGCACGGTTGCTGGCGGCGCGTGACAAGCACCAAGTCGCCCGTGTGCTCGATTCGCCTGAGCGGGCGCCCTTCCTGCACGTCTCGTCGCGACTGCCCGCCCGCGTGGCCTCGGCCTCGATGTTCTGCTCCTTCGGACAGGTGGATGGCAATCGCAACCGCCGCGAGTGCTGGGATCTGCGCTTCGACCCGGCGCCCTGGCTGGATCTCGATGCCGAGGCCTGGGCCGAGCGCCGTTTCCTGAAAAACCCGCCGGAAGATGCAGAGCGTGACTGGAGCGACCTGAGGCTGCCGATCAAGGCGATTCATCTCAACCGGGTGCCGGTCGTTTTGCCCGAGCAGACGCTCGACCAGGAAGGGGTGGCCCAACGGATGGTGATCGACCGCGAGCGTGTCCGCTTGCATGCCGACTTCTTTCGGCGCCACTTTCAGTCGCTGCGTGAGCGCCTGCTGGCGGCGATCGAGGCCACCGAGGGGGCCTTCCCCGACAAGCCGGTCGAAGAGGCCCTGTATGCCGGTTTCGTGCCGCGAGGGGACCGTGCAAAGCTCGAGCAGTGGTGGGTGCAAGCCCGCGGCATGCGATCGCGTGTCGAGGCGGTGGCCCATGGCCGTGCGCTGCTGTCGTCGACCTTCGAGGACCCCAGGTTGGCCGAGCTGGCCGAGGGGTTCGTGGCGCGCAACCTCCCCGAGGCCCTGGATGCGTTCGCTCGCGGTCGCTGGCGGCAGCGGCTGATCGACCGGCTGCGCCCAGGGGTGCGAGATGGCGAGGCAATGGCCGAACGGGATTTCCCGGCCATGTTCGCCGAGGTGGATCGGCTGCGGGACAACGAACAGTGGTCGCCCGAGCAGCGTGCGCTGCTCGAGCCCTATCGTCGCTGGCTCGCCCACCTGGAGAAAGAAGTCGCGGCGCTTGACGGGCAATAATCGCCGTATTTCAATTACCTGGGCTTAATGAATCCCGATGTCTGCCGATAAGCCCTTGAGGCAACCGATGGGGACGGCGGGGTTGTCGAGCAGCGAGAGGGGCGACAGATGAGCTTTGTGGTTTTCGGGCGGGGCGTGAGTGACGGGCTGACCATCGAGGAGGCGGCCTCGCCGGGGTTGCTCAGGCCGCCAATGATGGTCGAGCCGATTCGCGCGGTGCGCGAGGATCAGGCCGGCACCCCGTTCGCCTATCGGCGCCTGAGGTCGGGCGGGGAAAGGCAGAGCGAGTCCACGCGGGCCTACCGGGAGGCCGCGGGGCAGGTGGGCCGGGAGCCGACGCCGGTCTCGGTCGCCGAACAGATCATGTCGCGGCCTGCGGTGACCATCGGGGTGCGCGACCCGATCGGCCGGGCGCGCAACCTGATGGCCGAGCACCATATCGGGTTGCTGCCGGCCCTGGGGGAGGGCGGTCGTCTCGAGGCCATCATCACCCGCGGCGACATCACCCGGCAACGGATCCGCTATGCGGATCTGGCCAAGATGCCGGTGGGGGCGATCGCCCGCTTCGAGGTGCTCACGGCAGGGCCGCGCACCAATATTCGCGAACTGACGCGGGTGCTGCTGGAGCAGGATATACGCGGCATACCCATCGTCGACCAGGGCAGCGATCCGTCGGTCGTGGTCGGGGTGGTTACCCGCAGCGACATCCTGCGGGCGTTGGTTCGCTACGCGCCCCTGGAGCTCTGGCTGTAAGGGGCTGCGGAGGGCTTTATTCGGCGTGCTGTCGTCCAAGGCGGCAGCTGTCGCTGAAGGCATCTCGCATCAGGTTGAAGCAGGTAGCCAGGAACAGGCTCTGCAACTCCACGAATTCGTCGAATGCCTCGCGTTCGGCCTGCTGTCCGCCCTCGGCGGTGGTGAGCAGTGTCTCGGCGGAGACGTGCATCTGGACGTGCAGCTGATGGACCTTCTCGAACTCGCCTTTCCGCCCCGGCGGCGCCCCGTGGGTCTCGAGGAATCGACCGAAACGGCATTCATGCTCGCTCAAGGTAGGGCGCGGGGTCCGGTACAGCAGCACGGCCATGATCCGTGAGTACCAGTCGAAGTGCCAATAGGTGACCTCTTCGAAGCCGTCGATGAACGACTGGTAATCGTAGGGGGCTGATTCGTCCGGGGATGTTGCGTTCATGATGGCTCGATCGCTTGAGGATGCAGTGGCCCCTCAGTCTAACGATTTGCCCCCGGGGTGTCAGCCAGCCGCTGCTTGTCCGGGCGATCAGATCGCCAGGCAGCGCTGCAGGTAGTCCAGGTCGACGATTCCGTGGGACGGACCGGGTCCCCGGAGGGTGCGTGCCGGTCGGGCCGGCGTGCCCAGGTCGGAAAGCACCGAGAGTGCCCCGCTGAAGTCGTCGTCGGCGGTGTAGTCGTTGAGGGTGACCACGACCGGGACGTTGGCATCGACGGCCGAACGGACCCCGTTGCCCGAATCCTCGAGGGCGATGACCTCCGAGGCTGCCAGGCCCATCCGGTCGAGCGTGTAGTGGTAGATGTCGGCGGCGGGCTTCTTGGCCGGGACGATGTCGCCGGCGGCGATCACTTCGAACCAGTCGAGGCTATCGTCGCCGAGGGTGGCCCGCAGCAGGCCGTCGACGTTTTCCGGCGTGGTGGTCGTGGTGATGGCCAGCCGGACACGATTGTCGCGTGCCTCCTGAATCAGGCGCTCGACGCCCGGGCGCAGCGGGATGTCGCCCTTCTTCAGCAGCGCGAGGTAATGGGCGGTCTTGGCCTTGTGCAGACCGGCGATCCATTCGGCCAGGTCCTCGACCTCGGGCAGCTCGGGCGAACGGGTCTCGATGAAATAGCGGATGCGCTCCTTGCCGCCGGTGACCGTCAGCAGTTCACCGTAGGTGGGCACATCCCAGTGCCAGTCGAGGCCCGCGTCGTCAAAGGCAAGGTTGAAGGCCACGCGGTGGCCGTCGCGCTCGGTATCGGCTAGGGTGCCGTCCACATCAAACAGGATCGCTTGTAACATCGGTCTCGAATCTTTTCTGGTTACCATTGGCCCCGGTGGGAGGTCGCCCAGTTGGCGCGCCTTGGGGATGATCGAAAAACAAAACGAATGAGAGTGTACTCAATGCGCAAACGACCGGCCAGTTCCGGTGCCCGCTGGATCGCGGGTGGCTGGCAATTGCTCAAGACGCGGCCCGGACTCGTGATCGGCAGCGTGGTCCTGATGTACCTGCTGATCCTGCTGACCAGTTTTATCCCGCTGATCGGGATGGGGGCCGGCTATCTGATCGCGCCGATCCTCGGCGGCGGGGCCATCGTGATCTTCGCGCGCATTGCCCAGATCCTCGAGCGGGCGGAGGACGAACCCCTGGCGCGTGAGCAGCCGATCGGCTTTGACCTGCTGTTCTCGCAATTTCGCGCTGACGCCCCTTGGCGCACCCTGCTGGGCCTGGGCGGGTTGACCATTGCGGTCAATCTGCTGATCTTGCTCCTTCTGGCCGGGTATCTGACCGCGGCATTGCCGGAAGGCGGCCTGGCGGCACTCAACGATCCGGCCCTCAGTGATGCCGATCGCATGGGGCAGTTGTTGCCGGTGCTGACCTCCAGCGCGGCACTGGGGGTGTGGCTGGCGGTGGTGATTGTGTACCTGCTCTACCTGTCGGCCATGTTGTTTGCCATCCCGCTGGTGACGTTGCGCGGTTACTCGCTGACCCACGCCCTGCTGGCGAGCTTTCGGGGTACCTGGCTCAACTGGCTGGCCATGCTGGTCTTCGGCCTGATCTGGTTGTTGTTGTTCCTGACCGTGCCGCTCACCGCCGGCCTGAGTGCCATCCTGTTGCTTCCCTGGGCCTGGGCGTCGCTGTACGCGGCCTATGTCTCGATTTTCTCGGCGGACGCCGAGCCCGAGGAGCCGCCTAGAGCTGGCTGATCGCTTGGGGAAAGGGCGATAGGCCCGGAAACGATGCACCAAGAAAAAAGGCAGCGTGATGTTCACGCTGCCTTTCGCTTTTCCCGGTTGTCGGCGCCGGAGGGCGCCGTGGGGTATCAGTGCTCGTGGCCTTCCGGGCCGTGCACGTGACCGTGCTCGAGCTCTTCGGCGGAGGCCGGGCGCACGTCCTTGACTTCGACATCGAAGTGCAGGGTTTCGCCGGCCAGCTCGTGGTTGCCGTCGAGGGTGATCTCGTCGCCGTTGACTTCCTTGATGGTGACGACGGTGACGCCGCCTTCGGTCTGGGCCTGGAAGCGCATGCCCGGCTCGATCTCGTCGACGCCCTGAAACATGGAGCGCGGCACGGTCTGGATCATTTCCTCGTTGCGCTCGCCATAGGCTTCTGCCGGCTCGATGCTGACCGTGAAGCTGTCGCCGACCGCCTTGTCATCCAGTGCCTTTTCCAGGCCCGGGATGATGTTCTGCTGGCCATGCAGGTAGGCCAGCGGGCCGGTCTGCTCGGAGTTGTCCATGACTTCCCCGGCGTCGTTCTTCAAGGTGTAGTCGATGGAAACGACGTGATCGTTCTGAACTTGCATTAAATTGCCTCGCGTGGACGGCTGTGAGTTGTCTGGGAGTAATCCCCCGATCCCGACTGCGACCTCGGCATCAACGAGGAGTTCCCCGGCACATCATCGTGTGCTGAGGTGGTAGAAGTGGTTGGTGGCGGCGACGAAACCCGAGGGGTTGCCGCAGTCGAAACGCCGTCCCTTGAACCGGTAGGCAACCACCTTGCCTTGTTCGGCTTGCTCGCGCAAGGCGTCGGTGATCTGGATTTCCCCGCCGGCGCCCGGTGGGGTGCGGCGCAGGATATCGAAGATGTCCGGGGTGAGAATGTAGCGACCGATGATGGCGAGGTTGCCGGGCGCCTCGTCCGCGGCGGGCTTTTCCACCATGTCGGTGACGCGAATGACGTCGTCGTCGATCGGCGTGCCGCCGATGATGCCGTACTTGTGGATGTCCTGCTCGGGGACTTCTTCCACGGCGATCACCGAGCACTGGTGGCGCTCATAAATGGTGGCCATCTGCGCCATGATCCCGACCGGCGAACCCACGCAAAGGTCGTCGGCCAGCACCACGCCGAAGGGCTCGTGGCCGATCAGGCGCTCGCCGGTGAGAATGGCGTGCCCCAAGCCCAGCATTTCCAGTTGGCGGGTGTAGGAGAAAGAGCAATGCTCGATCAATCGATCGATGGAGGCGAGCATGGATTCCTTCTTGGTGCCCCGGATCTGGTGCTCCAGTTCGTAGTTGACGTCGAAGTGATCCTCCAGTGCCCGCTTGCCGCGCCCCGTGACCATCGACATCTGGGTCATTCCTGCCTCGAAGGCCTCTTCCACGCCGTACTGGATCAGGGGGCGGTCGAGAATCGGCAGCATCTCCTTGGGCATCGCCTTGGTGGCGGGGAGAAACCGGGTGCCGTACCCGGCGGCGGGAAACAGACACTTGTCGATCATGGTCAGTCCTCTGGTTTTCAATGGGTCCGTCGAATGGTTAGGGGGCACGGTCAGTGTCGCCGCGACTTGAGCAGTCGGCGACGCTTGTTGCTGTGGCGCCAGGCGGCGAGAAAGCCCATCGTGGCCGCCAGGGCGATCAGGACGTGCCAGCCGCGGTCGCCCGGCACCGTCCAGGCGTCGGTGGCTGAGACAAGAAGGTAGAACAGGTCGAAGAGCGCTGCCCATACCATGGTCTTGTAATGGCCGCGCCATAGCCCCGGAATCACGGAGATCGCCGGCAGAAGCATCAGCACCGTGGTCACCGGATCAGGGCGGATCTCCGCCGTGCCGAATGCGGCCAGGCCGAGATACCCGGCGATGATGGCCAACTGGGCGACGAGCATCACCTGCAGGGGGCGCATCGAGAGGCCCTCGTCGGTCTGCGTCGGCCACCTCATGTCAGCTGCCTTGCAATATCGGCTACCCGGGCGCCCAGCGCACGGGTCAGTTCGCGTTCGTCGCGACTGAGGGTGGAGTGGTCGTTGCTGGTGTGACTGGCCCCGTATGGCGTGCCGCCAGTCTGGGTGTGCGCCAGTTGCGGCTGCTGGTAGGGAATGCCGGTGATCAGCATGCCGTGATGGATCAGGGGCACGATCATCGACAGCAACGTGGTTTCCTGGCCGCCGTGCATCGAACCGGTCGAGGTGAACACCGCGGCTGGCCGGCCCGTCAGCTCCCCCCGGAACCACAGGCCGCTGGTGTCCTCGAGAAAACGCTTGACTGCCGAGGCCATGCCGCCGAAGTAGGTGGGGCTCCCCAGCAGCAGTCCGCGGCATTCGCGCAGATCATCGAGGCTGACTTTCGGGTCGCCCTCGTGGGGTTGCCGGTCATCGGGACAGGGGATGCGACGCAATCGAGCGGCCATCCCCTCGACCTGCTCCACGCCGCGCGCGGCCTGCCGGGCCAGGCTCTCGGTATGGCCGCTGCGACTGTAATAAAGGATCAGGATGTCCACGAGATTTCCGGTTGTCAGCGGGTCGTTTGGGGGCATGCAGGCTGCTTGCCGAGTCGTCAGTTTAGCAATAACCTCGGCTGCAGGGTGGTCTTCGATCCAGCCCGTCCTCGGGCCTTGTCCGGAGGCCCGCAAACCGGCCGATTCACAGGTAGAGAGGTGCCCCGTGTCGCGACGATGGATGATGGGAATACTCACTGCGAGCGCCGTGATGTGGGCGGGGCTGGTGACCGGTGGCGCGGCGGTCGCTTCGCCGCGGGATATGCCGATCGAACTCGAGGCGGCCGATATCCACGGCGAGGTGCGCAATCTGGCCGACCTGCGCGGCGACATCGTGTTCATCAATGTCTGGGCGAGCTGGTGCCCCTCGTGTGTCAAGGAGTTGCCCGTGTTGCAGGCGTTCCACGAGGCGCACGATGGGGTGCACGTCTGGGGGCTGTCCCTGGACATGTTCCGGGATGCCGAGCGGCTGCCCGAGTTTGTCGGCAAGCACGGGGTAACCTATCCCGTGATCAATGTCTCGCCGCAGGAGGCGAGCGTGCTCGGTTATATCGAGGGGGTCCCCATGACCTTCGTCATCGGCCCGGAGGGCACGGTGGTGGGTGAATACCTAGGGCCCGTCAGCCGTGAGGTGTTGGAAAACATGCTCAGTAGCCAGCAGCAGGGTCGCTAGATCGATTTTGGGCGCAAAATCCGCCCTGTAGTGTTAAATTTAGTTAGAAAGCTATTGATCCAACTCTGCCGGTGATTCAACGAAGGAGTGCTGAATGATGATTCGCCCGATGCGTTTGCTGCTGTCCGGCCTGGCCGCAATGGCCGTGGCGTTTGCCACGGCTGCCCCCTTGCAGGCCCAGGAACTCGAAGGGTTCTGGGATGACCCGTTCAAGGATCTGCAGTCCGACGTGGCGGCGGCCCGTGAGGAAGGCAAGGTCGGCGTGTTCGCCTTTTTCGAGATGGACGAATGCCCCTTCTGCCACCGGATGAAGACGCAGGTCTTCACCGATCCGGCGGTCCAGGCGTACCTCAAGGAGCACTTTGTCACGGTCAGCATCGACATCGAGGGCGATGTCATGATGACCGCCCCCGGCGGCGAGCAGATGAAGGAAAAGGACTTTGCCTTCCAAAAGCACCGCGTGCGAGCGACCCCGGTCATGATCTTCTTCGACACGCAGGGTGAGCCGGCGTTGCGCTACACGGGGCCGACCCAGTCGCCCGAGGAGTTCCTGCAGTTGATGAAGTTCGTCGCCTCGGGCACGTACGACGAACCGGGCATGAACTTCTTCAAGTTCAAGAAGCAGCAATGACATGGGCCGGGTCGCCGATCGGCCCGGCATGAACAGGCAGGGAGGCGGCAGCGATGACAACGGCGCGATCTCGTTTCGAGGCCGGGGCACTCGGCCTGGTATGGCCCGGGGGATGGCCAGGCCTGATCCTGGCTGGGGTGGCCGGCCTGATGGCCATTCCGGCGATGGCGGGGGATGCCCTGCCGCCTCCACCGACGGTCGACGCCGATGGGCTGGTTGCCCCCGCCCCGTTGTCGGACACCCTCTCGCTCGACGATGTGCTCTCCCTGCCATTGGGCGGGCAATATGCGGTGGTCGGCGCGCGCGCGCGCTACGAGCGCCGACTCGCCGAGCGACAATTGACCCGCTCGACCAATCGGCCGCAGATTTCCGTCGATGGGCGTTTTCGTTACGTCGAACCGGGTGAGCTGGCGGTAGAGAACGATCAGCACGACGACCATCGTGCCGGCCTGTCACTGCGGCAGAAGCTGTTCGACTTCGGCCGCCAGCGCTCGCGCGAGGCGGCCGCCGAGGCACGCCTGAAAGGCGAGCGACTGGCGCTGCTGGCGGAAGAGAAGCGCCAGCGCCTAAAGGTGTTGCAAGCCTATTTTGACGTGCTTCTGGCCGACCAGCGCTACCAGGCGCTGAACGAGCGCATGGCCATCCTCTTCATCCGTTACGACCGCGCCCGCGATCGGCGGGAGCTTGGTCAGACCTCCGACTACGACATCGCTGTCTTCGAGCGCGACTATCAGGCGGTGATGCTCGAGCGCGCGCGCGCGGATGCCGATCGCCGACTCAGTCGGCGGCACCTGGCCGAAGTGGCCGGTCGGCCGGGACAATTGCCCCGCAATCTCGAAGCCCCCCGTCTCGATGCGCTGTTCGAGCGAGAAGTGCCGGCCGTGGGCAAGTTGATCGAGACGGCCCTGAGCGAGGATCTCGTCCTCCAAGCATTGCGTCGCCAACGGCAGGGCAGCGAATCGGCATTGGCCGCGGCCCGCTCCGGCAACCTGCCGAGCGTGCACGCGGAGGTCAATGCCGACTACTACACCCGCGAAGGCGCGACCCGGGACCCGTTCCGGGCCGGGGTGTATCTGGAATTTCCCCTGTTCCGCGGTGGCGCACGCAACGCCGAGATTGGTGTTGCTCAGTCCGACCGCATGGCGGCGGTGGCCGAGATGGCCGAGCGGGAGGCGAATATCCGTCGTTACGCGACCGAGCTGGTGGAGATGATTCGCCTGCAGCAGTCGACCGGGCAGCAGCGCATCCTTGCCTTGGAGAATTACGCCGAACTGAATTTCATGCGCAACCAGACCCTCTACCAGATGGAGAAGGCCGCCGACCTGGGGGACGCCATGGCCGAGATGTCCATGGCCCAGCTCGAGCGCATGCAGACTACCTACGCCCTGGCCATGCGCTGGGCCGAACTGGCCCTGCTGACCAACCGGTCGCTGGAGGCCGTGCTGCGGGGCGAGCCGCAGACCGGTGCCGAGAACGTCACGGAGGAAACGTCATGAGGAGAATCGTACCCGGAACCGCGCGGCGACTGCCGGCGTCATTCGCGCTGACCGCTCTGCTGGCCACCGGCGTTGCCGGCACCGCTTGGGCCGCCGAGGTAGAGGGGCAGTTGACCTTTGCCGAGCGGGTGTCGCTGTCGACACCGGTCTTCGGTGTGATCGACGCCTTGCCGGTGCGTGCCGGCGAGCGGGTCGAGGCCGGTGCCCTGTTGCTCTCCCTCGATCGGACGCCTTTCGACCAGCGGCGCCGCATGGCCGCCGCGGGGCTGGAAGGGCTGCGCCTGGCCGCCGAGGAGGCCGCCAGGGATGCCGAGCGTGTCCAAGCGCTTTACGACCGCACCGTCGGATCGGATTCGGAGCGCGCGCTGGCGGTGATCGCGCGGGAAAAGGCCCAAGGCGCACGCGACCGTGCCCAGGCCGAGACCGCATTGCGTGCATGGGAACGTGAGCACGCCCAACTGCAAGCGCCGTTCGCTGCACGGGTGCTGGCCGTCAATGCCGCGGTAGGCGAGGTGGTCTCGCCGCGGCTGAGCCCGCCGACGCTGATCGAGATTGCGCGGGCCGACCGGCTGTTGGCCTCGGCCGCGATCGATGCGGACCGTCTGGGTGACATCGAGTTGGGTGATCGATTGGTCGTGATCCGCGGCGGCGAGCGTCGGGATGGCGTCGTGGAAGCGATTCGTGTCCAGGATGGTGAGGACGACCGGTTGCGTTACCGGCTGGGCGTGTTGCTCGACACCGACGGGCTCGACTGGCGTGCCGGGCAGGCGGTGAGCATCGAGTTGCCGGACGACTGAGCGAGGAAGGAAACGGCTCGCCGCTGCCTGGGGTCGTCCTGCCGCCGGATCAACCCAGCTGGGCGTCGATCCAGTCGAACAGGGTGTCGGCGGGGATGTCCTCGCTCTCGGCGGCATCGCGGCGTCGCACTTCGATCTGGCCGCTTTCCAGTCCGCGTGGGCTGATCACCACGCGCAGCGGCACGCCGATCAGCTCCCAGTCGGCGAAGGCCGCGCCTGGGCGCATTCCGCGGTCGTCGAGGATTGCCTCTACGCCGCGTCGGCGCAGCTCGGCGTAGAGCGCGTCGGCCTTTTCCGAGACCGCGGCGTTCTTGTTCGCTCCGATGGGCACGATCGCGATCGAGAACGGCGCGATCGGCGTGGGCCAGATGATGCCGCGCTCGTCGTTGTTCTGTTCGATCGCGGCCGCGACGATGCGCGACACGCCCACGCCGTAGCAGCCCATCAGCGGTGTGAGCGGCTTGCCGTCCTCGCCCAGCACCTCGCAGCCCATGGCCTGGCTGTATTTATTGCCCAACTGGAAGACGTGACCCACCTCGATCCCGCGGCAGATGGCCAACTCTCCCTGGTCGTCGGGGGCCGCATCGCCCGCGACCACTTCGCGCAGGTCGGCGGTCTGCGGCTCCGGCAGATCACGACCCCAGTTGACCCCCGTCAGGTGATAGCCATCGCGGTTGGCGCCGCAGACAAAGTCGGCCAACTGCGCGGCGGCGTGATCGGCAATCACGGGGATATCCAGCCTGACCGGACCGATCGATCCGACCGCGGCGCCGGTCAGGGCGGGGGCTTGTGCCTCGTCGACAAAGGTCAGCGGATCGGCGATGGCCGGGTGCTTGGTCGCCTTGATCTCGTTGAGGCTGTGATCGCCGCGCAGAACCAGGGCGACGGCCGGGGCTTCGGTGCCCACCACCAGTAGGGTCTTGATCGTCTGATGGGCCGCGACCTCGAGCTGTGTGGCCACCTCCTCGATGCGTCGGGCGTCGGGCGTGGCCACCTCGGCCCGCTCCGTGTCGGGCGCCGGGCGTGGCGTGTCGGCCGGGAAAGTGGGAGCCATCTCCACGTTGGCGGCATAGTCGCCGTTGACCGCATAAGCGATTTCGTCTTCGCCCGAGTCGGCCAGGACGTGGAATTCATGCGAGGCGTTGCCGCCGATCGACCCGGTATCCGCGACCACGGCACGCCAGGCCAACCCCATGCGATCGAGAATGCGCCCATAGGCGGCATACATGCCCTGATACGTCTTCTCGAGCGAGTCGCCATCGGCATGGAAGGAATATGCGTCCTTCATGATGAACTCGCGGGCGCGCATCACGCCAAATCGCGGCCGGATCTCGTCACGGAATTTGGTCTGGATCTGGTAGAAGTTCACCGGCAGCTGGCGGTAGCTCTTGAGCTCGCGCCGGGCGTAGTCGGTGATGACTTCCTCGTGGGTCGGCCCGAAGCAGAAGTCCCGGCCGTGGCGGTCGGTCATGCGGAGCAATTCCGGACCGTACTGCTGCCAGCGACCGGATTCCTCCCAGAGTTCGGCCGGCTGTACTGCCGGCATCAGCAATTCCAGGGCGCCGGCGGCATCCATCTCCTCGCGGATGATGCCCTCGACGCGGCGCAACACCCGCAGTCCCAGAGGCGACCAGGTGTAGAGCCCCGAGGCGAGTTTTTTCAGCATCCCGGCGCGCAACATCAGCTGGTGACTGACGATTTCCGCCTCGGCCGGGGTTTCCTTCATGGTGTTGATGGCGAATTGGCTGGCTCGCATGGGGGTCTCGCTTGGATGAACTGACAGGTGATTCGGCAGGCATGACGACCACGCCGCGGTTGGGCGGATCGCTGGGCCGCGGGTGGCGTGAGTATGGCGAATAGAACTGATTTGGTCGCCCGTTGTGCCCCTGCACGCCGTCATGCCGCGACGGGAATGGCGGGGATTGTACCGGCAGCCTCGGCTGGCCGTCGAGCGGTCGGCGGGATGCCAAGGCGAAGCCGCTCACGATGACGGCCTCGAGAGGCGGTGGCGGGATGACGCCGGGGGGTTACTCCTCGCCGGCGGCGGTGCAGGCTTCTTCGATGATCGCGTCGAGTCGCTTGATACGTTCGGTCCGCTGGGCCTCGCTCATCGGCTGATATTTCCCTTCCTCGTCCTGGACCATCAGCTGGTTGCCGGCGTCGGCGATGGATTCGCGCTGTTCGCGCGCCTGTCGGCAGGTCTCTCGCGCCTGCTCCCGGTCGACCACTTTTACCTCGGTGGCCGGGTCGACCGCCTTGTCATCCGGTGCACCGGTGCCGGCATCGTCGGTCACGGCCCGTTCTGCCACGGGAGGTGCCGCGGTGTGGCCCGTGTCCAGCGTCTCGGAGGGGCGATCCTTGGGTGGGGTCTGCGAATACTGGACATTGCCTTTCTCGTCGACCGACTTGTAGATGGTGGTCGCCGAGGCTGGTCCGGCCGCCAGCATGCCCAGACACAGACCGGCGATGGCGAGCGGGCGAAGACGGCCGAAGAGGTGTTTTGCGATTCCTTGCATGATTTGATGTTCCAAGCTGATTGGGTTTCCGCACAGGGCCTGTCGAGCATAAACCGCTTGGGGGGGCGTGAAAAGTCCGAATGTTAGCCAACGATGCGCCGATATGGCGCCAGCATGCTGGTCGCAAAGCACAAGGTCGCTTGATACACTCTTTGGTCTCACTTATCGCCAACCCGATCAGAGACTCATCAATGGCTGACCGACGCCTGAAGGTTTTCAATACCGTTGCTCGTCTTCTGAGCTTTACCAAGGCGGCCGAGGCGCTGCACATGACGCAGCCTGCGGTTACGTTCCAGGTGCGGCAACTCGAGGAGCATTTCGACACGCGGCTGTTCGATCGCACGCACAATCGCGTCACCCTGACGGACGTCGGTCACACGGTCTACGAGATCTCCGAACGCATCTTTGAGCTCTACGACGAGATGGATCGTCGGGTTAAGGAGATGACCGGCGAGGTTGGCGGGTCGCTCAATATCGGCGCGAGCATGACGGTGGCCGAGAACATGTTGCCCGCTCTGTTGGGCAACTTCCGCCAGGAGCACCCCGATCTCTCCGTTCGGCTGAAGGTCGGCAACACCGAGTCGGTGGTCTCGATGGTCGAGCACAACGTGGTCGACCTGGCACTGGTCGAGGGCAGCGTGACCAACAAGAACTTGCTGGTGGAGACCTGTCGTCGTGACGAGCTGGTGGTGATCATGCCGCCCGAGCACGAGTTAGCCGCCTATGCCGACAAGGGCATGCCGGTGGAGAAGCTGGCCGGTTACCCGTTCATCTGTCGCGAGGAAGGTTCGGGTACCCGCGAGGTGGTGATCAACTACATGAACGAGCAGGGCCTGACCGAGGGGTGGGATGTCTGCATGGAGCTGGGCAGTCCCGAAGCGATCAAGGGGGCGGTCGAGGCAGGAATGGGGTTGTCGGTGATGTCTTCGGCCGGGATCACCAAGGAGCTTAAGCTCGGGCTGCTCACCGCGGTGCCCTTGGCGCCGCGTCTCTTCCGCGACTTCTCCTTCGTTCGTCAGCGCCACAAGTTCCGCCTGCCGGCGATGGAGCAGTTGTTGGAGTTCTCCCGTCACTATTGCCGTGAGAGCAGCCCGATGCATGACCTCGAGGTGATCCAGCATACGGCCAATGGCGAGGAGATCTGAGGGCCGATCTGGCTGCTTGTCTCCACGATAGGTCGTCGGTTGTCCCCGGCCTCGCTTCAAGCCCTTCCCCGAATGCCCGCCCCTGGCGGGCATTTTTCGTTTGCGCGAGCGGCAGGCGAGCGCGGGTCTGTCGGCGGGGGCGAGGCTTGCGGTGCATGATGATGACAAGGCGCTCGCCGGGCCGTGAGTCTGTCTCGTGGAACGAAAAAAACCCGGCGCGGGATTATCCCGGCCGGGCTTGCTGCCCCGTCGTACTGGCGGGGCTAGGTGTCAAGGAGGCTTAGAAGCCGCCGCTGGCACCTGCTTCCATCATCTTATAAATGGTGTCGCGGACGTGCACTGCGCCCTTCTTGAACTCCGGCGGCATCTCTTTGCCACCGTGGACGAACATGTCCATGTTCAGGCCGTAGAGATGGTAGCGGCCCTCGCGGTCCTCAACCACGGCGATGCGGCAGGGCAGGTAGGCGGAGAAGTACGGGCTGAAGTCGACGGCCTGGCGGGCGATCTGCGGGCTGCAGTACTGATAGATCATCAGGTAGCGCTGCTCTTCGCCCGTCTCGAGCTCGAGCTGCTTGGAAAGCGGCATCTCGCCCACGCTCGCCAGGCCGGAGCCGACTGACGCGGACTCGATGCTCATCTTGATGTCGTCCGGCGTCAGGCCTTCGTCGACTTCCATGTGCCAGACCGTGGCGGCACCCAGGTCGCCGCCGCTCTCGACGAACTTGTCATACATCTCCATGTAGATGTCCATGGCCTTCGGATCGAGATCGTCCTTTACGGACAAAAAGCCGCAGCCGGACAGCGACAGGATGGCGGCACCGAGGATGGATGCCTTTAGGAAATTACGCATTGTTGACTCTCCCTGTGAGATTTGGATTCAAGCCAATCGATTATCTGCGCATTAGTACATGCTTACAAACTTGTTTAATTTACCTCTGATAAAGGTGCTTAATCTGGCCATGGATTGGTGCCAAGGCTACCGATCAGGGGGCGGTGGCCGGGCCCGCGCGGTGGTGCCCGTCAGAGCACCTCGGCGGCGAATTCGGCCAGCCGCGAGCGCTCCCCGCGGGTGAGGGTGACGTGTGCGCCATGCGGCCAGCCGCGGAAGCGATCGACGACGAAGGTCAGCCCGGAGGTGGTCTCGGTTAGGTAAGGCGTGTCGATCTGCGCAATATTCCCCAGGCAGACCATCTTGGTGCCCGGCCCGGCGCGTGTGATCAGGGTCTTCATCTGCTTGGCCGTGAGGTTCTGGGCCTCGTCGATGATGATGAACTTGTTCTGGAAGGTTCGACCGCGCATGAAGTTCAACGAGCGGACCTTGATGCGCGACTGCAGAAGGTCGTTGGTGGCCGCCCGCTCCCAGGATCCGCCACCGCCGTCGGTCTTGGCCAGCACCTCGAGGTTGTCCATCAGTGCGCCCATCCAAGGGGTCATCTTCTCTTCCTCGGTGCCGGGGAGAAAGCCGATGTCCTCGCCGACGGGAATGGTCACGCGCGTCATGATGATCTCGCTGAACGCCTTCTGATCCAACGTCTGGGTCAGTGCCGCGGCCAGCGTCAGCAGGGTCTTTCCGGTGCCGGCCTGGCCGAGCAGGCTGACGAAGTCGATATCCGGGTCCATCAGGGCATTGAGCGCGAAGCTCTGTTCGGGGTTGCGTGCCGTGATGCCCCAGACCGCGTGACGATCCTGCTCGTAGTTGGTGATGCTTTCGAGGACGGTGGTGTCGTCCGCGTCGATTCGGCGCACCACCGCCGAAAACGGGGCCGGATCCTGCAGATGCAGATAGAGATTCGGGTACCAGTCTTCGGTGTCCGCGCCCTTGATCCGATAAAACGATCGGCCTCCTTCCTGCCAGGATTCCAGCGAGTCGGCGTGGCTTTCCCAGAATGCCGGCGGCAGGATCTCGTGGCCGGTGTGCAGTAGCGAGACATCATCGAGGACCTGATCGTTGTGGTAATCCTCGGCCCGCAGGCCCACCGCGGTGGCCTTGATGCGCAGGTTGATGTCCTTGGACACCAGGATCACCTCGCGGTCCTCGATCTTCTTCTTCAGGGCCAGCGTGATGCCCAGAATTTGGTTGTCCGCCTGACTGCCGGGAAGGGTGATCGGCAGGTCGCCCTTTTCTTCGCGGGTTTGCAGATACAGCCGGCCAGTGGGTGTGCCGGTGTGTTCCTCGCGCTCCTTGAGGACGGTGTGGATGGCCAGGCCCTCGTCGATGGTGTCGATGTCGACATCGGTCAGCATCTCGTCGAGAAAACGGCTTACCTGGCGGACGTTTCGGGCGGTCTCCGACTGCCCCTTCTTGCCGGCGTCCAGTTCCTCGAGCACGATCATCGGCAGGTAGATGTCGTGCTCCATGAAGCGATAGAGCGCGGTGGGGTCGTGCATCAGGACGTTAGTGTCGAGCACGAACAGGCAGCGATTCTGGCGAGTCTGGTTGATCATCGGTGCGTGGCTTCCCGGTTGTTGATGGCGCTTGGCGCATGGCTGGGGACGAGGTGGCGCCGCATTCGGGGTTGCGCCCTACGTTCGCCCCCCAAGTTGTTAGAGATTCCTCACGGCTTCGAGCACCTCGTCGACGTGCCCGGGGATCTTGACCTTGCGCCAGGCCCCGCGGACCACGCCATCGCCATCGATCAGAAAGGTGCTGCGCTCGATGCCCTCGAAGCGCTTGCCGAACATGTTCTTCATGCGCAGCACATCGAAGGCATGGCTGACCGTGCGATCGGTATCGGCGATCAAGGGAAAGCTCAGGCCCTGCTTGTCACAGAACTTGCGGTGACTGGTCGCATCGTCGTTCGACACCCCCACGACCCGTGCGCCGAGCGACTCGAACGTCGGCAAGTCGGCCTGGAAATCGCGTGCCTCGGTGGTGCAGCCCGGGGTGTCGTTGCGCGGGTAGAAGTACAGCACGAAGGGGTGACCGGCGAAATCGGCAAGCGAAACAGTCTGTCCTTCCGTGGTCCGTCCCTCGAAGGCGGGGGCCGGGTCGCCCTCTCGCGGGGCAGGCTGGGCTTTGGGGCTGGTGCTCATGGCTTGAGAGATAACCGTCGGTTGATGACTTGTTGATGACCCGGTCGCCGATGAGGTCGGGCTGGCCGGGGATGATTCAAACCAATATAGCAGTCGCTCACCGCACCGTGGTGGCGAAACCCGTGACGCAGCTGGCCCCGGGCGGATGCGGCTTGTCTCGGATTGAGACTTGCCGTTACTATGCAAGATTGTGGTCTTGCCACGCCCGGCGGGCAGGGCAGGTCACGACTCATACCTTCAGCGAAACAGCACGCGAGGCGACATGGCGGCGAACACGATTACCGGCAGCATGGTGGCCCTAGTCACCCCATTGCATGAAGATGGCGCAGTGGATTATGTCGGTCTCAAACGCCTGATCGAATGGCATGTTGCCGCCGGCACGCACGCGATCGTCGCGGTCGGCACCACCGGCGAGTCGGCGACCCTCGATTACGAAGAACACATTGCCGTGATCCGCGCCACGGTGGACCTGACAGCCGGCCGTCTGCCGGTGATCGCCGGCACGGGGGCCAATTCCACGCGGGAGGCCCTGGCATTGGCGCGAGGCGCGCATTCGGCCGGTGCGGATGCCCACCTGTCCGTGACCCCCTACTACAACAAGCCCACGCAGGAAGGTCTCGAGCAACACTTCCGCACCATCGCGGATGCCGTCGACCTGCCCATGATTCTCTACAACGTGCCCGGCCGCACGGCCGTGGACATGGCCCCCGAGACCACCCTGGCGTTGGCTCAGCATCCGCGGATTGCCGGTATCAAGGAGGCCACCGGGTCGATCGAGCGCATGCGTGATCTGATGGGCCGCCGGCCGGAAGGGTTTGCCGTTTACAGCGGCGAGGACAACCTGGGTGCAGCCTGCATGCTTTCGGGCGGGCAGGGCAGCATTTCGGTGACCGCGAACGCTGCCCCGGCCCTGATGGCGAAAATGGCCGAGGCCGCCTTGGCCAAGGACATCGAGGCGACCGATAGGCTCGACGGACAGCTGGCCCCCCTGCATCGCGAACTCTTCTGTCAGACCAACCCGATCCCGGTCAAGTGGGCCCTGCACCGCATGGGGCTGATCGGGCCGACGCTGCGCCTACCCCTGACCCCGCTGGCCGATTTCTGTCAGGCGGGACTGGAGCAGGCGCTTGACGAAGCCGGCTGCCTGCAGCCGGCCTGAGCCATTCATTCAAGACACACTGGAACTTAACAGGTATGCGATACCCCACCCCCTCCCGGATGCTGACCCTGGCGGCTCTCGTGGCCACCGGCGCGATCAGCGGCTGCTCCAGCGTTCCGTTTTTCGGCGGTGATGACCGCGAGGTCGATCGCGCCGCACAACTGGAGGTGCCACCGGCATTCTCCGGCCCGGCGGCCGGCGGGTCCGTAGCGCTGCCGCAGATCGCCTCGGCCCGCGCCGAGAAAATGGCCCAGAACCAGTCGGGCGGGGTGCTGGAAACCGGCACGGATATCCGCGTGGTGGGAGAGCCGGGAAGTCGCTATCTGGCCGTGGGCGTCGACCCGGATACGGTCTGGCCAAAGTTGCAGGGTTTTCTGCGCGAAGAGGGCTACACGATTCGCCGTCAGGAGCCCAACGTCGGCTTGATCGAGACCGACTGGACCGGCGTGGCCAGCGCCGACGGGACGGGGTTCTCCATCATGAGCTTCCTCAAGATTGCCCAGGACACGCTGTTCAAGCCGGATCACATCGAGAAGGTGCGGCTGCGTATCGAGCGGGGCGAAACCGACAACGAAACGCTCGTATTCGTCACCGGCCAGAAGCGGGAGTTGACCGGCGACCAGCCCCTCGTGCCGGGTGACGAGACTACCACCTTCAAGTACAGCAACGCGGCGGATGACTCGGGACTGACGGCCGAGACCATGTCGCGACTGGCCGCCTATCTCTCCGGTGACAGTGCCGAGGAATCGCGCCAGATGCTGAGCAGCAAGTTCACCTCACGTTCCAAGGTGATTAGCGGCGACGAGCCCGAAGATCGTCACATCCAGGTAAGCCAGTCGTTTCCGCGCGCCTGGAACCGTTTGGGGCTGGCGCTGGACCGCTTGAATTTCGACCCCGTCTCCCGTGACGAGGAATCGGGCGAGATCGAGGTGCGCCACGACTATCCGCAGGACCTGTACGAAGGGATCGTGATGCGCGGCGTGACCATCGACAAGGATGCCGACATGACCCTGCATCTGACTCTGGACGTCCAGCCGCGCCGCGATGGCGGCACCGACATCCGTATCGAGCGGATCAATGTCGCCGGGGGCAGCTTGCCTCAGGATCGCAGTGTGGTGCTCTCGAGGCTCAACACCGAACTGGAGTGATCTGCCGCCCGTCCCAGCGGGGCGGGTGAATGTGGACAAAAAAGGGGCCTCGTCGCGATGACGAGGCCCCTTTTTTTGACGTCTGAAAAGACCGGTTGCCGGATCAGCGCGCCGGGCGATTGATCACGGCCCAGGCCGAGTGATTGTGGATCGACTCGAAATTCTCGACGCTGATCGAAAAACCGTTGAGGCCCGGATAGTCCTCGAGCGCATTGGCCACGTCGCGCACCATGTCCTCGACGAACTTGGGATTGTCGAAGGCGTACTCGGTGATGTACTTCTCGTCCGGCCGCTTGAGCAGCCCCCACAGCGGGCAGGAACCCTGTGCCTCTACGGCCGTGATCAGGTCACGCAGGGACAGGTTCCGGTCACTGACTTCCGTCTCGACGGTAATGTGGGAACGCTGGTTGTGGGCGCCGTAGGCCGAGATCTCCTTGGAGCACGGGCAGAGGCTGGTGACCGGGATCACCAGCGTCAGGGAGGTGTGCGCCCGGCCGTGTTCGACGTGCCCCCTTAGCGTGACGTCGTAGTCCATCATGGCGGCCTGACCGCTGACCGGGGCATCCTTGGCCAGAAAGTAGGGGAAGCTGAAATGCGCTTCGCCCGACACGGCCTCGAGGCGTTCGACCATGGCCTGGGTCCAGTCGGCCATGCCGGCGACGGACAGTCGCAGCGGCTGTTCGTTGAGCAGCGCGATGAAGCGCGACATGTGCGTGCCTTTCTGGTCCGCGGGCAGCCCGACGGTAAGCTGGCACTCGGCGACGCTGCTGGATTCCTGTCCGGCGTCGACCAGGGTCATCGGATGGCGGATGGCCTTGATGCCCACCTGGTCGATGGCGATGTCGCGCGCATCATGGCTGGACTGGATGTCGGGCATTTCGTGGCTGTTCATGAGGCGTTTCTTTAGCAGGGTTGGGTTCGCGGATTTGGCCGGTCTCCGGCCGCCGGGACGCTAGACTCTAGCACGTCGGCCGCTGGCCTTCCGCCGGATACGATTGCCCTCTAGGGGCGATAGGTGACCGCCGAACGGGCGTTCTCCCAGACGGTGACTCCCGAGATCTGGTAGTCGGAGGTGTTGAACGAACCGGCCAGTGTCTGGTGAAAGTAGGCCGCCAGGTTCTCGGCAGTGGGGTTGGCCGCGTCGAAGGGCGTCACCTCGTTGAGGTAGTTGTGATCCAGGCGCTTGGCGATGTCCCGCGCTTCGCGGCGGATGACCTTGAAGTCCACCACCATGCCGACCGAGTCCAGCCGGCTGCCGGTGACTTCAATCACCACCCGCCAGTTGTGGCCATGCAGCCGGGCACAGTTGCCATCGTAGCCGTGCAATCGGTGCGCGGCGGCAAACTCCACTTCCGTGGTTAGGGTGTAGCTTCCCCCGCTGGGCAGCTGGGACTGGGTGGTCATTTTTTGGTCACCTTGTCGACGAATGCGGCGATATTATCGGTCAGCGACCGAGAATCAAGTCCGGTGTCCGCCAGGCACTCGGCGCGACTGCCATGCTCGATGAATCGGTCCTCGATGCCGAGCCTCAGGGCGGGGCGCGTTAGGCCGGATTCGCCAAGGCGCAGCACGATCTCCGCGCCCACCCCGCCGATGCGGCTGCCCTCTTCGATCGTCACCACCGCGGCGTGTGTGGCAGCGAGTGCCTCCAGGGCCTCCATGGGCAGCGGCTTGGCCCAGCGCAGGTCGACCAGGGTGGCATCCAAGGCATCGCAGACGGCCATCAAGGACGCGGCGATGCTGCCCACGCCGATCACCAGCGCCCGTTCGCCGGGGTCGCCGGCCTGGCGCAGCAGCCGCGGCGACCGTGGCCCTTCGCCGAGTGCTTGTCCCCCAAGGTCTTCGGCGCAGCGATCGCGTGGGTAGCGGATCATCACCGGCCCGTCGTGGCCGATGGCCGCCTGCATGGCGGCCTCGAGATCGCGATGATCGGCCGGGACGGCCACTTCCAGGTTGGGAATGCTCATCCCCAGTGACAGGTCGAAACTGCCGGCGTGGGTCGGTCCGTCGGGGCCGACCAGCCCGGCGCGGTCGATCAGGAAGGTGACCGGCAGGTCCTGCAGGGCGATGTCGTGGATGACCTGGTCCCAGGCGCGCTGCAGGAACGTCGAGTAGATCGCGACGACGGGGTGCATGCCCTCGGTGGCCAGGCCGCCGGCCAGGGTCACCGCGTGCTGTTCGGCGATGCCCACGTCGTAGAGCCGTTCGGGGAGACGCTCTTGGAATGTCTTCAGTCCGGAGCCCTCGACCATGGCCGGGGTGATGGCGACGATACGCTCGTCGGCCTCTGCCTGGCGCAGCAGGATGTCGGCGGCGGCCTCGGTCCAGGTGGGGCCGGCCGCGGCGGCGGGTTCGATGGGGTGTTTTTCCGGCGCGACCACGCGGCTGATGCCACGTTGGCCCACCCCGTGGAAGCGAACCGGATCGCGTTCAGCCTGTTCGAGTCCGCGCCCCTTGCGGGTGACCACGTGCAGCAGTCTTGGCCCTGTCTGCTCGCGCAGGTTGCCCAGCGTGTCGAGCAGGGCATCGAGGTCATGGCCATCGATCGGCCCGTAGTAGCGAAATCCCAGTTCCTCGAACAGGCTGCTGGTGCCCATCAGGTGACGCACGCCGTCTCGGAGACTCGCCCGGGTGGAGCCCAGCAGTTCACCCAGGGGGCCGGTATGGGCCAGTGCGCTTTGCCCGGAATGCCGCAGGCGTTCGATCAGCGGGTTGCTGCGTAGCCGGGTGAAGTGCTGGTTGAGTGCGCCGACATTCGGCGAGATGCTCATCTCGTTGTCGTTGAGGATCACCAGCAGGTTGGCTTGCCGGTCACCGGCATGATTCAAGGCCTCGAAGGCCTGTCCGGCGGTCATCGCGCCGTCGCCGATGATGGCTACGGACCGGCGGGTGCTGCCCTGTCGCTCGGCGGCCAGCGCCATGCCCAGGGCGGCGCTGATGGAGGTGCTCGAATGCCCGGCCCCGAAGGGGTCGAACGGACTTTCGGTCCGACGAGTGAAGCCCGCCGGGCCGCCTCGCTGGCGCAGGTGGGCCATCCACTGGCGCCGCCCGGTGAGCATCTTGTGCAGGTAGGTCTGGTGGCCGACATCCCAGACCAGTCGGTCCTCGGGCGTGTCGAAGACCCGGTGCAATGCGAGGGTCAGTTCGACCACGCCCAGGTTCGCGGCCAGGTGTCCCCCGGTCGCCTCGACCTGTGCCAGCAATGCATAGCGCATCTCCTCGGCGAGTGCATGCAGCGAGGGCCGTGATAGGCCCCGCAGGTCGGCGGGGCTCTCGATCAGGTCGAGCAAATGCGTCTGGCGAGGGGAGAGCGGCATGGGTCAGTGCTGGCGGTGGATGACGAAATCCAGGCAGCCGCTCAGCGCCTGACTTTCGCACCCCAGGGTGGCCAGCTCCCACAGTGCGGCATGGGCGTACCGGACCGTGTCGTCCAGCTCGGATCGGGCGCCTTCGATGCCGGAGACGGTGACGTAGGAGCATTTGTCGGCGGCCACGTCCTTGCCCGGTGTCTTGCCCAGCGCCTCGGCCGAACCGGTGACATCGAGAATATCGTCCTGGATCTGGAAGGCGCGACCCAGCAGGTGGCCGAAGGTATCGACCAGACGGTCCTGGCGCGGCGTCAGTTCGGCCCACCGCGCGCCCATCGCCAGCGCTGCCCGGATCAGCGCGCCGGTCTTGCGGTCGTGCAGGTCGGCCAGAACCGCCAGGTCACGGGTGCCCCCGCCAGCCAAGGCCAGGTCGATCGATTGCCCCCCGACCATGCCGGTCGGGCCCGCGGCCTGGGCCAGTTGGCGCATCCAGTGGGCTCGGGTGTCGGCGTCGATGGGGGCCTCCGCGAGTGCGGCGAAGGCAAGCGACTGCAGGGCGTCGCCGGCGAGTATCGCCGTCGCCTCGTCGAAAGCCCGGTGGACGGTGGGGCGGCCGCGCCGTAGGGCGTCATCGTCCATGCTCGGCAGGTCGTCATGGATTAGGGAATAGACGTGGATCAACTCGACGGCGATGGCGGCCGACCAGAGGCTGTCGAAACGTGCCTCAGTGATTTCCGGCCATGGGTGGCCATGGAGGCTGCCGAGAAATACCAAGGCCGGGCGCAGGCGCTTGCCACCATCAACGGCGGCGTAACGAATCGCTTCCCGCAAACGAGGCGGCGCCTCGTCGAGCAGGGGCGTGAGGGCGGCATCCAGACGCGCTTCGAATTCGCGCTGCAAGCCGGCCAGCCAGTCGTCGAAACCGGTGGGCGGTGATGGCAGATCGCGGCGGTCGGTGTGGCTCACGGGGCGACGATCAGAACGGGGCGCTGTCGTCATGGGCGTCGTCGGATGGTCGCTCGTTGATCGCGTTGACGCGGCGTTCGGCCTCGTCGAGGGCCTGCTGGCACTGACGCTCGAGTTCGACCCCGCGTTCGTAGTCCTTGAGTGATTCCTCGAGGCTCTGCTCGCCCTGTTCCAGGCGAGCCACGATCTGCTCGAGCTCGGCCAGCGCCTTCTCGTACTGGGCGATCGCCGAGGGGTCGCCGGCCTCGATCATCTGGGGTGGGATGGAGTCGGAATCCATGTCGCGCCTCGTCAATTGGGGTAATGATTATACGGGTGGGCCGGCCGTCCGACCAAGCCGGGCTCAGAAGGTGTCGACCGCCTCGATGGCCTCGTCGAGATGGCCAACGGCAATTACCTCCAGGCCCTCGACCGGCTTGGGCGGCTTGTTGCCACGCGGCACGATCGCGCGGGTAAAACCGTGCTTGGCCGCCTCGGTCAGGCGCTCGGGCCCGCCGGGCACCGGCCGAATCTCGCCGGCCAGTCCCACCTCGCCGAAGATCACCAGTCCCTGGGGCAGGGGGCGGTCACGGAAGCTCGAGAGCATGGCGATCAGGCTGGCCAGGTCGGCGGCGGTCTCGTTGACGCGCACGCCGCCGACCACGTTGAGGAACACGTCCTGGTCGAACAGCGCGACCTGACCGTGGCGGTGCAGTACCGCCAGCAGCATCGCCAGGCGGTTCTGGTCCAGGCCGACGGTCAGACGGCGTGAGCCGCCGCCGGGGTGATCGGCGACCAGGGCCTGGACCTCCACGAGCATCGGCCGGGTGCCCTCGCGGGTGACCATCACCACGCTGCCGGGCACGGGTTTCTCGTGGCGGGAGAGAAAGATCGCCGACGGATTCGAGACCGGCTTGAGGCCGTGATCGGTCATGCCGAACACGCCCACCTCGTTGGCCGCGCCGAAACGGTTCTTGACCGCGCGGATGACGCGAAAGCGCGCGCCGGGGTCACCCTCGAAGTAGAGCACCGTGTCCACCATGTGCTCGAGGACCCGCGGGCCGGCCAGCGCGCCTTCCTTGGTGACGTGGCCGACGATCAGCACGATCACGTCGTGGCGCTTGGCAAAGCGCACCAGCTGGGCGGTGGCCTCGCGCAACTGGGAGACCGAGCCGGGCGCGGCAGACAGCTCCTCGGTGTAGAGGGTCTGGATCGAGTCGATCACCATCAGGGCGGGGAGGGACTGGGCGCAGGCCGCGAGGATCGACTCGATCCGCGTCTCGCTCAACAGCGTCATCTCGCCGGCGCGGCCGGTCAGGTCATGGCCCAGACGCTGTCCGCGCAGGGCCACTTGCTGCAGGGATTCCTCGCCGGTGATGTAGAGGCATTCGAGCCGGTCCTGCAGGCCGAGGACGGTCTGCAACAGCAGGGTGGACTTGCCGATGCCCGGGTCGCCGCCCAGCAGGACCACGGATCCGGCCACCAGACCGCCGCCGAGAACACGATCGAGTTCGCCCAGCCCGCTGGACTGGCGGGCAGTTTCGCTGATCTCGACTTGGCCGATGGCGGTGATGCGTGGTGACTCGCCCGCGTAACCGGCCGCCTCGCGCGCCAGGGACTTGCCGCCCGGCAGGCGCATTTCCGCCAGGCTGTTCCAGGCGCCGCAGTCGTTGCAGCGCCCGCTCCACTTGGGATGGTCGGCGCCGCATTCGCGACAGACGAACGCCGTTTGGCTTTTCTTCGCCATCGGCTACTCCGTCTCCTCTCGCTGGAAGGTGGTGATCATGGCCGTGTCGACCGCCCGTTTGCGCACGGTGCGCACCTCGATATGCGCATCGGGCAGCTCGACGGTGGCCCCCGCGGTGGGCAGCGATTCGAGTTGTTCGATCACCAGGCCATTGAGGGTGCTGGCTTCGTGGGTGGGCAGGTCGATCTTGAGTTCGCGGTTGATCTCGCGGATCGGCAGATTGCCTCGCACGATATAGCGGCCGTCGTCCTGCAGGGTGATCCCCTCGTGGTCGGAGTCGGGGGAGGTGGTGAACTCGCCGACGATTTCCTCGAGGATGTCTTCCAGCGTGACCAGTCCCTGGATATCACCGTACTCGTCGACCACCAGCGCCGAGCGGCGCTCCTGGCGCCGGAAGTTGAGCAACTGGGTTGTCAGCGGCGTGCCTTCGGGCACGTAATAGGGTTCGCGCAAGCGGCGCTTGAGCTTGGACAGCGTCAGGTTCTGGTCGATCAACGGGGCGATCAGACGACGCACGTTGATGATGCCGATGGTGTGCTCGACCGATCCCTCGAATACCGGCAGTCGACTGAAGGGCGCATGGATCAACTGGTCGAGGATGGCGTTCCAGTCCTGGGTGATGTCGACCCCGGCAATGTCCGCACGCGGGATCATGATGTCCTCGACATTCGCCTGGCCCAGTTCGAGCACCGAGAGAAGCATGGACTGGTCAAGATCGGGCAGGCGCTGGCCGGACTCGCGCACCACCGTGTGCAGTTCTGCCCGGCTCAGCGCATTCGAGCCGCGGTCGCGGGGGTGCATACCCACCAGTGAGAGCAGGCCGTTGGCCATCCAGTTGATCAGCCACACCAGCGGGCGCATCGGGCGGATCAGCAGGGCGTAGACCCAGGAGGCCGGAAAGGCGAAACGTTCCGGGTAGACGGCCGCGGCGGTCTTGGGCGCGACCTCGCCGAAGATCAGCAGCAGGAAGGTCATCGCCCCGGTGGCGATGGCGATGCCGGAGTCGCCGAACAGGCGCAGGCCGATGACCGTGGCCAGCGAGGAGGCCAGGATGTTGACGAAGTTGTTGCCCAGCAGGATCAGGCCGATCAGCCGGTCGGGCTGATCGAGCAGACGGGTCGCCCGCAACGCGCCGCTGTGTCCCTGTTTGGCCAGATGGCGCAACCGGTAGCGGTTGAGCGACATCAGGGCGGTCTCCGAGCTGGAGAAAAAGGCGGACAATGCGATCAACACGGCCAAGGCCGTGAAGAGAAAACCGATGGGTATCTCGTTCAAGGGTGATTGCGCTTCAGGTTGTGCCAGCCGGAAGTGTACGGCCAAGTGGCAGGGATTTCGAGCCGGGGTCGCGCGCTCAGGAAATGTCGAGGATCCACTCCAGCACGATCTTGCTGCCGAAGTAGGCCAGGCCCATCAGGATAAAGCCCGCCAGCGTCCACTGCACGGCCGTTCGGCCGCGCCAGCCGGCCACGTGCCGGCCGACCAGCAGCACGGCGAAGACCACCCAGGCGATCACCGACAGCGCGGTCTTGTGGACCAGGTGCTGGGCAAAGATGTTCTCGAAGAACAGAAAGCCGGTCACCAGCGCCAGGGTGAGTAGTAGAAAGCCGATCACGATAAAGCGGAACATCAGCTGCTCCACCGACTCCATGGGGGGCAGACGCCGGATCCAGCCGGCAGGCTGGTGGCCGTGCAGGGCCTGGTGCTGCAAGAGCAGCATGACGCCCTGGAGCGCGGCAAGCGTGAGCAGGGCGTAGGCGGCCAGAGAAATCAGGATGTGGGCGTCGAGTGCCATCTCGCCGGTCTGGATGGGCACGTTGGACTCGGGCACGAAGACCGTCAGGAAAACCGACAGTGCCGTGATGGGCAGCAGCACGACCGCGATGCCTTCGACCCGTTCGCGGAAGCTGCTGATCACGGTGATGGCGCTGGCCAGACCGAATACCGTCGCCAGGGCATTGAGCACGGTCAGATTGAGTGCCGCGGGGTCGGTTTGTACGCCCAGTCGGTAGAGCAGGGCACCCTGACCGACCAGGGCGGCGCTGGCGATCAGCAGTGCCGGCAGTCGCAGGGAGATTCGTTCGAGTCGCTGCGACTGGTCGATCAGCAACAGGAGGGTGGCGAGGACGAAGCCGGTGATGGTGGCGCTGGCGAGAAAGGTCACGCTGTGGTCCAAGGCGGAATCTCCTCCCATGGGGCGGACGGTGTCGGGGCAGGGGCACAGTCTGCCACAGAGTCAGTCACTGGCGTTCGACCCCGGCGGATCCGGTAGTTTCTTGTGGGGATTGAGAATGCCCAACGGATCGAACACCCGCTTGATGCCCTGCATCAGGGCCAGGCTCTCGGCCGGGATCTCGCGGGCGACGAAGTCACGTTTGACGTAACCGATGCCGTGCTCGCCGGACAGGGTGCCGTCGAGTGCCAGCACGGCGTCGAAGACCTCGGTGAGTGCCGTATCGGCGGCGGCCATTTCCGTTGGGTCGTCGGGATTGACCAGCAGGTTGACATGGATGTTGCCGTTGCCGGCATGGCCGAAACTGACGATGGTGATCCGGTGGCGCGCGGCAATGTCGTCGAGCGTCTCGATCAGGCGGGGAATGCGCGAGACCGGCACGACCACGTCCTCGTTGATCTTCTTGGGGGCGACCTGGCGGAGGGTGGGCGAGAGCGCCTTGCGCGCCGCCCACAGGCGCGCCTGTTCCTCGGCGGTCTCGGCCACGGCGATGTCGGCCTGCGTATCGTTGCCCCGGGCCGCTGTCACGACCCGCTCGACCAGCGCCTGGATGCCGGTCTCGTCACCGTCGACCTCGATCATCAGCATGGCGCCCGCTGCCGCGGGGATCTCGACCTGCGAGTTGCGACGCAGCAGGTCGAGGGCGTTGCCGTCGATGAACTCGATCGCCGCGGGGGTGGCCGGCTGGGCCATCACCCGCGAGACGGCCGCCGAGGCAGCGTGCATGTCGGGGTAGAAGGCGCGGAGCAGTCGCCGGGTTTCCGGCAGGGGGGTCAGCTTGAGCGTGGCCTCCGTGATCACCCCCAGGGTGCCCTCCGAGCCGATCAGCAGCCGGGTGAGGTCGTGACCGACCACGCCCTTGGTGGTCTGCGAGCCGGCCTTGATGGTCTGCCCTTCGCCACCCACCGCGCGCAGACCGAGGACGTTTTCGCGCGTGGTGCCGTACTTGACCGCGTGCGGCCCGGCGGCATTGCAGCCCAGGTTGCCGCCGATGGTGCACAGGGCGTTGCTGGTCGGGTCCGGGGGCCAGAAAAACCCCTTTTCGCCGACGATGCGCTGGACCTCGGCGTTGATCAGGCCGGCCTCGACCACGATCAGGCGGTCCTCGGGGCGAAAATCGATCACCCGGGTCATGCGGTCGGTGACCAGCACCACGCCGCCGTCGATGGGCACCGACCCGCCGGCCGTGCCGGTGCCGCGTCCCCGGGTGGTCACCGGCACCTGGAACCGCGCGGCCGCCCGCATGACCTCGACCACCTCGGCATGGCATTCGGGGAACACCACCAGTCCCGGCGCGCAGTGCACCCGGCTGTTATCCATGCCGTAGGCCCAGGTCGAGCCGGCGTCCGTCGCGATCCGCCCCGGGGGCAGGCGGTCGGCCAGATAGCGGTCCAGGTCGTCGAGTGCGCTCATGGTCAGTCAGTCAGGCCCAGCAGCTGGCGGTCGACCAAGTCGACCAGCGTGTGCACGATCTTGAGTTGCGCCTCGTAGGCAATCCCGGGACGCTCGGTGGCCACGCAGATCAGCCGGTCCTGGCTGTGCAGCTGCGGTGCGATCAACTCCTCGGAGCCGGCAGAGAGCACCACCACCTGCATGTCACGCTCGTGGGCGGCGCGCAGGGCCGGCTGGATGCCCTCCACGTCATGGCGCGCGATCGCCAGCAGCACGTCGTGCTGGGCGCCCAGTGCCCGGATCGACTTGGCAAACGGTTCCTTGCCGCCGGGGTAGTCCGACAGGGCCGCGACGGGCAGCCCGGGGCGCGGGTGCTCGAACTGGCCGGTCATCAGGCGGGCGAAGTAGTGGGCTAGGTCGTTGCGCTCGCGTGCCCCGCAGGCCAACACCCGCTGGCCGTTGAGCACGGCGGTGAGAATCACGCCGGCGGCCTCCAGCGCCTGGGGCGAGGTCTGCTCCAGCAACTGGCCGATCTCGGCCAGATCGTTGCCGATGCGTTGTTTCAGGCCGTCGAGAATCTGGCTCATGCGGGTTGTTTCCGTGGCGTCGTGCAAATGGTTTCGGATCTCATCACTGGCGGATCATGACCCGGTCAAAAGGCGTCGACCAGCCAGTCGATGTCCGCCGGACCGTCGTCGTCGGGGATGACCACGGCGATGACGTCAAAGCGGCAATACATCGACTGCCAGCCGGCCTGTGAACCGACCAGCCGCTGGGCGGTTTCGCGGACCTTGGCGCATTTGTGTGCAGAGAGGCTCTCGGCGGCCGTGACCAGGGCGCCCTGGCTGCGGGCGCGCACCTCGACGAACACCAGCGTGTCGCGCTCGCGCATGACCAGGTCGATCTCGCCGCGACCGGCGCGGGCATTGGATTGCAGGTGCTGCAAGCCGGCCCGCTCTAGGTGGCGTCGCGCCAGCCGCTCGGCTTGTTGTCCGCGAGACTGTCGCGTTCCCGTCCAGGGTGCCGGGCGCTTGTGCCACCACTGCTTGACGGTATCCATGCCGCTAGATGACATGACGGTCTTATTCCTCGCCTGCTTGCGATGAGGACGTTGCCGGCATTCCGTCGTTTGCCGGCGTGGGCGGCTGGTTCATCTGGCTGGGGCTAACCAGGGATGCCGGCATCCCGGCGCCCCGGGCCGGCTCGATCGGCTGCAGCAATCCGTTTCGGAACTGCCCCCAGCGGGGTTCGCGCTGAACTAGGCCGGTGGCCGTGACCGAGAGATCGCCGGTGAAGCCTGCGATCACTCCGCCGTTGAGCAGGGTGTCGACCCGTGCCGCCATCAGCGCGGCGTCTGCACCGAAGGCGAAGAGCCGGGGCAGAGAGCCCGCCAGCTGGGCGCGCTCGTAGGGGCTGCGCAGGGGGTGGTCGGGGCCGGCGGTGCTCGCGAGCAGCAGGGGGGCGATGGGGATGATCACGCCATCCTTGTCCGCGTCACTGCGGGGGTCCCGGTTGCCCGAATAGGTCAGCCCCAGCGAATAGCGGGGCAGGTCCTCGGCGCCGAAATAGTCGAGTTGCGGCACCACCAGCGAGAGCTCGCTGCCACTGGCTGCGATGAAGATGGCGTCGATGTCATCGCGGATCCGGGGCTGAAATGGGCCGTCATTGTTGGAACGCACCCGCAGCAGGGATCGAAGCTCGGCCGTGAAATCCGTCTGGTCGCTCGCGAAGTTCCCCCTGTCGACAACCTCCCCGCCCTGCAGGCTGAATTCCTCGATGAACGCCGAACGGGCCCGTTGACCGAGCGGGCTGCTGGCGGCAAAAACCACGACTCGCCGATGCCCTTGGGTCCACATGCGTGCGGCGACAGCGGCCGCATCCTGTTCGGGAGGGAGGGAGTAGCTGATCACCCCTCGTGGCAGGGACGTGCCCTGCGTGGGCACATTGAGGGCGATGACGAGAGGGCCGTCGACAGGTAGGCTCGCCAGCGCGCCCATCTGTTCCTTGAGCAGCGGGCCGATGATCACCGCAGCCCCGGCCCGCTGGGCCTGTTCAAGTGCCGCCTGGGCGCCCAGCTGGGTCGTGCCGGAATCGATGTGGATCAACTCGCGGTCCGGGGCGATGGCCGCAGTCTCCCGAGTGTAATCGATCCCCTGGCGGATCTCACGGCTGATGGCGGCGTAGCGCCCGTCTGCTGGCAGCAGGACGGCAATCGGACCCGTCGCCCGAGGCGAGCGGATCGCGCGGATCGCCTTCTCCGTCGTCAGCATCTCGATAAAACCGCTCTGGACCGCCGGGTGGTTCGGGTTGCGGTCGATCCAGTCGTCGATTTGGCCCGGTTGCCGGCGGTAGGTCAAGGCGAGTTCGAACCAGCCGGAAAGGTCGGGCGCGACGGCCTGTTCGGCCTCACTCGCCAGGCGGTTGGCATCCAGCTGGGTGAGCAGATCCCATAGCCGGGCATGGTTCTGATCGAGCCAGGGACCGCTGAACTGATCGTCGACGGCCGTGTAATAGCGAATCGCGGCAAGCGGGTTGCCGGCCTCGGCGTTCAAGGCGCCGAGGAGCAGCAGCCGGCGGCGTTCGACGTCGATTCCCAAGGGCAGTGGCAGGTTGCGGATGGTGCGCATGGCCGCGTCACGCTCGCCCTGGCTCCATTGCCCCACGCCTCGGGCGATGTCCGCGCGGCGCCTGTCGATGCTCGTCCACAGCCCCTGCGAGTCCGCCTGCTGGTAGAGTTCGCGGGCCAGGGCCATCTCGTGGGCGTCGACGGTGGTTTCGATCGCCGCGAGTTGCTGTTCGGCACGCGCCGAGCCCGACAGTGTCCGGGAAAGATCCATGCGGGCCCGGGCGAGGGCGGCCGGGTCGGCCTGCTCGATCGCCTGATCGATCTGCGCCTGCGCCGCGGCCTGCTCGCTCTTGTCCGCCGAGGTGGGCATCTGGGCGCAGCCGGCGAGCAGGAGCATGCCGATGGCGGCCAGGCAAGCTGTCCGACCGGCCGTGGCGTAGAGATGCCGCCGTCGTGGGGTGATCTCGGGGATATCCCGGTGGGGGCGTTGACGTATCGACATGCAGTCCGTCTCCGGCATCTGTCCTGAGTGGGTGGTGCGCTCCCGGCCGGCGTGCAACATCGCCCGCGATAAATGCGGGGCAATGCGGCGGCAGGCGGGTCGGGTGGCCGATGACACAAATTGCAGAGTGAGTATAACCAAATGTCCAGTCTGAATGCGGGTGAGGGCGGCGAGAACGATGCGGTTGCGGCGCCGGGGCGTTGGGTGGAGCCGGGTCACCTTTACGTCGTGGCCACGCCGATCGGCAACCTAGCGGATATCACGGAGCGGGCCGCTTCGGTGTTGCGGGGTGTCGATCTGATCGCCTGCGAAGACACGCGCCATGCCCGGGTGCTGCTTGATCATCTGGGGGTGCGCAAGGAGCTGGTCGCGCTGCACGAGCACAATGAGCGCAGCCGCAGCCAGGCATTGCGCGATCGCCTGCTGGCGGGAACCTCGGCGGCGTTGATCAGCGATGCCGGCACACCCGCCATTAGCGACCCGGGCCAGATTCTGGTCTCGGTGCTGGTCGAGGCCGGGGTGCCGGTGTCGCCGATTCCGGGTGCCTCGGCCGTCATTGCCGCGCTGAGCGCTGCCGGGCTGCCCGCCCGACCGTTCTGGTTCGAAGGCTTCCTCCCCGCGCAGGGCAAGGGCCGGCGTGAGCGGCTGGATGCCTTGGCAAAGCTCGAGGCGACCCTGAGCTTCTACGAGGCGCCGCACCGGATTGTCAAAAGCATGGCGGACTGCCTAGATCGCCTAGGCGGTGAACGCCCGGCGGTGCTGGCGCGAGAGTTGACCAAGCGTTTCGAGCAAATCGCCTCGGGCACCCTGGCGAGCCTTTGCCGGCAATTGGAGGAGGGCGGCATCCCGGCCCGCGGCGAATTCGTGATCCTGGTCGCCCCCCCGCCGCCGGCCGCCTCGGCTAGCCCCGCCGGGGCGTCGGCCGATGCGTTGATCGACGCGCTAATCGAGGAAGGGGTCGCCCCCAAGACCATCGCCCGGGTGGTCTCGCGAACCACCGCGCTGTCCCGCAACCAGGTGTATGCGCAAGTGCTGTCTCGCCGAGCCTCCCATTGAGGTGGATGTAGGTATGGCACGCTTGATGCATTCCTTCGGTCAGCACTGTCGCGTCCGTCCATCGGGCGTGTCGGTAACGACATTCGAGGGGGTATCAGATGGCCTATTACCAGACCTATGGCGAATCACTTTGTGGGCAGAGTCCTGCCGGGCTGAGCCCGTCGCTGCGGCGCAGGGTCTTGCCGTGTTCACCTGCCGAGATCAACGCGCGCCGGGACGCCCTGGTGGAATCGCTGCTGCGCTGCGTGAGTGTCTCGGCGGCGCTGGACGTGGCTCGCGAGCAGACCGAGGGGATGCTGGCGGTAACGTCAATTTCCTGGCAGCTTGGCGACGAGCGCTATGTCTGCAGCGAGGCATCGCCGTCGGACCACACCATTCCGGTCTCTCTGTCGCTGGACGAGCAGCCGTTCGGCCGCCTGCTGTTGCACAGCGCCCGCCCGGTCAACGAAGAGACGCTGGGCTGTATCCGTCGGATCCTCGACGTGATGGCCTACCCGCTGCGGAATCTTCGCCTGCTCAATCATGCCCTGATCGCCGCGGAGCACGATGGGCTGACGGGGCTGAAGAATCGCCGCGCTTTCGACATGCAACTGCAGGAGGCCTATGCCCGCGTCAGCCGTTACGGCGGGCAGGCGAGCCTTTTGATTCTCGACATGACCCGGTTCAAGGGCATCAACGACACCTACGGCCATGACGTCGGTGACCGGGCTTTGGTCAAGGTGGCCGAGGGGCTGACGCGCTGTATCCGGCAAACCGACAGCGCGTTCCGGCTGGGCGGGGACGAGTTTGCCGTGATTCTGCCGGAAACGCCGCGGCAAGGGGCCAGTCGTCTCAGCGACCGGCTGCTGGACTGGTTCGATCGGCACCCGTTGCCGGTCGGCGGCGGCGAGCTTCTGGTGCTGCGTGCACGAACCGGGGGGGCGCAGTGGCAGGAGGGCGAATCCCGCGAGGACTGGTTCCGCCATGCGGATCAGGCGCTCTATCGGAGTGGGGAGCCCAGTGGGCGTCGCGAACTGGGTCGGCTCGCTTGAACAGACGCGTCGAGCGCGACGGCTCGCGAGGAGATCACGCAAAGGATTGGCAATATCCGCTCAAAGGCGTGAGAATCGCGGTCATTTGCGCAATCCGCGGCCAATAACGGCCGGGGTCCGGAATAATCGAGGTAACGGTGATGGCAGAGGCAGAAGGCGAAGAGACAACCCCCGAGAAGAAGGGCGGCAACAAGTTGGTCGTGATCCTTCTCTCGGTGCTGATCGTGGTGATTCTGCTGGTTGCTGCGGTGGTGACGACCGTGCTGCTGACCGGCAACGACAAGGAATCGGCTGACGGCGAGCAGGCCACCGAGGAACAGGTGGCGGAAGAAGAGAAGCAAGCGCCCAAGGGGCCGCCGATCACCGTCTCCCTGGGTGAACCGATCACCGTCAACCTGAGCAAGCCCAACGACGCCAACGTGTTGCAGGTGAAGCTCGACATGGTCACCCGGGACCCCGAGGTCGAGGGAATGATCCAGGCGCAGCGCTCGCGGATCATAAACGACGTGATGCTGGTGCTCAGTGAAGTGGACGCCGCCGAACTGCGCAGCCGGGCCGGCAAGGAGGCCCTCCAGCAGACCCTGACCGACGAGCTCAATCGCATCCTCACCGAGGGCAGCGATCTGGAACAGCCGGTGGAAAACGTGTATTTCACCAAGCTCTTGATGCAGTGACAGCAGGCCGAGGGGCTTTTATCCACTCAGGGCGAAACAGGACGACAGGCGGTTATGGCTGACGCAGACATCCTCTCCCAGGACGAGATCGACGCGCTTCTCAATGGCGTGGACGAGGGAGACGTCGAGACCGAACAAGGGGTGGGGGATCCCGACAAGGCGCAGTCCTACGACCTCACCACCCAGGAGCGGATCGTTCGTGGCCGCCTGCCCACCCTGGAAATGCTCAACGAGCGCTTCGCCCGCAACCTGCGCATTCGCCTGGTCTCCATGCTGCGTCGCTCGGTCGAGATCACGATCGAGGGCGTGGAGATGAACAAGTTCTCCGACTACATCCACACGCTGTTCGTGCCCACGTCGATGACTCTGATGCATGTCCGCCCGCTCAAGGGACTGTGCATGTTCATGATGGAGTCGCGGCTGGTGTTCTCGCTGGTCGACAACTTCTTCGGCGGTTTCGGCATGCACGCCAAGATCGAGGGGCGTGATTTCACCCCCACCGAGCTGCGCGTGATCAAGCGGGTGCTCGAGCAGGCGACCGAGGAGATGCAGAACTCCTGGGCGCCGATCTATCCGATCATGTTCGAGACGGTCAGCCATGAAATGAATCCGCAGCTGGCGAACATCGTCTCGGCCACCGAGGTGGTGGTGGTCTCCAGCTTCCGCATCGAGGTCGAGGGTGGTTCCGGCAAGTTCGATTTCGTGGTGCCCTACTCGATGGTCGAGCCGATTCGCGACCTGCTCGATGGCGGCATGCAGGGTGATCGGCTCGAGGTCGACGAGCGCTGGACCAAGGCTTTGAAGCGCGAGCTGGGTTTTGCCGAGGTCGATCTGACCGCGCAGCTGGCCGACGTGCGGATGTCGCTCAAGGACGTCGCCCAGATGGAAGTCGGCCAGGTGATTCCCTTTGAGATGCCCGGGTATTCGACTCTGGCCAGCGACGGCCTGCCGCTGTTTCACGGCAAGATGGGCGTCTACCAAGGCAACAAGGCGATCCGGGTAGAAGAGCCGGTTCCCGAGCGACTGGAACGGGCCGCCCATCCCAACGAGATCCTGCGGGCGCAGATCCCGGGGGCCAAGCAATCAGGAGAGGAAGACAATGGCTGAAGAATCCGGCAAGCCGGCCGAGGACGATTGGGCTGCCGCCATGGCCGAGCAGGCCCAGACTGAGAGCGGGGGTGGCGGTGCCGATGCCGGCGCGGCCGACGATACGGTGCAGATGGAGCAATTCCAGAGCGGCAGTCCGCTCGATGAAGGCGAAAATCCCGTCAATTTCGACGTGATCATGGACGTGCCGGTCAACATCTCGATGGAGATCGGTCGCACCTCGATCAATATTCGCAACCTGCTGCAGCTCAACCAGGGCTCGATCGTGGAGCTTGATCGGCTCGCCGGCGAGCCGCTGGACGTGCTGGTCAATGGCACCCTGATCGCCCGCGGCGAGGTGGTCGTGGTCAACGAGAAGTTCGGCATCCGCCTGACCGACGTGATCAGCCCGGCCGAGCGTCTGCGCAAGCTCAGTTGATGGATATGCGTGCATTCATTGGGGCGGCGCTGCTGCTGTCGACCGCCCCGGTGCGGGCGGCCGAGGCCATCGACCCGCTCGCGCCGGGCTACCTGCTCAAGCTGGTGGTCAGCCTGGTGCTGGTGCTGGTGCTGATGTTCGCGATCGTCTGGGTGATCAAGCGGGTGGGCCGGCTGGACGCCCGGGCCGGCAACTACCCGATGCATGTGCTCACCCAGATGTCGGTCGGCCCGCGCGAGCGCATTCTCCTGGTGGCCGTGGGCGACCGGCAGATGCTCGTGGGCGTGAGCCAGGGGGTGATCGAGTCGTTGGGCTGGGTCGACCCCCCGCTTGACCCGGTCAAGCGGGGCGAAGGCAACCCGAGTTTCAGCGAGGCCTTCCAGGACCAACTGGCGGCCCGCTTCGGCCGTCGCGGCAAAGGAGGGTCCGAATGACGGCGAGGCGGTTCTGGGCCGGGGTGCTGCTGGCCCTGGGGTTGCTGTCGATCGGTCTGCCCGCCTGGGCCCAGACCGGCCTGCCCGCGGTGACCCTCACCCAGGGAGAGGGCGGGGAACAGCAGTACAGCCTGACGCTGCAGATCCTGGCGTTGATGACGGTGCTCACGCTGCTGCCGTCGATGCTGCTGATGATGACCTCCTTCACTCGGATCATCATCGTGCTGGCCCTCCTGCGCCAAGCACTCGGCACGGTGCAGACGCCCTCGAACCAGATACTGCTGGGGCTGGCGTTGTTCCTGACGCTGTTCATCATGGCGCCGGTGTTCCAGACCGCCTACGACGAGGGCATCGGCCCGTACATGGCCGAGGAGATCGGCGCGATGGAGGCGATCGACCGCGCCGCGCAGCCGTTGCGCACCTTCATGCTCAACCAGACCCGCGAGACCGATATAGCCCTGTATCAGGAGATCGGTGACTACCCGGACTTCGAGACCCCGGCGGACGTCCCCCTGACGGTGCTGATGGCCGCCTTCGTCACCTCCGAACTCAAGACCGCCTTCCAGATCGGCTTTCTGATCTTCATTCCGTTTCTGATCATCGACCTGGTTGTCGCCTCGGTGTTGATGTCGATGGGCATGATGATGCTCTCGCCGATGATCGTCTCGCTGCCGTTCAAGATCATGTTGTTCGTGCTGGTTGACGGCTGGGCGCTCCTGATGGGAACGCTCGCGTCGAGCTTCTACATGGGAGGCTGACCATGAGGACACCTCGAAAAACCTGTTGCGCCACCCGATTGCTGCGTCACGTGCTCGCTCGCTCCTCTCCTATCTGCTCGATATGTCTCGTCGCTCGCTGCGCGGCTCTTTGCACTCGGGCGGCTCACGACGATTTTTCGAGGTGCCCATGAGTCCCGATACCGTCATTGATCTGACTCGCCAGGCCCTGACGGTCATCCTGTACCTGGCCATGCCGATCCTGCTGACGGCGCTGGCCGTGGGGCTGCTAATCGGCATGTTCCAGGCGGCCACCCAGATCAACGAGATGACCCTGAGTTTCATCCCCAAGATGATCGCGGTGGTAATCGCCATCCTCCTGGCGGCCCCCTGGATGCTGCAGATGATCGTTGATTTCACCGAGCGGCTGTTTCACAACATCCCCTCGCTGATCTCGTAGGGCCCGGCCTTGGAACTGGCCATCGACCAGATCCTCGGCTGGGCCGTGACCTACCTGTGGGTGCTGGTGCGCGTCGGCGCGATGCTGATGGTGGCACCGATCTTCGGCTCGCAGGCCCTGCCCATGCGGATTCGCCTGTTGATCGCGGTGGTGGTCACCCTGATCCTCACCCCGATGGTGCCCGAGATCCCCGCCGTCGATCCGCTCTCGATTGCCGGCCTTGCCATGATCGTCCAGCAGCTCCTGATCGGGGTGGCGATGGGGTTCATTCTCACCCTGGTGCTCTCGGCGTTCATCATTGCCGGCGAGTCGATCGCCATGAGCATGGGGCTGGGCTTTGCCCAGACGGTCGATCCACAGAACGGCGTCAGCGTGCCGCTGGTCTCGCAGTTCCTCACCATCGTGGTCACCCTGCTGATGGTGACCATGAATGTGCCCGGGATGATCGTCAAGATGCTGGCGGACTCGTTCAGCATCCTGCCGATCTCGCCCATCGGCCTGACGCCGGAGGACTTTCGCGCCATCGTCTGGTTCGGCCAGCGGATGTACATCAACGCCGTGCTGGTCGCGCTGCCGATCGTCGCGACGTTGATGATGGTCAACCTCGCCATGGGCGTGATCACGCGGGCCGCGCCGCAGATGAACATCTTTTCCGTGGGCTTTCCGGCCACGCTCATGATCGGTTTCTTTCTGATGTTTCTCGCGGCCCCCCTGTGGTTCCCCAATTTGGAACAGTTCGTGCAAGAGGCGTTTGTCCTGATCACGGAAATCCTGAGGTGAGCCGGTGGCGGAAAACGAGAACGGTCAGGAGAAAACCGAAGAGCCGACCGAGAAACGATTACGCGATGCCCGCGAGAAGGGCCAGGTCGCACGTTCCCGCGAGCTCAACTCCTTTCTGTTGACGGTCGGCTCGGCCGTGGTGTTTCTGGTCTTCGGCGGCCAGATGCTGCTGGGGCTGGGCGAGGTGGTGCGCGAGTCGTTCATCATCCCTCGCGCCGATATCTACGACCAGGCGGCGATGTTCTCGCGCCTGGCCAATGCCTTCGCCGACGGCTTTCTCTCGTTCGTCCCGATCTTCTTCGCCACCGTGATTCTCGCCATCGTCGCGTCGATCTCGGTGGGTGGCTGGAACTTCTCCACTCAGGCAATGGCACCGAAGTTGTCCAAGATGAATCCCATCTCGGGGCTCAAGCGCATCTTCGGCGTCAAGGCGTTGATGGAACTGGGCAAAACCTTCGCCAAGTTCACCTTGATCACGGGGATCGGCATCGCGGTCTTCTTCACCTTCAAGGCGGAATTTCTCAGCCTGGGGTTGCAGCCGTTCGATTCGGCCCTGGCGCACGCGGGCTGGCTGGTTGGCTGGGGGTTCCTAGCGGTCTCGCTTGGACTGCTGCTGGTGGCATTCGTCGATGTGCCGTTCCAGGTCTGGCAGCACAACAAGCAGCAGCGTATGACCTTCCAGGAGGTCAGGGACGAGTTCAAGGACACCGAGGGGCGTCCGGAGATCAAGCAGCGCATTCGCCAGACGCAGATGCAGATGTCGCAGCGACGGATGATGGAGGCGGTGCCGGATGCCGACGTGGTGGTCACCAACCCCACCCACTTCGCGGTGGCGCTCAAGTACGACGCCGAGGGCGTGGGCGCCCCGATCGTGGTTGCCAAGGGGGTCGATGAGATGGCGCTCAATCTGCGCAAGATCGCCAAGGCCCACGACGTGACGCTGTTCGAGGCCCCGCCGCTGGCGCGGGCCCTCTACACCCACGTCGAGATCGACGAGGTAATCCCGGCGGCGCTGTACACCGCCGTGGCCCAGGTGCTGGCCTATGTCTACCAGGTGAGCGAGGCGGGCCGTGGCGCCGGCCCCATGCCGGGACGGCCCGAACCCGAGGTGCCGGACGACCTCGATGTACCGCCGCTGGACTGATCACGCGAACCGTAAACGCATGCTCGAGAAGATCGATTGCCAATGAAACCCGACCTGAACAACTTCAGTCTCGCCCGGATGGGGCAGGGCCTGCGCCAGTACCGCGGCGAAGGTATCGGCCCGCCGATCATGGTCGTCATGTTGCTGGCGATGGTGATCGTACCGTTGCCGCCCTTGGGCCTGGATGCCCTGTTCACCTTCAATATCACGCTGTCGCTGATCATCCTGATGGTGGTGGTCTACGTGGGCCGCCCGCTGGACTTCGCCATCTTTCCGACCGTCATCCTGATCGCCACCCTGCTGCGCCTGGCGCTGAATGTGGCCTCGACCCGGGTGGTCCTGCTCAATGGTCACGAGGGGCCGGGCGCGGCGGGCAATGTCATCGAGGCCTTCGGCAACTTCGTCATCGGCGGCAACTATGCCGTGGGCCTGGTGGTGTTTATCATCCTGATGGTGATCAACTTCGTGGTGATCACCAAGGGCGCGGGGCGCGTTTCCGAGGTCTCGGCCCGCTTTACTCTCGATTCGCTGCCCGGCAAGCAGATGGCGATCGACGCGGACCTCAATGCCGGCGTGCTTAACCAGGAGCAGGCCCGTGCCCGCCGCGAGGAGATCGCCTCCGAGGCGGATTTCTACGGCTCGATGGACGGTGCCTCCAAGTTCGTCCGCGGCGATGCCATCGCCGGGATCCTGATCGTGTTCATCAACGTCATCGGTGGTCTGCTGATCGGTGTGGCCCAGCACGGCATGCCCTTCAGCAGCGCGGCCGAGACCTACGTGCTGCTGACCATCGGCGACGGGCTGGTCGCGACGATTCCTTCCCTGCTGATTTCCACCGCCACGGCGATCATCGTCACCCGCGTGACCACCTCTCAGGACATGGGTAAGCAGGTCAAGATGCAGATGTTCTCCGACCCGCGGGTGTTGGGGATTGCCGCCGGCCTTATGGCGGGGCTGGGCATCGTGCCGGGCATGCCCAACCTGGCCTTCCTGACGCTGGCGGGCCTCGCCGGTGGCGGGGCCTATCTGATCTCGCGGCGCAATGCGGCAGAAGTGGCCGAGCAGGCAGCCGCCGAGGCCGCGCCGGCCGAAGCCAAGCCCGAGGTCAAGGAGCTGACTTGGGACGACGTGCCGCCGGTGGACCTGATCGGTCTGGAGGTGGGCTACGGCCTGATCCCGCTGGTCGACCGCAACCAGGGCGGCCAGTTGATGCCGCGGATCAAGGGCGTGCGCAAGAAGCTTTCGCAGGATCTGGGTTTTCTTGTCTCCACGGTCCACATCCGCGACAACCTCGACCTCAAGCCCAACGAGTACCGCATCAGCCTCAACGGCGTGCCCATCGGCACCGCCGAGATCTTTGCCGACCGCGACATGGCCATCAACCCGGGTCAGGTCTCCGGCGATATCAAGGGCATCGAGACCACCGACCCGGCCTTCGGTCTGAAGGCCTACTGGATCGATCGTGGCCAGAAGGAAGAGGCCCAGGCCCTGGGTTACACCGTGGTCGATCCGGCCACCGTGGTCGCCACGCACCTGTCGCAGATCCTGGGCGATAACGCCGCCGACCTGTTCGGTTACGAGCAGGCACAGCAGCTGCTCGACACACTCAAGCAGAATTCGCCCAAGCTGGTCGAGGACCTGGTGCCCAAGACCCTGCCCATGACCACCATCGTCGAGGTGCTCGGGCAACTGCTGTCCGAGCGCATTCCGATCCGCGATATCCGCACGATTGCCGAAACCTTGACGATTCAGGGTCAGCGCACCCAGGACGTCACGGAATTGACAGAGAGCGTGCGCATGGCGCTCGGGCGGATGATTGTTCAGCACATCAACGGGTTGGCGCCGATCGTGCCGGTGATCACGCTTGATCCTCAGTTGGAACAGCTCTTGCTTAATAGTACCCAGCGCGGGAATCAGGCCCCCGGTATCGAGCCCGGTCTGGCCGAACGGCTGCACAAGTCGCTTCGGGATGCGGCCGAGCGTCAGGAGCAGAGTGGCAAGCCGGCCATCCTCCTGGTGGCTCCCCAGATTCGAACCTGGCTCTCGCGCATGGTCCGGCATTCGATCCCGACGCTCAGCGTGCTGAGTTACCACGAGATCCCGGACAACAAAGAAATACGTGTGGTGGCGAGTGTCGGCAACCAGAACGATGGCTGACGACTCGACCGGCAAACCCCAACGCAGATCAGGGTCTGGTGAAACATGAAGATAAAGCGAATCATCGCCAGTGACATGCGCGAGGCCATGCGCCAGGTGCGGCGCGTGTTCGGTGACGATGCCGTCATCCTTTCCAACAAGCCGGTTGCCGGCGGCGTGGAGGTGATCGCCGCCATGGACTTCGACGAGAAAGCGATCCAGCTGGCCGCCGCCCAGCAGTCGGCGAGCCGGATTGCCGGCGGCTCGTCGGCACAGCAGGACCCGCCAGGCACGGCGGCACGTCGCAACGAAGGCGGCGCCAAGTCGGCGCCGGTGGAGACAGCCGCGGCGAACTCGGCATTCGAGCAGACCTCGCCGCCGCGGACCACCGCCGAGATGCTTGCCGAACGGTCGCAGAAGACCGAGCCACAAAAAGCCGAGGCGCACACACCCGCAGCGTCTGACGCTCCGGCCGAGTCAGCGATTGACGAGGAATCGCGTGGTGAGGAGCCGGGCGAATCGGAGGAGGATCGGCTCGCCTTTTCCGAGGCCCTGGCCGCCTTGGGCGAAAATGGGCCAGCTTCCGGCGAGGCGCAGGAACAGCCGGCGAAGGCGCGCAAGCCCGCTGCCCCCTCGAACTGGGACTGGCTGGTCGACGATCAGGATGCTGCACAAGGACAGCTGTCGACGTTGACTGAGGAGGTCGCCCAGTTGCGCGACCTGTTCGAGCGGCAGCTGTCGGTCATGGAGTGGCACCGGTTCAGCCAGGCGCATCCCGCCGAAGTGGCGACGGTTCAACGCCTGCAGGGGTTGGGCTTGCCCTCCGGTCTGGCGCGCGAACTGGGCCGCAAGGCAGTGGAGGCCCAGCCCGAGCGTGCCTTCGTCGAGGCCCTGCGGATGCTTGGCGAGCAATTGGAAAGCGAGGCGGCTGACCCGGTCGAGGCCGGCGGGGTCTATGCCTTTGTCGGTCCCACCGGTGTGGGCAAGACCACTACCCTGGCCAAGCTCGCCGCCCGGGCGGTGCTGCATCGCGGCCGCGACAGCGTGGCACTGATCAGCACCGACCGTTTCCGTATCGGCGCCCAGGAGCAGTTGCGCAATTACGCGCGTATCCTTAATGTGCCGTTGCACATCGCGCGGGACGAGGCCCATCTGGCCCAGTTGCTGGATGCCGTGTCCGATCGCCACCTCGTGCTGATCGACACCTCCGGCATGTCGCAGCGCGATTTCCGCATGATGCAAAAGCTCGAGGCCCTGATGGGCGCGGGTGCGGCGGTCAAGCTGCTGCTGGTGCTGTCGGCCAATGCCCAGTACCCGGCGCTCGAGGACGTCAAGCAGCGTTTCGCCGGCCTGCCCCTGCACGGCGCCGTACTGACAAAGCTCGACGAGACCGTGCTGCTCGGCGGCGGGCTGGCCGCCCTCGTGCGACCGCTCGCCGGTACCGACGGCGAGCCGCGGCGACTGCCACTGATCTGCGCGGGCGTGGGGCAACGGGTGCCCGAGGACCTGTGGTTCCCTCAGGCCGCCGACCTGATCAAGCAGGCCCTGGAAATGGGGCAGTCGCAACTCGAACAAACCGACCGGGATGATCCGCTGTGGATGCTCAAGCAAGCAGGATGACGACGCATTTGCCCGGGGGGCATGACCAGGCAGCCGGCGCCCGCCAGGCGGTGGCCAATCGCCCGGTGAGGGTGATTGCCGTGACCAGCGGCAAGGGCGGCGTGGGCAAGACCAATGTATCCGTGAACCTGGCCGTGTCCCTGGCCCGCAGTGGCGAGAGGGTGGTGTTGATGGACGCCGACCTCGGGTTGGGCAACGTGGACGTGTTGCTTGGTCTACAGTCACGCGGCAATTTGTCCCACGTGCTGTCCGGCGAGGCCACGCTTGACGAGATCATGCTGGAGGGGCCGGAAAGCATCGGCATCCTGCCCGCGGCCAGTGGCGTGGAGCACATGGCCAGCCTGACCCCGGCGGAAAATGCCGGCCTGATCGCGGCGTTCTCCGAGATGCAGTGGCCGGTGGATACCCTGATCGTCGATTCGGCAGCCGGTATCGCCGACTCGGTGGTGCGGTTTGCCCAGGCCGCCAGCGAGGTGGTCGTGGTGGTCTGCGACGAGCCGGCCTCGATCACCGACGCCTACGCGGTCATCAAGGTGCTTTCCCGTGATCACGACGTGACGCGCTTTCACGTGGTCGCCAACATGGTGCGCGATGCCGCCGAAGGGCGGCGGCTGTTCGAGAAGCTGGCGGTGGCCTCCAAGCGCTTTCTCGACGTGACGCTGACGCACATGGGCTCGGTGCCCTTCGACGACTACCTGCGGCGCGCGGTGCAACGTCAGAAGACGGTCGTCGGTCTCTACGGCGGGGCCAAGTCCACCCGCGCGTTCACCGCCATGGCCGACCGGGTCCACCACTGGCCCCAGCCGCGCGGGCCCGAGGGGCAGTTGCAGTTTTTCGTCGAACGGTTGGTCAATAACGCCGATCTGGATCCCGAGAATTTGCTATGAACGCACGCGCCATGTACCAGAACGTGCAGGCCGGATCGACCGAGGCGCTCATTGCCCGGCACGCCGATCTGGTCAAGCGGGTAGCCTTCCACCTGTTGAGCCGGCTGCCGTCCCACGTCCAGGCCGAGGATCTGATCCAGGCCGGCATGGTGGGGCTGCTCGATGCCGCCCGCCTGTTTGATGGCGAAAAGGGGGCTTCCTTCGAGACCTACGCCGGTCTGCGCATCCGTGGCGCCATGCTCGACGAGGTGCGTCGCAACGACTGGGCGCCCCGATCGGTGTATCGTCGTCAACGCGAAATCGGCCAGACCGTCGCCGCGATCGAGGCCGAAACCGGCCGTGAGGCGCGCGACGCGGAGGTGTGCGAGCGCATGGGAATCACTCTCGACGAGTACCATGCCGCGCTGAGCGACTCCTCGAACGTGCACGTGACCTCCCTGGACCACGGCGGGGATCAGGAGGATGAAACCTTCGACGTCGCCGATCACGGAAGCCGCCGTCCGGATGAGGAACTCGCCGAGAACCATTTCCAGCAGGATCTCGCCGCGCGCATCGACGAGCTTCCCGAGCGGGAGCGGCTGGTGATGTCGCTGTATTATGTCGAGGAACTCAACCAGAAAGAGATCGGCGCGGTACTCGGCGTGAGCGAATCGCGGGTCTGCCAGATCCACAACAAGGCGATCATGCGTCTGAAGATGGCGATGAACGCCTGGCAATGATCCCTCGGCGGACCGGGCTCAATCTTTTCCCGCCGCGGCCGATAGATTGGAATACCGAATTTTTGAACAAGGCAACATGCCTGGCACTGACACATAAAATCCAGGGGCGAAAATGGACCGAAACATGAAGATCCTCGTGGTGGATGACTTCTCCACGATGCGCCGGATCATCAAGAACCTGCTCAAGGAACTTGGTTTCACCAATCTCGAGGAGGCCGACGACGGTCAGACGGCCTTGCCGCTGCTTCGTCAGGGCAATTTCGACTTCCTGATTACCGATTGGAACATGCCCGGAATGAGCGGTATCGACCTGCTGCGGGCGGTGCGTGCCGACGACAGTTTGGCGACCCTGCCGGTCTTGATGGTGACGGCCGAGGCCAAGCGCGAGCAGATCATCCTGGCGGCCCAGGAAGGCGTCAACGGCTACATCGTCAAGCCCTTCAACGGGGCGACCCTCAAGGGAAAGATCGAGAAGATCTTCGAACGGGTCGAGTCCTAAGGCGGCGGCATGAGCGAAGAATCACAAGAATTCCAGCCGCTCGTTGACCGCGAGAAACGCCTTGCCGATGCCCGCGCCCTGGTCGACGCGATCGAAAACGAAGATGTCGGCCGGGAGGCGGCCCTGATCGGCGAACTCACTGCCGCCTATTCCGGCAACATCTTCGATGAGGTCGGACGCATGACCCGCGAGGTGCACGACACCCTGCGGAGTTTCGCCGAGGACGAGCGCCTGGGGGCATTCACCCAAGAGGAGATGCCGGACGCGCGCGATCGTCTGCACTACGTGATCACCCTCACCGAGCAGGCGGCGACTCGGACCTTGTCGATCACCGAAGAGGCCACGCCGATCGCCGATCAGATCGTCGATCGCTCGCAGCGGCTCAAAGACGAGCTGGCTAAAGTCGTCGCCAGTGAGGCCGATAATCCCAGACTGGGAAGCGTGGTGGACTCGATGGCCCGTTACCTGGACTCGACCACCCATCGCGGCGAGCAGCTCAAGGCGCAGCTGACGGAAGTCATGATGGCCCAGGAGTTTCAGGATCTTTCCGGGCAGTTGCTGATGCGCGTCATCGATCTGCTGGAACAGTTGGAAGACAAGCTGGTCGGCCTGCTGCAGATCACCGCCCCGGTGCGTGAGGCCAACGCCCCGGACAGGCAGGCCGAGCGGGCGGAAGACGGTGTCGGGCCGCAGCTCCCGAACGCCAGCGACAACGTGGTCAAGAATCAGGACGATGTCGACGACCTGCTGGAAAGCCTGGGCTTTTGATCCCTGTTTCTTGACCAGAGGGTCGCCATCCGCGAGAGCGGGTGTTCCGCCGAGCGGCAAGGCAGCAAACACCGTGACCAATACCGATAGCCGGCATTGGGTGGCACAGAGCGATTGAGAGGCAAGCATGGCATTCGACCCCGACAACGAACTGTTGCAGGACTTCCTGATTGAGGCCGGCGAGCTGCTCAATGGCCTGGACGAGCAACTGATCGAGCTCGAGCAGTCGCCCGACGACGCGGACCGGCTCAACTCGGTGTTCCGGGCGTTTCACACCATCAAGGGTGGCGCCGGCTTTCTCGAAGTCCATCCATTGGTCGAGATCTGCCATGGTGCCGAGGACACCTTCAACCTGCTGCGCAATCATGAGATCGGCATGAACAGCCGGATCATGGACGTCATGCTGCAGGTGATCGACTCGCTCAATGGCATGTTCGACCAGTTGCGTGCCGGCGAATATCCCGAGGCCGTGTCACCGGCCTTCCTCAAGGAAATCGAGGCGCTTGCGCGTCCCGAGGCAGCGGCACCCGCGGCAGCGCAAGCCGAGCCCGAGCCGAAGCAATCCGCGCCGGCCGCCGATACGCCCGTGGCCACCGAGGACGATGCCTTCGACCGCATGCTGGCCGATCTCGATGCCGCCGAGGAAGGGGCGAGCCCCGCTCCCGCACAGGCATCGAACGCCGGCGACGATGACCTGATTACCGACGACGAATTCGAAAACCTGCTCGACGAGTTGCACGGCAAGGGTCAGTTCCAGACGCCCCAAGCCAGCCCGGATCAGGCCAGCCCGGAGGCCGAAAAGGCCGCCTCGTCGGCCGCCGACTCCGACGAGATCACCGACGAGGAATTCGAGGCGGTGCTCGACGAGTTGTATGGCAAGGGTAAGTCCCCCACGTCCGGCGGCGAGTCGGAAGCGGCGCCGGCCAGCGATGCGCCCCCGAAGTCGGCGTCCCAGCCCCAGGCCGCAGCCAAGGCGGCTCCCAAGGCTGCCGCCGGCCCGGAAAAGAAGGCCGAGCCGGCCGCCAAGCCGAAGTCGCCCGAGGCACACAAGCCGCCAGTCGAAACCACCGTGCGTGTGGATACCGAGCGGCTCGACAGCATCATGAACCTGGTGGGAGAGCTGGTGCTGGTGCGCAACCGCATGAACACCCTCAAGTCGACCTTCGAGAACGAGGAGATATCCTCGGTGATCGCCACGCTCGACATGGTCACCTCCGATCTGCAGGGGGCGGTGATGAAGACCCGCATGCAGCCGGTCAAGAAGGTATTCGGCCGCTTCCCGCGCGTGGTTCGCGATACCGCGCGCACCCTGGGCAAGGAGGTCAACCTGGAGCTCGAGGGCGAGGACACCGATCTGGACAAGAACCTGGTCGAGGCGCTGGCCGACCCGCTGATCCATTTGGTGCGCAATGCCGTCGACCACGGTATCGAGATGCCCGACGCGCGCGAACAGGCCGGCAAGCCCCGCGCGGGCACGGTGCTGCTGTCGGCGGCCCAGGAAGGCGACCACATCCGCCTGTCTATCCGTGACGACGGATCGGGGATGGATGCCGAGGTCCTGCGTCGCAAGGGCGTGGACAAGGGCATCGTCGACCCGGACGCTGCCGAGCGGCTGACCGACCAGGAGTGCTTCGAGCTGATCCTTCACCCCGGTTTTTCCACCAAGGAGCAGATCTCGGACATTTCCGGGCGCGGCGTGGGCATGGATGTGGTCAAGACGGCGATCACCAAGCTGTCGGGGACCATCAGCATCGATTCGAGCATGGGCGAGGGCACCCAGATCAACATCAAGGTGCCGCTGACCCTGGCGATCCTGCCGACCCTGATGGTGATCGTCAGCGGCCGCAAGTACGCCGTGCCGCTCTCCGTGGTCAACGAGATCTTCGAGATGGCCGACAAGGAGGTCAACGTGGTCGACGGCCAGGCGACCATCACGGTCCGGGACCGCGCCGTGCCCCTGTTCCGCATGACCGACTGGCTCGGCCTGCGGGGCGAGCCACCCGGTCAGCGTTCCGAGACCGACCAGGTGGTCATGGTTCAGCATGGCGCGCAACTGATGGCCCTGGTGGTCGATTCGGTCATCGGCCAGGAAGAGGTGGTGATCAAGCCGCTGGGCGAGCTGCTGCGGATCGTGGAAGGCTTTGCCGGCGCGACCATCACCGGTGACGGCCATATCGCGCTGATCCTCGATCTGCCCGGCATGGTGCGGCGGAATGCCGGCCGCGGCCAGCAACGCCTGCGATCGGTGGCCTGATCCATGCCCATTCGCATTCTGATCGTCGATGACTCCCTGTTCTTCCGTCGGGCGCTGCGAGAGGTGTTCTCCAGCGATCCGCGGCTGGAAGTGGTCGGTGAGGCCTCGAATGGCCGCCAGGCCGTGCTCAAGGCCTGCGAGCTCAAGCCGGACATCATGACCATGGATGTCGAGATGCCGATCATGGACGGCATCTCGGCGGTGCGGCGCATCACCGAACGTTGCCCCACGGCGATCCTGATGCTGTCCGCGTTGACTAAGGCGGGTGCCGAGGCGACCCTCGACGCCCTGGATGCCGGCGCGGTGGATTTCTTCCCGAAGAATGGCGATGACCCGGACGACACCCTGACGCGCTCGGGGCGCCGACTGTGTTCCCGGGTTCGCATGCTGGCGCTGCGCTCTCAGCGCGAGAGTGGCCGTTCCGCCGGATCGGCCACGGAGAAGACGGCCCCGCCGCCACGACCCGCCGCGTATTCCGCGGGAACGCGACAGCAACGTGCGGCACCGAGCGGCTTTCTCAGCCGTCAGGGGCTGGTCGTGATCGGTGCATCCACCGGCGGGCCGGCGGCCGTGCCGGCCGTGCTGAGCAAGCTGCCGGCCGGATTTCCCCTGCCGATCCTCATTGCCCAGCACATGCCGGGGGCCTTCACCGGACCGTTTGCCCAGCGTCTCAACGACTCCATGCCCATCGACGTGATCGAGGCCCGGGATGGCGAGATCCTGCGGCCGGGCCTCGGTTATGTGATCCCCGGCGGCCAACACGGCGAGATTGCCGGACGGCATGGCGCCTACAAGCTCAACCTGCGCGCCCCCGTGGCCGACGAACACTATCGCCCTAGCGTCAGCCTCGCCCTTTCCTCGGCCGCCCGGGTGGCCGGGGACGATCTGCTGGCGGTCGTTCTCACCGGCATGGGCGATGACGGGGCCGACGGGGCCCGCGACGTGGTGGCGAAAAAAGGGCACGTCTGGTCCCAGGACCAGGCCAGTTGTGTCATCTACGGCATGCCGGCGGCGATCGCCAAGGCCAACCTGGCGGAAGCTATCCTGCCGCTGACGCAGATCGGCGCGGCCATCGGAGGAGCATTGCGATGAAGATATGGGCAGTCGCCAACCAGAAGGGCGGGGTGGGCAAGACCACCACCAGCGTCTCGCTCGCCGGTCATCTCGCACGCCAGGGACGCCGTGTCCTGCTGGTCGATCTCGACCCCCACGGCTCGATGACGGTCTACTTCGGCATGGAACCGGAGGCGCCGGGGGCGAGCGTCTATTCGCTGTTCAAGTCGGCCGCCGACGGCCAGCCTCTCGACCCCACGCGCGTGGTGCATCCTACCTCTTTCGACGGCATCAGCCTGATGCCGGCATCGACGGCGCTGGCCACCCTCGATCGCCAGATCGGCATGCGCGATGGCATGGGGCTGGTGCTCAAGCGCGCGATCGAGCGCATCCGCGACGACTACGACTACGTGTTGATCGATTGCCCGCCCATCCTGGGCGTGACCATGGTCAATGCGCTTGCGCTGGCCGAGTTCCTGATCGTGCCGGTGCAGACCGAATTTCTCGCCCTCAAGGGCCTCGAGCGCATGCTGCGTACGCTGGCCATGGTGCAGCGCTCGCGCCAGCAGCGTCTCGAATACGTGATCCTGCCAACGATGTTCGACCGTCGCACACGCGCCTCCCACGACACCCTGCGCATCCTGCATGATCGCTACGATGACGATGTCTGGCCGGACGTGATCCCGGTCGATACCCAGTTCCGCGAAGCCAGTCGTCACGGCAAGCCCCTGCCGTGGATCAACCCGGGCGCGCGCGGTAGCGTGGCGTATGGGGCATTCCTGGAGTGGCTCGAGTCGCACGTGGGCGAGGCCGTTCCCGGCATGGGGGCTGTGCCGGCCCCGACCGGCGTTCAGGTCAAGGAGTCTCGCTGATGGCGATGGAAAAACAGCACGCCGGCGGACGCCATCCCATGGTGGATCAGGACGCCGCCATCACCGACTATCTGGACGGCCTGTTGCGCGACCCGGATGGCGCCGAGCCGGCCGCGCCCGAGCCGCCGCGCACCCGCCGGGGCCCCGGCCTGAAGGTGATCAACGTCGCCGAGCCGGTCGAGGACGAGGGCAGCGGCGAGTTTGCCCCGGAACCGATCGATGATGCCACCGAGGACGAGTCGCTCCCCGAGGCCACCCCTTCGGTTGCGGCGGAAGCACCGGCGCCGCCATCGGATGCGGCCGTCGTCCCCGAGCCGCCCCCCGTTGACGAGCAGGTGGATGGCAAGGCGGACGAGATTACCGACGAGGCACTAGCCACCGCATCGGACAACGCCGACGAGGAAGAGGCGCTACCCGAGACGGTCGCCGTGGAAGAGGAAATCGTCGAAGAGGCCAGCGAGTCGGATCAGGCAGAAGATCCCGACCAGTCGGAGAGCGCCGAGGAGGCCTCCCGCTGGCGCTGGCTGCGTGTCGGCGGCATGCTGATGGCGCTACCCGAGGAAGACATCGTTTCGCGTCATCCCGAGCCGGCCCTGGCGCCGGTCCCCGGTGCGCCGGCGCATATCGCTGGCTCGCTGGAGGTCGATGGGCGTCTGCGGCTGATCCTGTCGCTTTCCGGTCTGACGGGCGCTCGCCCAAGGCCGGATGCGGGCAGAGAAGTGTTCCTGCTCGGCAAGGGCGGCCTGTGGGGCGTGCTGGGTGAGCCGGTCGAGCAACCGGTCGCGCTGGATGCGGAGGCCGTGGAATGGCGTTCGGACGAACAACGACAGGCGCGCCGGGCGTGGCTGGCTGGCACCGCCCCGTCGTCCGGCGTGGCCGTGCTGGATGCGCAGGGACTGAGAGCGGCCTTGAAGAACCGTAACTGAGCGGCTGCCGGCCGCCAGGGCAAAAGAACGAGGGTTGAGAGATGACGGAACAAGCGATGCAAAAGCCGCATGCCCCGGAAGAGTACGACGAGGAGTTCGAGGCGCAGGACAAAGGGCCGCTGTCGCGCTGGGTCAGCTTCACGGTGGACGAGGAGATCTACGCGCTCAACGTTCTGGATGTCCAGGAGGTGCTGCGGGATGCGGAAATCACGCCGATCCCGGGCGCGCCGGACTCCATCCTCGGCATCATCAACCTGCGTGGCAACGTGGTTACCGTGGTGGATGCGCGCATCTTCTTCGGCCTTGAGGAAAAGAAATACGACGAGAACAGTCGCGTCATGGTGATCGAGGTGGCATCGGGCGAGATCGTCGGCCTGGTGGTTGACAGCGTCGCCGAGGTGATCGCCTTCCCGGAGTCGGTGGTCGATCAGGCGATGATGTCGGTGAACGACGACCGGGCGCGACATATCCTCGGCATCGTGCCCCAGGATGAGAAATTGATTATCCTCGTCGACATGAAGAGTCTTTCCGACATCACCGCCACATGATCGTCCCACCGATCTGGGTTGCCGCCGCCGCGTTGATTCTCGCGCTGATCGGCCTGCTGGTGACGCTCCGCAGTTACCGGGGGTTGCGCCACGCCCAACTGACGCGCGAGCGCTGGTTCCAGCATCAGATGGAGCGGCTGGAGCGCGAGCATCGCGGTCTGGAGTCTGCCTTGGCTGGTTTCGGCCGCCACCTCGACCAGGTGGATGAGCGCGCCGGTCAACTCGAGGAGCGCGTGACGCAACTCAATGCACGGATTGATGCGGTGGCCGCCGCGGACGACGACGAGCCCGGGTTCGGGCACGCGTTGCGTCTGGCAGCCCAGGGGCGGGTGAGCGTCGACGAACTGATCGACGATTTCGGTCTGTCCGAGAGCGAGGCGCTCCTGCTGATGCGCGTCAACCGTCCCGACGAGGAGCGCACCTCGGGGCGTTGAACGCCCTCCCTCTGTCTGTGATTCCCCGCCTTTCTCGACTCCCGGTCGATCTGGCCGCCGGCCTCGCGATCTATCCTTCCTGATCCGCCTTCTTGCGGATGCTCTGGCGCAAGGCCTCGCGAACCGGCGCGGTGTCGGGGCGTTGGCCATGCCAGAGATAGAAGCTCTCGGCCGCCTGTTCGACCAGCATACCCAGCCCGTCGAGCGGTTGCCCGCCGCGGGCTTCGGCCCACTGCATGAACACGGTCGGCTCGGCACCGTAGGCCATGTCGTAGGCGACGGTGCTCGCGCCCACCACGGTCTCGGGCAGGGGCGGGAGTTGCGCCGTCAGGCTGGCCGGGGTGGCGTTGATGATCAGGTCGAACAGGCTTTCCTCGATGCCTTCGATCGGACAGCCGGACAGCCGGCATGCGCCCGCCGCGTCGCTGAACTCATCCACCAGCCCGTAGGCTCGCTCCGGATTGCGGTTGGCGACCAGGATCTCCTGTGGTGCCTGCTCGAGCAGCGGGGCGAGCACGCCGCGGGTTGCCCCGCCGGCACCCAGGACCAGGATCCGCTTGTCGGCGAGCGTCACGCCATGGAAGGACAGGTCGTTGACCAGCCCGATGCCGTCGGTGTTGTCGGCGTAGACCGGCTCGTCGGGCGCTGCGGGGAACACCAAGGTGTTCGCCGCCAGGGCCCGCTCGGCCCGCGGGCTGCGCCGGTCGGCGAGATCGAATGCCTCGAGCTTGAAAGGGACTGTGACGTTCATCCCCCGGCCGCCGCGCTCGCGGAAGGCATGCACCACCTCCTCGAAGCCGTCGATGGCCGCCCAGATCTTTTCATAGGTGAGATCGATGCCCAGTTGCCGGGCAAAGCTCTGGTGGATCATGGGAGAGCGCGAATGCTCGATCGGATTGCCGATCACGGCGAAAAGCTGGGACATGATGGTGTCTGTCAGAGGTTCATGGGGGCGAGATTCTCACGCGACCAGCTGGCGCGCTCGGCAGCGTCCTCCGGGCGATCCAGGTACTTCATGTGCCGGTCGATGCGTTCGATACGGTGACGTAATCCCTCACCGTTTGCAACCTGGATGGAAAGGCCCGGGCGGGCATTGAGCTCGAGGATCAGCGGCCCCAGGTCGCGGTCGAGGACCACGTCCACCCCGATGTAACCCAGGCCGGTGATGTCGCTGCAGGTGGCGGCCATCTCGAGCAATGACTGCCACCCCGGTATCTCCACTCCCTGGATGGGCGCGTGGGTATCCGGATGGAGGAGAACCTGCGCGTTGTGGGCCACCCCGTCGAGGGTCCGGCCGAGGGCCATGTCGACGCCTGCCCCGATGGCGCCCTGATGAAGGTTCGCCTTGCCGTCGGACTGGCTGGTGGGTAGCCGCACCATCGCCATCACCGGGTAGCCCTTGTAGACGATCGTGCGGATGTCCGGCACGCCCTGGAAGCTGATCTTCTCGAACAGGGGCGAGAACTTGACCCGGTACTCGATCATCGCCACGTCTGGCCGGCCGCCCAGGCTGTAGGCGCCGGCGAGGATGTTGGATACGTGCAGCGCGATTGCCTCCATGTCGATCGGTCGGCCCGAGCCCCGTCGGTACACCAGGGGCTGATCGGACTGCTTGCCGTCGATCACCAGGATGCCGTCGCCGCCGGCACCGTTAGCCGGCTTGATGACGAAATCCTCATGCGGGCCGACCAGTTTCGAGAGGCCCTTGAACTCGTGCGTGGTGCGGATCACCCCGTAGAGTTCCGGCACTTGTAGGCCCGCCTCGACGGCCAGTTCCTTGCTCAGCAGTTTGTCGTCGACCAGCGGGTAATAGCGCCGCGCGTTCATCACGGCGATGAACTCGCCATTGCGCTGGTTCATGCCCAGCACCCCGAGTTCGCGCAGTCGGCGGGGCGATATCGGCCAGTTGATGGCCATTAGCGCTTATCTCCGGGTGCGCCGGGGCCGGATGAGTCGGGGCGGCGCGCCTGGGCCAGCGTCTTGAAGGCGCGGAATCGGAATAGCTCGGTCAGCCGGTAGCCGGTGTAGCGGCCCAGCAGGAGCGTCACGGCCAGCACCACCAGCAGCAACTCCGGGAAGACGAAGAACAGGTGGGTCACGTACTCGTTGACCATGACCAGGTACGCGAGCGCGGCAACCGCCAGCGAGCCGGTTCCCTGCGTGAGGGCGTCGGCCGGTCCGTGCTCCTCCCAGACGATCGACACCCGTTCGATGGTCATCGCGAGGATGACCATGGGGAACAGACCAACCGATAGGCCGATCTCGATGCCGAGGCGATGCGAGACGATGCTGATCAGCGCCATCAGCAGGATCACGACGATCACCACGGCCGCCAGTCGGGGTACGAGTAGTAGCTTGAGGTGTTCGAGGTAAAAGCGTATCACCAGCCCCATCGCCACAATCAGCGTGAACAGCATCACGCCACCGAGAAGCTGCGTCTCGCGGAACGACAGCGCGATCAACACGGGCATGAAGGTGCCGAAGGTGCGAATACCGATCACGTTGCGCAGCAGCACGATGATCAGGGCGCCCAGGGGCACCAGCAGCAGCACGCGGTAGGTGTTCTGCGAGTCGATCGGCAGGTCGAGCAACGAGAAGTCGATCAGCCGCGAATTGACGATGCTCGACTGCAACTGGGCCGTTTCCACTGCGTCACGCAGGTTGCGCGTGCTGGCGAACGTCAGTTCGGTGCCCTTGAGCCCCGATGTGTCCAGCGCTGGCCGGTCACCATGCCACCAGATCAGGAAGTTGCGTGGGTAGCCCAGACCGCCGGTGCGCGGATCGATCGGCACCCAGCGCCGCGAGTTGTGCACCTCGAGCCAGGTGGTCGGGCGCAGGTTGCGTCCCTCGTCGGTCAGCGTCACGCCGTGGGTCATGCGGGCCGGGATGCGCGCGATCGCGAGCAGGCGGATGGCCAGACGGGTCCGCTCGGTCTCGGTGGCGTCGGGCTTGAGGAACGCCGCGATGTTCTCGTGCGGCTGGGCGGCGTTGACCTCCTTGACCAGCAAGGTGGCGAAGGTCTGGATGTCGGCCGATTCGGCGCGAATCTCCTCGATGAACGACTCGGCCGCCGACTTGAGCGGCTCCTCGAGTTGGGGCGGATCGGCCGGACCCGGGTAGGGCGAGGGTTCGGTCTCCTCCTCGGCCCGGTAGACCGTGGCCTGGTAGTACAGCGTCTGCTTTCCCTCGGGGTCGCGCTTGGTCCAGACGGCCTCCCGTTGCCGGTTGGCTGACTGGCTGGTCAGCCCCCAGCCGCGGGAGACGTAGCTTTCGTCTAGCAGCGAGTAGTGCGGCGGATCGGTCGGCAGGGCGAAGCGCACCGAGGCCGGTGCCTGCCCCGGATCCACCGCGATCTGCGCCTCCACCGTCCAAGTCTCTGTCTCCCGGTCCGGTGTCAGCGGGAATCCCAGCACGCTGAACTTGTAGTAGGCCACCGACAGGCCAACCACGGTCAGCAGCAGAACGACGAACGGCAGGTGGATACGTCTCATGCTCATGATCGCAGGCTGGGCTCCGGAGGGGGCTGAGGGAAGGGAAGTGGACGACCCGGGGTGGCGGCCTGGTTAGCGGGTGCGTTACTCGCAGTCCGGATCGTCGGTGAAGCGCTCGGCCGGGTCGACGATGATTCGGCCGGCCATGTGGTTGCGACCGACCAGCACGGGGAAGTTAAAGCCTTCGCGGCTGGTCAGGCTGACTTCCTCCTCGATCTCCATCTTGTCGACGCAGAAGGTCAGCTGCACCACATAGCGGGTCTGGGAGTCCCCTCTGTGACGCTTGATGCGGACCTTGCGCTCCACTGGCCGCTCGACCCACGTCTCGGTGCCGGTATCCCGGTCGATCATCTTGAAGCGGACCCATTCCTCGCCGTCCTTGTCGAAGGGCTCGATTTCCCGGGCGTCGATCGAGGATGTGGTGGCGCCGGTGTCCAGCTTGGCCTCCATCACCCAGCCGATCTCCATCACCTTGATGTCTTCGACGTAGCCGAAAATATCCTTGTCCACGGCCTGGGCCGGCGCGACAAGGGCGAGGGTCATCAGGGCCGCGAGGAGGCCGCGGCGAGAGGGGGGCAACAGGTTGGCGAAGTGCATGCAGGGAATTATCCGTCGATCTTGCGAATGTCTCCGTCCGCAGTGCCCAGTATCAGCACGTCCGCGGGGCGGAGGGCGAAGATGCCAACGGTTACGACCCCGGGGAGGTCGTTGAGTTCGGTCTCGAGCTTGGCGGGTTCCATGATGCGCAGGTTGTGCACGTCGAGGATCTGGTTGCCGTTGTCCGTGACAAAACCGTCGCGGTAGACCGGTTGGCCACCGCGCTTGACCAGCTCGCGGGCGATCATGCTGCGGGCCATGGGAATCACCTCCACCGGCAGGGGGAAGGCGCCCAGCACGTCGACCAGCTTGGTCTCATCCGCGATGCAGACGAACTTCTTCGCCATCTGCGCGATGATCTTCTCACGGGTCAGTGCACCCCCGCCGCCCTTGATCAGCTGCAGGTATTCGTTGGTCTCGTCGGCGCCATCCACGTAGACGGGGATTTCGTTGACGCTGTTGAGGTCAAAGACCTCGATGCCGTGATCGCGCAGACGCTGCGTGCTGGCCTCGGAGCTCGAGACCGCCCCTTCGATACGGTTCTTGATCTTGGCCAGCTCGTCGATGAAGAAGTTGACGGTCGAGCCGGTGCCCACCCCCACCACGCTGCCGGAGGGAACGTAATCGATCGCGGCCTGGGCGGCCAGCTGCTTGCCTTTGTCCGTGTTATTCATGTGCTTGTCACTCCGATGCTTGCAATGGGGGTGACGCGCTGGCCGGCCGCCGCGCGCGTCGCGTTTCTGTTAACCTTCGATGGTATATCACCCCAACCATAGGACGGGCAACAACGCCTGTCTCGAAACCCATCGATGAGGTGCCGAATTGACGCCGCTGCTGCGCGACTATCTCGAGGAAATCCTCAAGGCCCGAGTCTACGACGTGGCCATCGAGTCGCCGCTTCAGCAGGCGACGCTGCTCTCCGAGCGCATCGGCAACCGCGTGTTGCTCAAGCGCGAGGACATGCAGCCGGTGTTCTCCTTCAAGCTGCGCGGCGCCTACCACAAGATCCACAAGCTCTGGTCCGCGGGCGAGCTGGGCAAGGGCGTGATCGCCGCCTCGGCCGGCAACCACGCCCAGGGCGTGGCCCTAGCGGCGCAGACACTGGGTCTGCGCGCCGTGATCGTGATGCCCGAGACCACGCCGCCGATCAAGGTCGATGCGGTGCGCCGCCGCGGTGCCGAGGCCGTGCTGGTGGGCGATGCCTTCGATGACGCCTTCGCCCACGCCAAGCAGTTGATCGCCTCCGAGGGGCTGACCTACATCCCGCCCTACGACGACCCGGACATCATCGCCGGGCAGGGCACCGTCGGCGCCGAGATCCTCCGCCATCATCCCGACCCGATCCACGCGATTTTCGTTCCCGTCGGCGGGGGCGGGCTGATTGCCGGGGTGGCCGCCTACGTCAAGGCGCTGCGGCCCGATATCCGGGTGATCGGCGTCGAGCCCGAGGACGCGGCCTGCCTGGATGCGGCGATGAAGGCCGGGGAACGGGTCATCCTCGACCAGGTGGGGCTGTTCGCGGACGGGGTCGCCGTGCGTCAGATCGGCGAGCACACCTTCAAGGTGGCGCGCGAGGCGGTCGACGAGGTGATCACCGTCAACACCGACGAAATGGCCGCGGCAATCAAGGACATCTTCGACGACACCCGCAGCATCGACGAACCGGCCGGGGCACTGGCCACCGCCGGCCTCAAGCGGTATGCCCGCCTGCACAACCTGAGCGGTGAGACGCTGGTGGCGATCGCCTCGGGCGCTAATATGAACTTCGACCGACTGCGGTTCGTCGCCGAGCGCTCGGAGCTTGGCGAGCGGCGCGAGGCCCTCTACGCGGTGACTATCCCCGAGCGGCCGGGCAGCTTCCTTGCCTTCTGCGAGCTTCTGGGACGGCGCCAGATCACCGAGTTCAACTACCGTTATGCCGACGCCGACCGTGCGCACATCTTCGTCGGCATCAAGCTCGCCGAGCAGGACGACCGCTATCGAGTGCTCGAACGACTGGCCGCCGCCGATTACCCGGTGATCGACCTGACCGACAACGAGATGGCCAAGCTCCACGGTCGGCACATGGTGGGCGGGCATGCCGGCGATATTCCCGAGGAACGCCTGTTCCGTTTCGAGTTCCCCGAGCGCCCCGGCGCGCTCCTGAAATTCCTCTCCCAGCTGGGAGCGCGCTGGAACATCAGCCTGTTCCACTACCGCAATCACGGGGCCGATTACGGACGCGTGCTGGTCGGCATCCAGGTGCCCGAGGCGGAGGTCGGCGAGTTGACCGCCTATCTCGAAGCGCTGCGTTATCCCTACTGGCCCGAGAGCGACAACCCCGTCTACCCGCTGTTTCTCGCCTAGAAGGGGGACATCAGAATCCCGGGTTGAAAAAAACCGCGCCCTGGAGTGATCCCGGGCGCGGTTTTTTGTCTGCATCGTCGGGAAGAGGCTGTCTCAGCCCTGGTTTTCCAGCGACAGGATGTGCTCGAAATGCGCCTTGCTGACCGGCATGACCGACAGGCGGTTGCCGCGCCGGACCAGCGGCATCTCTTCGAGGTCCGGGTCGACCTTGAGCTCGGTCAGCGGGATCACGCGCTTGGTGTGGCGGACGTATTTGACGTCGACCAGGAGCCAGCGCGGCTTGTCGGGGTCGGACTTGGGGTCGTAGTACTTCTCGTCCGGGTCGAAGGCGGTGTGATCCGGGCGCGACTGGCTGACGATGTCCATGATGCCGACGATGCCCGGCACCTTGGTGTTGGAGTGGTAGAAGAAGGCCCGGTCGCCCGGCTGCATCTGATCGCGGATCATGTTGCGTACCTGGTAGTTGCGGATGCCGTCCCAGGGTTCGGTGCCGACCCGCTCGAGGTCGTCAATGGAGAAGGCATCGGGCTCGGATTTCATCAGCCAGTAGGCCATCGGGGTCTCCTGTGCGCGCTGCGGTTTAGGTCGGTGTCTTGCCGGCGGTCGGGGGGCGCGTGTCGATAATGGCCGTGTCGGTGACGATATAGTCGAGTGGCTGGTCCCAGGGATCGGTGGGCAGGGACAGCACCTCCTGGCAGCCGAAGGCCACGCCGATAGCCAGCGGTCGACGGCCGTGGCGCTGTGCCAGTGCTCGGTCGTAAAAACCGGCTCCCATGCCGAGCCGATTGCCCCGGGCATCGAAACCCACCAGCGGGATCAGCAGTGCGTCAAGGCTGTTGAGTCCGCGCTGGCGGTGGTCCCCGGACTCGACGATGCCGAACCGGTTGGTGCGCAATCGCGGCATGCTGTGGCGTGCGCAGGCGGTGCGCGGGTCGGTGCGGTGGAAGGCAAGACGTCGATCCGGCAGGACGCGCGGCAGCCAGATGTGGCCGCGATGGCGTCGAAGCCAGCCATTGAGTTCGGGTTCGCCGTCGAAGGCGCAGTAGGCGGCCACCTCGACCAGTCCCAGGTTGCGGGCGAGGCGTTCGAGTCGGGCCTCGATGCGGCGGATGGCCAGATAGCGGGGAAAGCCGCCCAGCGCTCGCCGGTGCGCGCGCAATGTTTTTCTCAGGGCTGGCTTGTTCGAATTTTGCATGATTCGATGAATGAGGTGTCTTCCAGGGCGCCGCTGGCAACGCTACGACCTTGAACCGATAGGGTTCAAGTCGGGGGCTCCGCCCGGCTCATTAGGCTTTCCGTCGAAACGGACATGCACACAGAACCGCTTGTCGCCCCCTGGGTCGTTAATTAAGGCTCAAGGGATAGAGCGCTACCTGGCGCACGTCCCAGAAGACTGACTCAATGCTAAGGATGCTGGCGGGGGCTTGCAAGGGGCAATTGCATCATTGGGGCGATTGCTGGCTTTCGCCCACTTCCATGGCGTGGATGAGGGTGTCGATCCGGCCCTCGAGCTCGCCGTTGTCGATCTCGTCCGGCAGAGTGAGTTCGCGGCCCTCGAGCAGTTGTCGGGTGATGTTCAGGGCGGCGAGTACCGCGATGCGCTCGCTGCTCAGCACCTTGCTGGTCTGGCGGATCTGGGCCATCTCGTCGTTGAGGTGCTCGGCCGTCCGTAGCAGCATGCCTTGCTCCTCGGGCGGGCAGACGATGCGGTAATCCTTCTCCATGACCCGCACGGTGACGGGATGATTCGACTGGGGCATCGGGTCAGTCCTCGCGTTCGATGTCGGTGGCCTGATTCTCGAGGCGCCGCAGTTGGCCAGCCAGCTCCTCGATCCGGGCATGGCTGTGCTCGATCAGGTGCCGGAGCTCCCGGTTTTCCTGGGTCAGGAGCTGGGCCTGTCGCCGCAGGTCCAGGCGTTCTTCGTTCACTTGCTGAGACGTGGTCAGCAATCGCTCGATCTTCTCGGCAAGCCGTTCGGCCATGGCTGTCGTGCTCCGCGTTTGGCTGGTCCTGCTGGGACGGGGCCGGTCCGGTGGAACCAACGGTTCCGTTTGCCGGAGTCTATCATTTAGCTGTCTTAGCGGTGACAATGTTGCCTGGAATCTCCGGGCTTTAGGACCCCCGTCCGCGTAAGGGTAGGGCGTCCCGAGCGGCCGAGGTTCCCGACGAGGGCAAGGTAAACAAACAGGCTTTTGGGAAGCGGAATGACCGATTACGAACGACTCCAGCAGGCGCTTGATTCCATGGGTGCCCTGGCCAACCCCAGCGAGGCGCAGGGCGTGCTGGTCGGCATGTGGATCGGCGGCGGCCCGGCTGAACAATCACGCTGGATTGACGAACTGTCCGAGGACGAGGATCGATCGCCCGCCGTGCCGGCGGAGCTGGCCGAGCTGTATCAACATTTCGTCGAACAGCTGACCGGGGCGGACAACTTGGGTCTGGATCTGGTGCTTCCCGGCGAGGATGCCCCCCTAAAGGCGCAGGTGGAGGGGCTGGTCGACTTCGCCCAGGGCGTGCTCTATGGCTATGCGATCGAGAACGGGCCGGCTCGACGGGCGTTGTCGGATGAGGCGCGCGAGGTATTCGACGATTTGGGCGACATCGCTCAGCTGGACACCGAATCCGTCAAGACCGAGAACGACGCCTTCGACCTGCACCAGATCGAGGAATACCTCAGTTCGGCCCTCCTGGTCATGTACTTGCAACTGCATCCGCCGGTACCGGAGAGTGCCGGTTCCCAGCGATTGCAGTAAACATTTTCGAGAAAGAGTAAGGGAAGGCAAGGCATGCAGGCGATCGGTCCGTCTCCCACCGAGCGAAACGAATATCAGCGCCGCCGCAAGCGGCTGATCAAGGCGATCGGCAAGCGCGGCGTCGCCGTGATTCCTGCGGCCACGGAGCAGTGGCGCAACCACGACAACCCCTGGCCGTTCCGCCAGTCGAGCGATTTTCATTACCTCACCGGATTGGTCGAACCCGATGCGGTGCTGGTGCTCTGTCCCAAGCGGGCCGAGGGCGAGGTGGTCTGCTTTGTCAGCCCCCGCGACCCGGAGCGTGAGCGCTGGGAGGGGCCGCAACTCGGGGTCGACGATGCCCCGCGTGTGCTGGGCGTGGACCAGGCCTTCGCCATCGACGAGCTCGACGAGCGTCTGCCCGACCTGCTGCGAGGCTACGGCAAGCTCTATCTGCCCTTTGCCGAGCACGAGTGGGTGTCGCGGGCCCTCACTTGGTTCGATTCGTTGCGCCAGGGCGCCCGCGCTGGCATCCAGCCGCCGGGCACGCTCAGGGACCTGGCCGGCCCGCTGCACGAATTGCGCCTGATCAAGTCCGCCAAGGAGATCGATAGACTGCGCAAAGCGGCTGCCGTTTCCGCCGAGGCCCATTTGGCCGCTGCCCGTGGGGTGCAGGACGGCATCTACGAGTACGAGATCGCCGCGATCCTGCTCAAGGAATTCGCCAGCGCCCATGGCGAGCCCTCGTTTGCCCCCATCGTCGCCGGCGGGTCGAATGCCTGCGTGCTGCACTACCGGGCCAATGCCGCTGAGCTGAAAGATGATGACCTGGTGTTGATCGATGCCGGTGCCGAGGTCGACTACTACGCGGGTGACATCACCCGCACCTGGCCGGTCAGTGGCCGGTTCAGCCAGCCGCAACGCCAGCTCTATCAAGTGGTTATCGACGCCCAGATGGCGGCCATCGAGACGATCACGCCCGGCGTGTCCTTCGATGACCCTCACCAGGCGGCGGTGCGCGTGATCACGCAAGGGCTGATTGACCTGGGCCTGATCGAGGGGCCGGTGGATGAGGCCATCGAGGCGGGTCGCTATCGGCGGTTTTTCATGCATCGCACCGGCCATTGGCTGGGGTCGGATGTCCACGATGTCGGCCGCTATCGCGTCGATGGCGACTGGCGCGAACTCGAGCCGGGCATGGTGATGACCGTCGAGCCGGGTATCTACGTCAACGACGAGGCGGACGTGCCGGCGGCCTTCCGCGGCATCGGCATCCGCATCGAGGATGACGTGCTGGTCACCGAGGAGGGGCACGAGGTGCTTACCCGCCGAGTGCCCAAGCAAGTCGAAGAGGTGGAGGCGTTGATGAACGGTCGCCGCGATCCGGTCAACCAGCCCCTGGAGTAGTCCACACATGAGCCACCTCCCGCAGTCGCAACCTGTCCCGGATGCCGACCACGACACCGACGTGGTGATTGTCGGCGGCGGCATGGTCGGCGGCGTGCTGGCACAAGCGCTGGCGTTAGACGGCTGGCGTGTCGAGGTGGTCGAGCAGCGGGCGCCCGGGGGCTCCTCGAGCTTCGACCGGCGCCTGACTGCCGTCGCCGATGCGGGCTGGCAGTACATGGACACGCTCGGGCTGGTCGATCAGGCGCTGGCCGCCGCGGCCGAGGCCATCCGCGAGGTGCGCGTCTTCGACCGGGGGCATTTCGGCCTGACGCGAATCACGGCGGGCTCGGCCGGGGTCGAGGCGCTGGGCTACGTGATGCCCAACCGTGAACTGGGCGAACGGTTGGAGGCGCTGCTCAAGCAGCCGCCGGCGGGTCAGGCATCGATCCGCTACCACCGGCCGGCGCGCTACCTGTCCCATGACACCGACGAGTCGGGCGTGAGCGTGCAGATCGCGTCCGGTGCCCAGGGTGGGACGCAACCCACGTGGCTGCGTGCCCGGCTGATGGTGGCGGCCGACGGCGCCGACTCGCCGGTGCGCGAGCGGGCGGGCCTGTCCGTGCATCGGCGTCAGTACGACCAGGTGGCGACCGTGGCGACCGCCATGCCGGCACGCCCCCATCAGGGGGTGGCCTTCGAGTGTTTCACTACCGGCGGTCCTTTGGCGGTGCTGCCCGCCGCGGACGGACGCGTGTCATTGGTTTGGGTGGCGCGGCGGGACGAGGCAGGGCGGATCGCCGAACTGGACGAGGCCGGCTTTGCCCGGGCGGTGGACAGCGCATTCGGCCATCGCCTCGGGGGCTTTTCGGCCATCAGTCCGCGGGCGCAGTACCCCTTGAGTCTGGTGACGGCCGGCGAGGCGGTGGCCGATCGCTTGGTGGTGCTCGGCAATGCCGCTCATGCCTTGCACCCGGTGGCCGGGCAGGGGTTCAATCTTTGCCTGCGCGACATCCGCGATCTGACCCGGGTGCTGCGGGCGGATCGCGGCGCAGGCGTCGACCCCGGTGCGCCGGATCGCCTGACGCAATACCAGTCGCTGCGCCAGGCCGACTACCGCCGGACTATTGGTCTGACCGACGGCCTGGTGCGCGGTTTCTCGCTCGACCTGCCGCTTCTGGGCCATCTGCGCGGTGCTACCCTTTCGCTGTTCGACGGGGTGGTGCCGCTGAAAAATCGCCTGGTGCGCGCCACGCGGGGGATCGCATGATGGTCGCAAACCAGCCAACGGTAATCCGCGGCCAGGTCGTGGTGGTCGGCGGCGGGATGGTCGGCGCCGCGGCTGCCCTGGCCCTGGCGCGGCAGGATCTCGACGTGGTGTTGATCGAGCGCGAGCCCCCCCGGTCGTTGTCCGGCTCGGATCCCTTCGATCTGCGTGTCTCGGCACTGGCCCCGACCAGCATCGCGCTGCTCGATCGGCTGGGTGCCTGGGCGTCGATCCGCAGCGAGCGTGCGGCGCTGTATCGTCGGATGCGGGTGTTCGATGCCGTCGCCCCCGGCGACCTGACCTTCGATGCCGCCGAGATCGGTCGGCCCTACCTGGGCTATATCGTCGAAAATCGCCGTATCCAGCTGGCGCTATGGGAGCAACTGGCGGCATGCGACAACGTCGAGTTGCTGACCGGCAGCGCGCCCTCGCGGCTGGAGCAGGCATCGCAAGAGGTCCGCCTACTACTGGATGACGGCCGCGAGGTGATCGCCGACCTGGTCATCGGCGCCGACGGCCAGCGATCCTGGGTGCGCGAGGCCGCCGGTATCGGTGCAGACACCCACGACTACTCGGTGGCCGCGCAAATACTCTCGGTGGAAACTGCCTACCCCCAGCAGGACATCACCTGGCAGCGCTTCACGCCCGACGGCCCGCAGGCCTTCCTGCCGCTGGCCGGCGCCCGCGGGTCCTTGGTCTGGTACGACCGCCCCGAACAGGTCCGTGCCCGGCATGCCCTGGAGCCCGAGGCCCTGCGTGTCGAGGCGATGAAGCATTTCCCCCCCGAGCTGGGCGAACTCGAATCGGTCGCCGCGCACGGCTGGTTTCCCATCCGGCGCCTGCACGCTCATCGCTACGGGGCCCAGGGCGTCATTCTGGTCGGGGATGCCGCCCACTCGATCCACCCGCTGGCAGGTCAGGGGGCCAACCTGGGCTTTGCCGATGTCGCCGCACTGGACACGGTCGTGGCCGAAGAAGCCGCTCGCGGCCGGGGATTGGGCGATATGCGCATCGCGCGACGCTATGAGCGCATGCGTCGGGCGGATAACCGGCTGGTGCAGTCTCTGATGGACGGCTTCGACTGGGGCTATCGCCGCCGGGATCCATTGTCGGTGGCCGCCCGCACCGCCGCCACCCAGCTGGTTGCCGGCGTGACTCCTCTGCGCCGTTGGATGACGCGCATGGCGGGGGGGCAGCGGCTTGGCGACTAAGCATTCCTCTTTCTCTTTCCTGCCGGAAAAGAACACCGCCCGGTTGCTGATCAGCTGGGGGTTGAAGCTGACCCAACTGCTGGGGATCGCCGGGGTGGCCGACCACGAAAATCGCACCGCGCAACGCTGGGCCATGCGACTCGAAGTGCCGCTGCTGCTGATCACGCTCTGGATCCCGTTCCAGTGGTATCTGGTGCATGCCGGGCAACTGGAGGAAGGGCAGGGGTTCTGGATCGACCAGCTGGTCTGGGGGTTTTTCCTGATCGAGCAGCTGATTCTGCTTTCGCTGGTCAAGGACAAGGTGTTCTATCTCAAGACCAACTGGTTGCTGGTAGCGGTCGTGGCGGTGGGCGTACCGCTGATCTTTCTCCAGGCGGTGAATTTCCTGCTGGGCCTGAGATTGTTGCGGGGGCTTCTGGTACTGATCACGGCCTTGCGCATCGGTCGGCGCTATTTTCACGAACTGGGCCGGCACGCTTTTTTCGCTATCGGTTTGATGACCGTCTTTCTGGTGGTGCTGGGCGGCTCGTTGATGCCGGTCCTGGACCCCGGCACCTTTCATGATTTCGAGGACGGCGCCTGGTGGGTGCTGGTGACCTTGTCCACCATCGGTTACGGCGACATGGTCCCGCAGACCGAGGGGGCCAGGACCATGGGGTTTTTGTTCGTCGGCCTGGCAGTTATCTGGCTGAGCCTGATCGGCGCCTCGATCGCCGCTTTCCTGGTGGGCTTGAAGATGGAAGCCTCCAGCGAGGACGAGGAGCGCATCGACACCCAGATCCTTCACCGGCTCGATCGGATCGAATCGCTGCTGGAGCAGGATCGGGAGGCACGTCGGCAGGTGGGTGATCAGTCGGGCGACGACGGATCACCGCCCGGTCGCTAGCGGCGGGGTGTCAGTCCGAGGCGCGGTGACCGGCTACCAGCGCCCAGTCCCCCAGCGTGCGGAAGGTGGTGACCTCGTTGCCGGCGGCCGTCCAGGCGGCGGCCACGGCATCGGCCTGATGGCCGAGAATCCCGGAGAGGGCAAAGCGCCCGCCGGGCTTCAAGTGGCCACTGAGCATCGGTGCCAGTTCGATCAGCGTCGGCGCGAGGATATTGGCCAGTAGTCCGTCGACACGCATGTCGGCTGGGTAGTCCGGGGCCAGATACAGCCGCAGGCGATCGGGGTCGATGTCGTTGAGCTCGGCATTGCCGCGACTGGCGGTGAGCGCCTGGGGGTCGATGTCGGTGCCGTCGACCCGCTCGGCCCCCAGCAGCAGGGCGCCAATACCGAGAATGCCCGAACCGCAACCGGCGTCCAGCCAGTGCTGACCGGCGATCGTTTGCGTTTCCAGCCACTCCAGGCACAGCTGAGTGGTCTCGTGCTTGCCGGTGCCGAAGGCGAGCCCCGGGTCGAGCCGAATGGGCAAGCGCGCCGACGTCGTATCCACCTCTTCCCAGGCCGGTTGAATCAGCAGTCGTTCGCCGATGGGCATGGCGCTGAAATCGGCCTGCGTGCGCCGGACCCAGTCGTCCTCGTCGAAGGTCTCGTGCCCCAGCCGATCGAGCAGGGCCGGGCGGATCCGGGCGTGCAGCGCGCCGACGATCGCCGCCGGTGAGACCGCGCCCTCGAACAGCCCGACCACGCGCACCTCGGCCCACAGCGGGGATTCGCCCGGCGCGGGTTCGAGCACGGGATCGTCACCCAGTTCTTCGAGCGTCACGCAAAGGGCCCCGGCTTCATTGAGTGCGGCCTCGCAGTCCTCGACGTCCTGCTGCGGCACCTCCAGCCAGAGGTGTTGCCATTCGCCTGCCATCAGGAGGCCTTCACGACAGGCCGAGGCGCTTGTGCAGGAAGTGGATGTCCATGCCGCCGGCGATGAAGTTGGCATCGGCCATCAGTTCGCGGTGCAACGGAATGTTGGTCTTGATCCCGTCGACTGCCATTTCCTCGAGGGCCCCGTGCATGCGACGGATGGCGCCCTCGCGGTCACCGGCATGCGTGATCAGCTTGCCGATCATCGAGTCGTAGTAGGGCGGCACCGAGTAGCCGTTGTAGATATGCGAGTCGACCCGCACGCCCAGCCCGCCGGGGAAGTGCACGCCGCTGATCTTGCCGGGACTGGGCACGAATGTGGCCGGATCCTCGGCATTGATGCGGCATTCGACGGCGTGGCCGCGGAACTCGATGTCTTCCTGGGTCAGCGACAGCGGGATGCCGGCGGCGATCGCCAGTTGTTCCTTGACCAGGTCGATGCCGGTGACCATTTCGGTCACCGGGTGCTCGACCTGGAGACGGGTGTTCATCTCGATGAAGTAGAAGTTGCCCTTCTCGTAGAGGAATTCGAAGGTGCCGACGCCGCGGTAGTTCATGCGCTGGCAGGCCTGCACGCAGACCGCGCCGATCTCGGCTCGCTGCTCGGGGGTGATCCCCGGCGCCGGGGCTTCCTCGATGATCTTCTGGTGGCGGCGCTGCATGGAGCAGTCGCGCTCGCCCAGGTGGATGGCATTGCCCTGTCCGTCGGAGAGTATCTGGACCTCGATGTGGCGCGGGTGCTCGAGGAACTTTTCCATATAGACCTCGGGGTTGCCGAAGGCCGCCCCCGCTTCGCTCTTGGTCATCTCGATGGCGTGATGCAGGTGCGCTTCGGTATGCACCACGCGCATGCCGCGACCACCACCGCCACCGGCGGCCTTGATGATCACCGGGTAGCCGACTTCGCGCCCCAGCCGTTGGTTTTCTTCCGCATCGTCGCTCAGGGCACCCTCGGAGCCCGGGACGCAGGGGACATTGGCCGCCCGCATGGTCTCCTTGGCGGTGACCTTGTCGCCCATCATGCGGATGGACTCGGCGGTCGGGCCGATGAAGATGAAGCCGGACTCCTCGACCCGCTCGGCGAAGTCGGCATTCTCCGAGAGAAAGCCGTAACCGGGGTGGATGGCCGAGGAATCGGTCAGCTCGGCGGCGGCGATCAGCGCCGGGATATTGAGATAGGACTCGTTGGAACGCGGCCCGCCGATGCAGACCGACTCGTCGGCGAGGCGGACGTGCTTGAGGTCGCGGTCGGCGGTGGAATGGACCGCCACGGTGCCGATGTCGAGTTCCCGGCAGGCGCGCAGAATACGCAGGGCGATCTCGCCCCGGTTGGCGATCAGAACCTTGTTCAGCATCTTGGAAAGACTCCTGGAAATACGGGTAGGGCCGAAACGTGTCGCAAGCGGGTTTTACTCGATCACGAACATCGGCTGGTCGTATTCCACCGGCTGACCGTTTTCCACCAGGATCGACTTGATCGTGCCATCGACCTCGGCCTCGATCTGGTTGAACATCTTCATCGCCTCGATGATGCAGATGGTGTCACCTTTCTTTACGGTGCTGCCGACCTCGACGAAGGGGCTGGACTCCGGTGAAGAAGAGCGATAGAAGGTGCCCACCATCGGTGAGTCGATGGTTTTGCCATTGGCTTCCGGGGAAGGTGCCTCCTCAGCCGGGGCGGCCGGTGCCGACGCCGGCGCCGGCGCAGCAGGAGCGGCCGGTGCCTGCATCATCGGCGGTTGTTGCATCCCCCGGGAAATGCGGACGGATTCCTCGCCCTCGCGGATCTCGATTTCGGCAACGCCCGATTCTTCGAGCAGTTCAATCAGCTTCTTGACCTTGCGGATGTCCATGGCGGTTTCTCTTGCGGTTTTGCTTTGTCGGGCGGGCGCTCAGGCGCCCAGATGTTCGGTCAGGGCGGTCAGGGCCAGTTCGTAGCCGAGCGCGCCCAGCCCGACGATGCTTCCCAGGGCAATATCCGAAAAATAGGAATGCTGCCGGAAGGCTTCGCGGGCGTGGATGTTGGAGAGGTGGATCTCGATGAAGGGCCGGTCGATGGCCAGCAGGGCGTCCCGGATGGCGACGCTGGTATGGGTCCAGGCCCCGGGGTTGATCAGCACGCCGTCGATGCCGGCATCGGCAGCCTGATGGAGGCGGTCGATCGCCTCGCCCTCATGGTTGCTCTGGAAGTGCTCCAGCCGGACTCCCGCGGACGAGGCCGCCCGGTCGAGTCGCGCGGAGATGTCCGCGAGCGTCAGCCGCCCGTAGCGCTCGGGCTCGCGGCTACCGAGGCGATTGAGATTGGGGCCGTTGAGTACCAGGATCCGTTGCATGGAAACTCGCTGCTGGCAGCCAGACCGCGACGAGACCGTCACGGTCTGGCTGGTGATTTTCCCGCATTGTGCCGGTTGACGGGGATGAAGTCCACGTGTTGCCCGGCGTTTTTTTACCGATCGATGCCAATTGGCCGATTTTCCACGAAGTTTATCCTGGATGCGGTGTGCGCGGCTGTCTTGGCCGGCATCAGCGGGTGGCCACTGCCGTGACGTGGGTCAGAAATTGCTCGGGTGGCTGGTAGCCGACCACCCAGTGCTGCCGCACGCGCTCCCCGTCGGCATCCCAGAAGATGATCCCGGGCGGGCCAAAGAGGTCGAAGCGCTTGAGCAGGGCCTTGTGGTCGGCGTTGTTGGCGGTCACGTCCGCCTGCAGTACCAGAAAGCCGTCCAGTGCCTCGATGACGCGTGGATCGCTGAAGGTGTTGTGCTCCATCTCCTTGCAGGACACGCACCAGTCGGCGTAGAAGTCGAGCATCACCGGCTGGCTGGCGGCCTTGGCCTGAGCCAGAGCCGTGTCGAGTTCCTGCTCGTCGTTGACCTGATGGAACGTCAGCTCAGCCGTTTGGCTGCCGCCGTCTCCCAGCGAGATGCCGGCCAGCGGGGCGAGCACGGTGCCTTTCGATCCGGCGGCCACGCCGATCAGGATCAGCGCGCCCCAGAGCAGCAGCACCACCCCGAGCGATTTCCACAGCTTGAGCCACCCCGAGGCCCCTTCGCGAAGGGATTCGAGAGTGCCCATGTAGATCGCCGCGGTAATGATCAGAACGGCCCAGAGGAACTGGGTGATGCCGGCCGGCAGGATGCGCTCGAGCATCCAGATCGCCACGCCCAAGAGCAGCACGCCGAACACTGCCTTGACCGCATCCATCCAGGTGCCCGCGCGCGGAATGTACTTGCCGCCCAGCGTGCCCACCGCGATGAGCGGCAGGCCCATGCCGATCGACAGGGCGAACAGCGCCAGCCCGCCGATGAACGCATCGCCGGTCTGGCCGATGTAGATCAGCGCGCCGGCCAGGGGCGGCGCCATGCAGGGACCCACGATCAGGGCGGAGAGAAAGCCCATCACGGCCACGCCCGTCAGCGTGCCACCCTGTTGTCGGTTCTGGGCCTGCATGATCCGCGACTGGATCGAGGAGGGCAGCTGCAACTCGTAGAAGCCGAACATCGAAAGCGCCAGCGCCACGAAGATGGCCGCGAAGATGCTTAGGATCCAGGGGTTCTGGAAGGCCGCCTGCAGGTTGGCGCCGAACAGACCGGCGAGCACCCCGGCGATGGTGTAAGTGATCGCCATCGCCAGCACGTAGACCAGCGAGAGGACGAACGCCTTGCGGGTCGTGATGTGCTCCCCTTGGCCGGCGATGATGCCCGACAGAATCGGGATCATGGGGAAGACGCAGGGTGTCAACGCCAGCAGCAGACCGAACACGAGAAAGCCGAGGACGATGGCCCAGACATTGCCGGAGATCAGCCGTTGGGTGATCTGATCGGTCTCCGATCCGGTGGGGCCTTGGTCGGATGCGGCCCCGTTGGCCGCATTGGCTTGCCCTGCCGCGGCGCCGGCGCTGCCCTCGATGCCCGGCAGGTCTTCGAGCGGGGTCAGTGCGCCCAGACCATCCGGGGCGCCGTCGAGCAGCTCGGCCGTGCTGGCTGCCGGGTCGATGCGCCAGGCCTTCTCCATCGGCGGATAGCACAATCCCATGTCGGCACAACCCTGGTAGCCGATCACCAGGGTGTAGGGGGCGCTGGCCGTGACGGCCAGTTCGGCGTCGAGCTGGTCGTGGAAGACGAATACCGTGCCGAAGTTGGGGTCGTCCTTGCGCTCGCCGACGCCGAGGCTGGTCCCGCGGATCTCGGCGCCGTCAGCGGCTGCCTTGAGCCGATCGCGGTAGAGGTAGTAGTCGGGGGCGATATCGAATCGGACATGCACCGCGTCGCCGTCCACCGTGATCGCGGGGCGGAAGGCCTGCTCGGGGTCCATTGGCTCGGCACCGCCTCCGATGAGGCCGCCCAGACTGATGCCGCCGTCACGGGCGCCGGCCGTTGCCGGCTTGCTGGGCGGCAGATCGACGACCAGCTCGTGGGTTTCGGGCGGGTAGCAGACGCCGTGGATGTCGGAGCAGCCCTGGTAGTTGACCGTGATGCGGGATTCGCCGCCGGCGCTCTCCTCGATCGGGACACGCGCGGTGAAGTCGGTCTTGTAGACCGGGGTCTTGCCGAAAACCGGGTCCTCGTCGATGACGGCCTCGGGCAGTTCGGCCGCGCCCAGACGCAGGCCGTCGCTGGCCGCTTCGATCTCGAGCTTGTCCTGATAGAGGTGGTAACCCTCCACGATCTCGAAATCCAGCCGGATGGCGCCGTCTTCGGCCTGTACCTCGACGCCGAAGGCCTCTTCCGGGGATAGCAGTTCCGGCTGGGCCGGTGTGGCCCCGGCCCAGATCAGGGCCAACAGGGCCAGGATCGCGGTCGGCAACCGGTGGCGAGCCACGGCGGGCGTCAGGAACTGGTTTGAACGCATTGTTGTACCCATTCTGAATAGGATTGGCTGCTCTCCGCCGGCAGGATGACTACCTCGGGGCATTCATAGGGATGCAGTCGGTCGATCGCCGCCTTGAGGTCGTCGATGCGCTCAAGGCTGGTCTTCATGTGAAGCTGGTACTCCTCGTCGCGGCAGACCTTTCCCTGCCACCGGTAGGCCGAGATTACCGGTCCCACCCGGTTGACGCAGGCGATCAATCCCTGATCGAGAAGACGGCCACTGAACTCGTCGGCGGCGTGGGAGTCGTCCAGAGTGGTGATTACCAGTGCTATTGTGCTCTGCTCAATCGTCATTACTGTCCATCGCAAGGTGATGCGCTTTCTCGGATCGCCTTGGCGAAACGCCAAGGTTGGTCCTGAGTGTCGGGTACGAGTTCCGTGGAGAGCGTAGCGTCCCAATCGTTAGTCGGCAAACAAATCAATCGTAAGTAGAGCAAATGCGCAAACTGTCCGGATTCATTCTTCTCCTGCCCCTGATCGAGCTGGTGCTGCTGATCGCCATGGGCGCGGCGATGGGCTTTCTCCCCACGCTGTTGTGGATCGTGGCGACCGGTGTCTGGGGTGTCTGGCTGATGCGCACCGCCGGACCGAATGCCATGGCGCGCGCCCGTCGGGAAATGGCCCAGACGGGGCGTGGCGAGGTCGACGGCCTGGGCGTGGCGGCCAGTTTCGTCGGCGGCCTGATGCTGCTGCTGCCCGGGCCGATGTCCGATCTTTTCGGCCTGGTGCTGGTGACCCCCTTCCTGCGTCGGCTGGCCTTTGGTGCCTGGCTGGCCGGGCATCTGCAGAAAGTGGTGGTCGAGCGCGGCGGCTTCGGCCAAGGCCCCTCTGCGAGCGGTGGCGCCGGTGGCAATGTCTATGACGGCGAGGCAGAAGACGTCACCCGCCGCGATCGCGAGCGTCTCGAGCGCGACGACCGGCGTTGATCCGGCCGGAGTCGCCCCGACTCAGTCGCTCGCCGTCTCCGCGCGCAGAAGCTTGCCGGCCAGCGCCCGACCGTTTTCTAGGCAGTCACCCACCGCAATGCCGTCCCGCCAGTTGCCGATCAGCGACAGCCCCGCATGATGCGCCAGCGCCTGGTCCAATCGCTTTATCCGCGCCAAGTGCCCCAGCTCGTATTGCGGGATGGCCTTGGGCCAGCGGTTGACCTTCTGCCACACCGGCGCCCCCTCGATGCCGAGCAGCCCGCCCAGGTCATTGACCACCTGGCGCCCCATCTCCTCGTCGCTCATCTCGAAGGCCTCGGGGTCCTGTCGACCGCCGATGAAAGCCGTGATCAGCTTGTGACCCTCCGGCGCTCGCTCCGAAAACAGCGTTGAAGAGAACAGGGCGCCCAGCGTGCGGCGTTGCTCGCGCCGGGGGATGAGCACGCCGAAGCCGTCAAGCGGATGGGCGATCAGGCCCGGCGGGAAGCCCAGTGCCACGGCGGCAACCGGCGGATAGACGATCTCGTCGAGCGGCTCGGCCAGCATCGGGTCGAGCGGGGCGAGCAGCCTGGCGCTGACGTGGGCCGGCGTCGCGAGCACCAGGTGCCGCGCCTGCCAGATCTGCCCGCGGGCATCCTCGACCTGCCATCTCTCGCCCTGGCGGCGGACCGACTGGACGGCATGATCGCAATGGATGGCCGCATTCGGTTGGGCGTCGATGCGTTCGGCCAGCCGGTCGGTGAGCGTCTGAATGCCCTGGGGAAAACTGATCAGTGTGCCGCGCCACTCGCGTGGCATCCCCTCGGTCCCGGCCTTTGCCCGTTGGCGGGCCTGGCGCATGGCGGCTAGTCCACCCCGAATCAGTGACCCATGCTTGCGCTCAAACGCGTGCAGCCTGGGCATCGCGGCCTCGACCGACAGTCGCCGCGGGTCACCGGCGTAGACGCCCGAGACGAACGGCTCGACCAGGTAGTCGAGGACATTGCGACCCAGGCGTCGCTCGACGAACTCGGCCAGGGTTTCCTCCCGGTGATGCGTCGGCCGCTTGATCCAGGGCTCACGCAGGATCTTGGCCCAGCTTCCCAGGCCGATCAGGGGATTGAAGGGGGCCTTGAGGGGATGCGTGGGAAGCGCCACTGCCTGGCCGTCCATGGCGATGTAACGCTTCTTGCCCGCTGCCCCGGCGAAGATAGCCTCGCCGACCAGATCCAGTTCGCAGAGCAGCTCGTAGAGCGGCGGCTTGACCATGAGAGTGTTCGGGCCGACCTCGATCTGCCAGCCGTCTTCTCGCAGGCTGCGGATGTTGCCGCCGGGGGTGGGGCGTTGTTCGAGCACGGTCACGGCGTGACCGGCACGCGCCAGTTCCCAGGCGGCCGCCAGGCCGCTGGCGCCAGCGCCTATGACGAGCGTCTCCGCGGTTTTTGGCGCGGCCTGTTCGGTGTTTTTCTCTGTCGCGGTCATGGCGTTTTCATCGAGGCTTGAGGGTGTCGTCTGCCCGGCGTACCGCTATGGATGCAGGCGGGCAGAGTGTACTCTAACCGCTCAAATCCACTTGGACAGTGACGCTGTCAGGGACCGTATGGACGAATCACACGCAGTGGGCGGCACGAACCGTCCCGAAGGGCTTCCCCGCGCCGTGGTGTTGGGCGGCACCGGTTTTGTCGGGCGCCACCTGGTTCGGGAGCTATCTGACCAGGGTTACGAAGTGGTGGTGCCCAGTCGCCATGCCGCCCGCCATCGCGACATGGGGTTGTGGCCGAGCGTGGTGCTTTGCGACATGAATGCGCCGGCAGACTCGGATCTGGCCACGCAGCGCGATGCCCCGGCATTGCCGCTGTTGCTGGAAGGGGCGGACCTGCTGGTCAACCTGGTGGGCATCCTCAACGAGCCGCGTCACAACGGCAAGACCTTCGAGCGGGTGCACATCAAGCTGACCAAGGCCGCCCTGCGGGCCGCCGCCGATGCGGGTGTGCCGCGCTACCTGCACATGAGCGCGCTGGGCGCCGACGAGGAAGAAGGCGCAAGCTTCTACCAGCGCAGCAAGGGCAAGGCGGAGAACTGGGTGCACCGTTTCGGCCGCAAGCACGACATCGCGGTCACCAGTTTCCGTCCGTCGGTCATCTTCGGACCCGGCGACTCGTTCCTGAACCGTTTTGCCGATCTTGCCCGGATTATGCCGGGCGTATTCCCGCTCGCCTGTGCGGGGGCGCGTTTCTCGCCGGTCTACGTCGGTGACGTCGCCGGACGGTTCGTGCGCGCCATCGACGATGACAGCACCTTCGGTCAGCGTTATGACCTCTGCGGCCCGCATGACTATTCCCTCGGCGACCTGGCGCGCTATGCCGCCCGCCTCAGCAGGCACCCGCGCTGGGTCATCGGCCTGCCCGACGGACTCTCGCGCGTGCAGGCACGCCTGCTGGAGTTCCTGCCCGGCAAGCCGTTCAGTCGTGACAATTATGATTCCCTGCGTCGCCCCAATGTCTGTTCGCCCGACCATCCGCGCGAGCCCACCCGGCTCGAGGACATCGCGCCGGGCTACCTGGGGAATGCGTCCCGCCGTCGCGGCTGATGCCGCGTTCGGGCCGTCCCGGTCGACTGCCTCTTTCCCGCCCGGCCGGCGCCGTCCGGCGATGGCGTGCCGCGTCGGCGACATCCGGGGTGGTAGGATTAGCGCCCCCTGAACGATCTCGAATGCCTGCCCGGCTCGTGCAACGCTGCCGGGTATCGTTAAGGGGTTCGCTGGTTCAAAACTGGTCATTATGTTTTGCATCTTCCCGATCCAACGACGGTTTCCCTGGCGGCCGCCGACGGGTCCTTTGAATCCACGCATCGAGAGGTCTGACTGTGGAATCCGAACTGACTCCCCCCGCCGCGCGACGTTCGGGCAACGTCGAGCACTACTTCGAGCACATCCTTTTCGGCAGTCGCTGGATCATGGCGCCGGTCTACTTCGGGCTGGTCGGGGCGATGCTTATCCTGCTGGTGAAATTCGGTTTCGAGCTCTGGCACCTGATCAGCCACGTGTTCGTGCTCAAGGAAAGCGAGATCATCATCGGCGTGCTGACGCTGGTGGATGTGGCCCTGATCATGAACCTGCTGATCATCATCATTTTCTCCGGCTACGAGAATTTCGTCTCCAAGATGGACGACCTTCACAGTCACCGTGATCGGCCCGAGTGGATGGGGCACATCAGCTTCACCGATCTCAAGATCAAGGTGATCGGTTCGATCGTCGCCATCTCGGGGATCGAACTGCTCAAGTCGTTCATGAACGTCGAGAACCTGACCGATCGCCACCTGGCCTGGATGGTGGGCATTCACCTGACCTTCGTCGTATCGGGTGTGCTCTACGCCGCCATGGACCGGTTGCAGGGCAAGGGGCACTGAGTTCGGGGTCGCTTCGCGGGCCTCAGCCCGTTTGATCGCGCAGGGTGATGAAGGTCCCGTAGGTGGCCAGAAACAGGTCGGTCAGCTCGGGATCGAACTGCCGGCCGCGCTCCTGCTCGAATAGCACCCGGATATGCTCGTCTTCCCAGGCCGGCTTGTAGGCACGGGCGAAGGACAGGGCATCGAAGACATCGGCGTTCGCCACCACGCGTCCCTCCTGCGATATGCCGTTCCCCGCCAGGCCGCGTGGGTAGCCGTTGCCGTCCCAGCGCTCGTGATGTTCATGGGCGATGCGGGCGGCGGCCTGCAGCAATGGTCGGCCCGAGGCTCGCAGGATCTCGTGGCCCCGCGACGTATGCGTCTTGATCTCGCCGAACTCCGCGTCGGTCAGTCGGCCGGGCTTGTTGAGGATGCGGTCGGGGATCGCGATCTTGCCCACGTCGTGCAGTGGCGAGGCCTGGTAGATGGAATGCACATGGGCATCCGGCAGGCCGACATTCACCAACAAAAACTGGCGAAAGTGCAGTCCCGGATTCGGACGGGTCATCGCCGTGGCCCGATCCGTTGCTCGATTCGTGGAACGGTCGGCGGTGCCGCCATCGGGCGGGGGTGTGTCATCGCGCGTCATGGCGTCGCTCGCTGCAGGTCCCCTCGGGACGCGTCTCGGACAGGGGTCAAATCAAGTACTCGATCGCCGTTTCCCGGGAGAGAAACCCGTGGGGTGAGGCACTGGCAGCGTAGCCCCCGGATTGGAGCACCGCCAGCCAGTCGCCCGGCGCCAGCGGCGGCAAGGGCTGGGACTTGCCGAGCACGTCCAGCGGCGTGCATAGCGGGCCGGCCAGGTCGACCTCCTCGGTGGCCGGTTCGTCCATGCGATCGACCGCCAGCAGCGGCCAGTTGCGCCGCAGCACCGCCCCGAGGTTGCCCGACAGGGCCAGGTGGTGATGCATGCCGCCATCACAGAGCAGGTAGGTGGTGCCACGGGAAACCTTGCGGTCGACCACCCGGGTGAGATAGACCCCGGCGCCGGCCACCAGGAACCGGCCCAGCTCCAGGCGGGCATCGATCGGGATGCCATCCCGTTCGCCCAGTGCAGCAATCCGCTTGCCGAGTCGGCTGAACGCCGGCGCCAGTTGCGCCAGGTCCAGGGGATGCTCGCCGGGGTGATAGGCCACGCCCAGTCCCGGGCCGACGATCAGCTCTCGAGGGGTGAATCCCGTGTTCGACTGCCAGTCCTCGAGCAGGTCCATCCAGGCACCCAGCGCCTCGCCGATCGCCTCACCGTTGAGGCTCTGCGAGCCGGCGAACAGGTGCAGGCCGACCAGGTCGATGCCGGCCTCGACGAGTTGGTGACGTCGTTCCAGCAGGGCGGGGATGGCCTCGCTGTCGATCCCGAAGGGGCGGGCACCTCCCCCCATGTGCATGCCCGATCCCTTGAGCGCGAACGGCGGATTGACGCGCAGAGCCACCCGGCCCTGTCGCCCCACGGTCTGCGCGACCGCCGCGATGCGTTCGATCTCGCCGATCGATTCGGCATTGATGGTGATGCCCTGCTCGATGGCGAAGCGATGCTCGGCGCGCGACTTGGCCGGCCCGGCGATCGATAGACGTTGGTCGGGCTGGGCGACGTCTTGTGCCAGCCGCATTTCCGCCAGCGAGGCGCAGTCGAAGCCGTCGACCAGTCCAGCCATGTGCCGTACCAGCGGGGCAAAGGGGTTGGCCTTGATCGCGTAGTGGATGCCCATCTCGCCGGGCAGGTGCTCGCGCAGCTCTGCCACCGCCTGGTCGAGGCAGCGACGGCTGTAGAGAAAGGCGGGCGTCTGCGGAATGCGTGCCGACAGCGGCTGGCCGTCGATGGACAGGGCCCGCTCGCTGCCCCAGCAATCGGCCAGCGGCCCGAGGGTCTGGGCGAGCACCTGGCGGCCGGTGGCGCCGGTTTGCGGATCGGACGGGGTCATTAAGTCAGGCCTCCTTGAGGGCGAGCCGGTCGAGTTTGCCATTGTTCGAGCGGGGCAGGGCGGTATGCCTGTGGATCGTCGCCGGCTGCTGGTGGCCGGCCAGGTGGATGCGCAGGTGATGCCGGAGCGCCTCGAGGTCCACCGCCGCCGGGGCCACGTGCAGCACCAGCCGTTGGTTGCCGCTGGCCGGGTCGGGTAGGCCCAGGGCCACGGCCTCCTCCACGCCCGGGACGCCCAGGGCCACGGCCTCGATCTCCTCGGGGCTGATGCGAAAGCCGGCAACCTTGATCTGCTCATCCAGTCGCCCGGCGAAGAACAGCCGGCCCTCGGCATTCATGTGCACGCGGTCGCCGCTAAAGACCACGCGTTTGTCGGGGTGGCGCCAACCCGCAGGCGGTGGGCGAAAGCGTGCGCGACTGGCATCGGGGTCGTTGATATAGCCCAGGGCGACCAGCGGGCCTCCCTGCACCAGCTCGCCGGTCTGCCCCGGTCCCAGGAGTACTCCCGCCGCATCCACCAGGCCGACGGGGGTTTCGGGGAGGGCGTAGCCGATGGAATCGGGATACCGGTCGACCTTGCCCGGTGGCAGGTAGGTGGCCCGAAAGCCCTCAGTCAGCCCGTACATCAGGAACAGTGCGGTCTCGGGTCGCGCCGAGCGCAGGCGCCGGATGGTCGTCACCGGCAGGCTGCCGCCGGAGTTGGTCACGGCGCGCAGGGCCGGCGCCTCGACCAACCAGGACTGGCGGGCCAGCGGGATTAGCAGGCCGGGGGTGCCGGCCAATACCGTCGCCTTCTGCCGCAACAGCGGCCGCTTGAGGTCAGCGGGTAACAGGTAGTCGTCCAGGTAGACCGCCGCGCCCCGCAGCAGGCCGGTAGTCACCTGCGAGAAGCCGTAGTCGAAGGCCAGGGGCAGGATGGCGGCCAGCACGTCGTGCGCGCCCAGTCCGAGGTAGTCGGCCACGATGCGCGAGCCTGCATCCAGGTTGCCCTCGCTGACCATGACCCCCTTGGGCAGGCCGGTGCTGCCGGAGGTGAAGAACAGCATCGCCAGCCGGTCGGGACGGGCTTTCTGCCGGGTAGGTGGCTGCAGGGGGGCGGTCTGGACCGGCGGGTCGACGGTCACCGGGGCATTGGGTGAGGCGGCAGGCAACCAGTGCCAGGTGGCCTCGGTGATTCGTTCGGGGTGCCACTGAGCCAGACGCGCGCGGTCGGTCAAGAGCCCCTTGGCATCGCATTGCCGCAGCTGGTGGGCGACCTGCTCGGCGCGCAGGCTGGGATGGGCTGGGGCCGGGACGATCTCCTCGACGAGCATGGCCAGCAGCCAGACCACCATGTGCGTGTCCTTGCCCGCCCAGAGCACCACGCGGTCACCGGCCGCCAGGCCGAGGCGGGCGAGCGTGGCGCGCGCCGCGGCGATGCGACCGGCGAGGCTGGCGTAATCGAGCCATTCGCGCCGGTCGCCCAGGGCAGGCGCCGATGGTCTCTCCTCGGCGTGCCGGGCGATGGCGGTGATCAGATCGAGAGGCATGGGCGAACGGTCTTGGCCAGTGTCCGGACGGGGCAGGTATACTCTGCGGTCATTCAGGATGTGCGACGCCCCGAGCCTGATGGGATGACACCCGGGCTCGGACAGGCGCGTAGTTTACCATGGCCCGGACCGCCGCCTGCGGGCACGCGGTCCGGTGGAAAAGGCATCTTTGGCAACAACTTCGGGTTGGGTTTATGGCGGGCAACACCTTCGGCACCCTATTTCGGGTCACGACATTCGGCGAGTCTCATGGGGCGGCGCTCGGTGCGATTGTCGACGGTTGCCCGCCGGGCCTGCCGCTGACCGAGGAAGACCTGCAGGCCGACCTGGATCGCCGCCGCCCCGGGACCTCCCGGCACACCACCCAGCGGCGCGAACCCGACCGGGTGCGCATTCTTTCGGGCGTGTTCGAGGGCGAGACCACCGGCACGCCGATCGGCCTGTCCATCGAGAACGTCGACCAGCGTTCCAAGGACTACTCCAAGATCAGCGAGCAATTCCGCCCGGGGCACGCCGACTACAGCTACCGTATGAAATACGGCCGGCGCGACTATCGCGGTGGCGGGCGCTCCTCGGCGCGCGAGACGGCCATGCGCGTGGCCGCCGGCGCGATCGCCAAGAAATGGTTGGCCGCGCGTTACGGCGTATCGGTGCGCGGCCACCTCTCCCAGCTGGGCCCCATCCGTCTCGACCAGACCTGTTTCGACTGGCAGGCGGTGGGCGAGAACCCGTTCTTCTGGCCCTGCGCCGCCCAGGTGCGGGAACTGGAATCGTTCATGGACGACCTGCGTCGTTCCGGCGACTCGGTCGGCGCGAAGGTGACCGTTCGCGCCGAGGGTTGCCCGCCGGGCTGGGGTGAGCCGGTGTTCGATCGCCTCGATGCCGAGATCGCCCACGGCCTGATGAGCATCAACGCGGTCAAGGGGGTGGAGATCGGTGACGGCTTCGATTGTGTCGACGCGCGCGGCACCCAGTTCCGTGACGAGATCAGTCCCGACGGGTTCATGAGCAACCACGCCGGCGGCATTCTCGGCGGCATCTCCAGCGGCCAGGACATCGTTGCCCACCTGGCGTTGAAACCCACCTCCAGCATCCGCCTGCCCGGGCAGTCCGTGGACGTTGCGGGGCAATCCTGCGAGGTGGTCACCACCGGCCGGCACGATCCCTGCGTCGGCATCCGGGCCACGCCCATCGCCGAGGCCATGCTTGCCCTGACCCTGATGGACCACGCCCTGCGCCAGCGCGGCCAGTGCGGCGACGTCGATCCCGAAACCCCGGTGGTCCCGGCCGGGAGTCACTCGCCGCAGGGCGAATGAGCCGCGGGACGGACGAAGCGAGCGGGATCGCGGATCTCAATCCCATCCGACTGGGCTATTTCGCCTTCTTCCTCGGCCTGGGGGTCTATCTCCCGTATTTCAGCCCCTACCTGATCGAGCAGGGCTTCACGCCCGACACGGTCGGCGCCATGCTCGCGATGGTGATGGCCGCCAAGCTGGTCGCCCCGCCGTTGCTGGGCTGGCTGGTGGACCACAGCGGTCGGCTGATCGTCTGGCTGATCATGGCGACGGTCGTCAGCGCGTTCCTCGCCGTCGGCCTGGCGGTGCTCGCCGGGCTCGACAGCGGCCTGGTCGGCTGGCTGGTCGTCCTGCTCCTGTTCGGCTTTTTCTGGCAACCCCTGCTTTCGCAACTGGACGTGGCCGCGCTGCGGCTGACCGGTCCCGAACCGCAGCGCTACCCGGCGTTGCGTGCCTGGGGGTCGATCGGCTTCATCGTTGCCGCGGTGGGCTTGGGCGCCCTGATTGACCGCATCGGGCTGAGCTTCGTCCCCTGGATCATGGCCCTGACCCTGGTGGGCCTGGCCGTGGTCCTGCTGCGGGTGCCCGAACCGGGCGTGCCGCGACACGGTGACGTGCGCCCGGTGTCGATCCGCGCGCGCCTCAAGGAGCCGGCCATGCTGGGTTTTTTCGCCGGCCATTTCCTGATCAATCTCTCCCACGGCGTCTACTACGCCTTTTTCAGTGTCCACCTGGCCGACCTGGGCTATTCGGCCACCGCCATCGGGCTGTTGTGGGCGCTGGGCGTGATCGCCGAGATCGTGCTGTTCTTCCTGCTGCCGGGGTTGCGCAACCGCTTCGCCCCGTTGGGTCTGTTGCTGATCGCCATCGGGCTGATGGCCGTGCGCTGGTCGCTGATCGGTTTCCAGGCCGACGTGATCGGCTGGTTGCTGTTCGCCCAGTTGCTCCACGCGGCAAGTTTTGGCATGACCCATGCGGTGGGCATCTGGGTGATCGATCACCAGTTTCCGGGGCGCGCCCATGCCCGTGGCCAGGCCATTCTCTCGGCGATCAGCTATGGCGGCGGCGCGGCACTGGGCCTGTACCTCGCCGGCCTGCTCTGGGGTAGAGTGGGCGCGGAGATCGCCTTCGCCGCCATGACGGTGGCCAGCCTGGTCGCGCTGGGCGTGATGCTGGCGAGCCGGCGGGTGGTGCGCTGGTCGCCGGCCACCCATGAGGCCAGTGCCAGTGGCTAATTCGCAGGGAGGATGCCTTGAGCAGATCGTCGGATCGTGACTGCCCCATTCAGCCGGCCGCCAGCGTGGCCGCCGCGGACTGGTATCGCACGCCGGTCGGTCGACTGGTGGCCGCCGACCTGATCGAGGCGCTGGGCGCACGGGCGCAAACCGCCTTTGGCTACCACGCCCTGGTGTTGGGGGAGAGTGGCGCCGAGCTGCACCGGCGCTTCGACTGGGGAAAACGGCTGCGTATCAATCACGTCGCCCAGGCAGGACCGCCCGGTGGCGACCCGCGCAACAGCTTGCTGCCGGTGGATCTGGATGCCCTGCCGATCGAGAGCGAGGCCGCCGACCTGGTGATCGCCCTGCATGTGCTCGAGGACCGGCGCAATCCGCACGAGATCCTGCGCGAGATCGACCGCAGCTTGCGGCCCGAGGGGCGCTTGATCCTCGTGGGGGTCAACCCGGCCAGTCTCCTGCATCTGCGCTCCAGGTTCTGGCCGGGTTGTCATGCGCCGCTGGCGGCGGGGCATCATCACCCCGCCTGGCGCGTGGTCGACTGGCTGCGCGTACTGGGGTATCAGATCGAGGCGATCGAACCATTCGGCGGGGTGGTGCCCTGGTGCCGTGCCAGCACCTACCAGCGGGGCGTTGCCCTGCGGGGTTGGGGCGTGGAATGGGCGTGGTTTCTCAACGGGTTTTACCTGATCGACGCCACCCGCCGGGTAGTAGCGCGGCCCAGCCGTCCCGCCCCTGCCTTTCGCCTGTCTTCCCTGATCGGCAGCCCGGTGCGTGGCGAGGTGGCGGGCAGGCACTCTCATCCGGCCCGCCTCGCCATGTCCGCGCATCCGTTTGTCCAACCAACCCGAGCCGATAGCCGCAATGCCCGATGACATCCCCACACGCAAGGAAGTGCACGCCTGGACCGACGGCGGGTGCCGCGGCAACCCCGGACCGGGTGGCTGGGGCGCCGTGCTGCGCTTCGGTGAGCACGAGCGCGACCTGTACGGGCACGAGGCGGAGACCACCAATAACCGCATGGAGCTTACCGCCGCGATCGCCGCCCTCGAGGCACTCAAGGAGCCCTGCGAGGTACACCTGACCACCGATTCGCAGTATGTCCGCCAGGGTATTACCGAGTGGATCCACAACTGGCGACGCCGCAACTGGCGCACCGCGGCGGGCAAGCCGGTCAAGAATGCCGATCTCTGGAAGCGCCTCGAGCATGCCGCTGGCCGGCACGACGTGCACTGGCACTGGACACGTGGTCACGTCGGCCATCCCGAGAACGAACGCGCCGATCAGCTGGCCAACCGGGCGATGGACGAGGCCTGACCCGGTCATGGCGTTGACTGGCGGGCGGCGGGCAGTTGGCGATCACCTATCTACCGTTCATGCAGGTCCTTTTGCCACCGAGCCATTAATCGTTGGGCGACGGTGAACTCATACTGGCCATCGGGCTGTTTTCCTATACTTTCCGGGAAGTCTACAAGTTGGCCTGGAAGCACCTCGCCACTCGATGGTCGCCATTGGCAGACGGGCGGGCAAGGCCGATGGATACCGTGAAGTTGCACAATGATGGATGACTCATGAAGGAATGGATGGAGCGTTACGCCGCCTGGTTGGGGATTGCCCTGGCGGCCGCCCTGCTGGTGGGCTGGATGGCGACCGGTGAATCGCCCCAGCCGGCGAGCGAGACGGTCGAGCGTCAAGAGACCGTGCGGGTCGGTCTGACCGACAGCCGCGCCGAGTCGATCGAGCGCGTGCTGACATTGCAGGGACACGCCGAACCCGAGCAGATCGTCCGGGTACGGGCGAAGACCGGCGGGGAGGTGCTGGAGACCCCGGTGGAGGAGGGCGCCATCGTGGCCGCGGGGGACCTGATCGCCCGCCTGGACATGAACGATCGCCAGGCACGGTTGAGTGAGGCGCGCGCCGCCGAGCGCGAGGCCCGCGGGGATTTCGAGGCGGCCGACAGGCTGGCCAATCAGGGCTTTCAGGCCCGCCTGCAGGTCGAAAGGGCCCGAGCCGCCCTGGAAGCGGCACGGGCGCGCGTGGCGGCCATCGAGATCGAAATCGAGCACACCCGGGTGATCACCCCCATTGGCGGCGTGCTCAACCAGCAGATCGCCCGGCGGGGTGATTTCGTGGCGAAAGGCGAACCGATTGCCGAGATCGTCGAGAACAATCCGTTGCGGGCGGTCGTCCAGATTCCCCAGCACCGCGTGACCGAGATCACCGAGGGCCAGACCGCCCGCGTGACCTTTTTCGATGACATGGTGCGCGAGGGGGTGGTCCGCTATGTCTCGGCCACGGCCGACGAAAGAACGCGCACCTTTCTCGCCCGGGTGCGCGTGGACAATCCCGATCGCGACCTGCCCGCCGGGACCAGCGTGACCGTGACGGTCCCGGTCGAACAGGTGCGTGCCCATGGCGTGACGCCCGCCCTGATTTCGCAGGACGAAGACGGCCAACTGGGGATCAAGGTGGCCGAGAAAGACGACGGCGAATGGCGTGCCCGCTTCATTCCCGTCAAGCCGGTGCGGGCCGATGCCCGCCAGGTGTGGGTCACCGGGCTGCCCGACGAAGTCCGCCTTATCACCCTGGGGCAGGGTTTCGTGCGCGACGGTGACCGACTCGATGTCAGCGCGACGAACGAAGCGGCTGGCGAGGGGGATGGCGGCTCGTGAACGGCCTGCTTGCCCTCCTGTTCGGCCGCAGCCGCAGCGTGCTCGTCCTGCTCTTGGGGCTGTTGGCGGCGGGCGGGATGTCCTACGCCATGATCGCCAAGGAGGCGGCACCGGACGTCGACGTGCCGATCTACTTCATCACGGTGTCCTATCCGGGCATTTCCCCCGACGATAGCGAGCGGCTGCTGGTCCGTCCCCTGGAGCGCGAGCTGGCGGGTATCGAGGGGCTCGACGAGATGTACGCCAGTGCCGGCGAAGGGTTCGCCCTGGTCCGGCTGGATTTCGACCCCGGCTACGACAACCGCCGCGCGCTGGCCGACGTCCGCGAGGAGGTCGACCTGGCCAAGCCCGAGTTGCCGGCCGGCGCGGAGGAGCCCGCGGTCACCGAGGTCGACCTGTCGATGTTCCCGGTGCTGACGGCCACGTTGTCGGGCTCGGTGCCCGAACGCACCCTGGTGCAGATCGCCCGCGACCTGCGCGACCGAATCGAGGCGCTGCCCGGCGTCCTCGAGGTCGAGATCGGCGGGGATCGCGAGGACCTGCTCGAGGTGCTGGTCGACCCGCAGACACTCGAGACCTATCGACTCCCCTACAACGAACTGGTCGAGGCGATCGGACGCAATAACCGTCTGGTGGCCGCCGGCGCTCTGGATTCGGGGGCTGGTCGCCTCTCGATCAAGGTCCCGGGCGTGATCGAGTCGGTCGAGGACGTGCTCGAACTGCCGGTGATTGCGCGCGCGGGCACCGTGGTGACCTTCCAGGAAGTGGGCGAGGCGCGACGGACGTTCAAGGATCCGGAAGGGTTTGTCCGCATCGATGGCGAACCGGCCGTGTCGCTGGAGATTCGCAAGCGCGGCGGGGCCAACATTCTCGACACGGTGGCCCAGGCGCGGGAGGTGATCGAATCGGCCCAGGCCGATTGGCCGGGCGGGGTCGAGGTGCGCTACCTGCAGGACAGCGCCGAGGATATCCGTGATCTGCTCGGTGATCTGGAAAACAACGTCCTGACCGCCGTTATCCTGGTGATGCTCACCATCGTCGTCGCGTTGGGCGGCCGCTCGTCCTGGCTGGTGGGGCTGGCGATCCCCGGTGCTTTCTTGAGCGGGGTTCTGGTGCTGCATCTGATGGGCTTTACCCTCAACATCGTGGTGCTGTTCGCCCTGATCCTGGTGGTGGGCATGCTGGTCGACGGGGCCATCGTGGTGGTCGAGCAGGCCGATCGCTATCTGGCCGAGGGCAAAGGGCAGACGGCCTACTTGGCGGCGGCACAGCGTATGGCCTGGCCGATCATCGCCTCCGTGGCCACCACCCTGGCGGTGTTTTTCCCGCTGTTGTTCTGGCCGGGCCTGGTGGGGGAATTCATGTTCTACCTGCCGGCAACGGTGATCGTCACCCTGCTGATGTCCCTGGTCATGGCCCTCGTGTTCATCCCGGTCCTTGCCGCGACCTTTTCCCGGCAGCAGGTGGTCAGCCGGCCCGAACAGGTCCGACGCATCCGCGCCGCGGAGGCCGGTCGCTTCGACGAGCTCGACGGCGGCACGGCACGCTACGTCTACCTGCTGCGCTGGACCATCGCCCATCCCGGCCAGACGTTCGCGGCGGTGTTTCTGCTGACGGCCGGGCTGTACGTGGCGTACGGGGAGCTGGGGAAGGGCGTGGATTTCTTCCCCGAAGTCGAGCCGCGCTTTGCCCAGATCCAGGTGCAGGCGCGCGGGGATTTCTCGGTCTGGGAGGCCGACGAGCTGGTCCGCCGGGTCGAAACCCGACTGTACGACCATCCCGCGTTCGAGACCGTCTATGCCCGCAGCATCGGGTCGCAGCAGGACCGGCTGGCACAGGACTATGCCGAGGACGTGATCGGCGTGATCCAGCTTGACCTGGTCGATTGGCAGTGGCGCCCGCCCGCTGCCGAGCTCCTCGAGCAATTGCGGGCCGATCTGGCCGACGTGGCCGGCGTGCGTTTGCAGTTTCTGACCGAGTCGAGCGGTCCTAGCGAGGGCAAGCCGGTCGTCCTGCAGCTCGCAGCGGATGATAAGGCCGACGATGTTGATCCCCTGGTCGACGCCGTGGAACATTTGCGCCGCGGCATGGCAGCGGTGGGTGGTTTCGTCGATGTCGAGGACGACCGTCCCCTGCCGGGTATCGAGATGCGCCTGGAGGTCGATCATCGCGAGGCGGCCCGATTCGGTGCCGACGTCAGCCTGTTGGGCAGCGCGGTGCAGATGCTCACGAGCGGACTGGCACTGGGCGGCTATCGGCCGGCGGATGCCGACGAGGAGGTGGATATCCGGGTGCGTTTCCCCTTCGACGAACGCAATCTGGCCCAGCTGGTCAACCTGCGGGTGCCCACGGAAGCGGGTCTGGTGCCCGCCCGCAATTTCGTCGAGTTCGTTCCCGCTCCCAAGACCGGCATCATCAAACGTGTCGACGGGGCGCGCACCCTGACCGTGGAGGCGGACGTTGCCGCTGGCCGGCTGGTCGACGAACGGGTGGGCGCGCTGGAGGCCTGGTTGGCGGAGCACCCGCTCCCCGGGGGTGTGGATCTCGCCTTCCGCGGGCAGCAAGAGGATCAGGCCGAGGCGGGGCGCTTTCTGGCCGGCGCCTTCGCGCTGGCGATCGCCTTGATGCTGCTGATCCTGGTGACCCAGTTCAACAGTTTCGGCCAGGCGGTGTTGGTGCTCACCGCGATCGTGTTCTCCACCGGCGGGGTGTTGCTCGGGCTGATCCTGCGCGGTGAGGCGTTTTCGGTGGTGATGAGCGGCATCGGCGTGATTGCTCTGGCCGGCGTGGTGGTTAACAACAACATCGTGCTGATCGACACCTTTAACCAGTTGCGGCGTGACGGCATCGAAACCGTCGATGCGGCCCTGCGTACCGGCGCCCAGCGCCTGCGTCCCGTCCTGCTAACCACCGTGACCACGGTCCTGGGACTCGCGCCGATGGTCTTTGGTCTGACCATCGACGTGATGGGGCGGGAATTCTCTATCGGCGCGCCCTCCACCCAGTACTGGGTACAGCTGGCCACGGCAATCGCCGGCGGGCTGCTGGTGGCCACCCCGCTGACCTTGCTGTTCACGCCGTCGATGCTGGCATGGTGGGATCGGCGCGGGCAGCAGCCAACGGACGCGTCACCAACTTCAACCTGATCGTCGGATGGCCCGGCGCGGGCTCGCGTACTGACATGCTGTCTATTGCAGGTCGCCTGGCCGCTGATGTCCCGGCCAGCCGCCGACGGCAGAGAACAACCCCGCCGATGGCGGGGTTATTTCGTCTGGGGGTGATCCGGCCGCCGTCTTGGCGGTTACCAGCGCAGCAGGCGAGGGCCGAGCAGGGCACCCAGCGTTGTCGGGATGAGGATGCCCAGGAGATACCAGAGCCCGATGAACGGCGCGCTCATCTCCGGGCAGTGCAGGCAGTAGACCAGTGCCGCGGTGGCACCGGCCAGCAGGCCGGCACTCGCGCCGGCCAGTCGCAGCCGGGTCGGGGCCAGTGCCCGCATGGCCCAGAGCGCGGTGGCCAGCAGCGGGGCCGAGAGCAGGGCGATCAGGAAGGGGCAACTGGCCCAGGTGTCGCCCAGCAGCAGCTCCGCGTGCCGATCCGGGGCGGCCCGGACGAGGGTCACCACGGCCAGTCCCCACATGATCACGACGGGGGCCGCTATGCCCGTCGGCAGCCGGCCGAGGGACCGCCCCGGCCGGCCCAGGCGCCAGGTGGATAGCAGCCCCGTGACCGCAAGCGCGGCGGCAAAGCCGACCTTGACCCAGAACAAGGGTCGGCTGGCGGCCTGTGCCAGATCGGGCCGCACGCCGAGCAGGGCGAGCATCAGCCCGGTGCTCAGCAGCAGGCCGACGATCAGTGCTAGGGCGAAGCGGCGCGCGCTTGCCGTCCGGTCGACGGTCACGTCGCCGGACGCCAGGAAGGACACCATGTCATCGGTCTTCATTTTTCACCTCTGGAAGTCTCCCCCCGGATCAGTTTCGCCAGCGCCTTGAGTCCCCGATGGACACCGACCTTGACCGCCGATTCGGACATGCCGGTGCGTCGCGCGGTCTCGGCGACCGACAGGCCCTCGATCTTGGTGTGCACGATCGCCGACCTCTGGCGGTTGGGTAGGCGGCTCAGCAGGACGTTCACGTCGCGTTCGGCCATTTCGTCGTGCTCGGGGGCGCTGGGCTCCCGGGCGTGTTCGTCGTCCAGCGAATCGGTGCGTCGCTCGTGGCGTTCCCTGCGCCGCATCAGATCGACCAGCTTGTATCGGGCGATGGCGTAGAGCCATGCGGTGACCGGCAGGTCCGGGTCGTAGGTCTGGCGCTTGTTGTGGATGGCGAGCAGGCATTCCTGCACGAGATCCTCCACCTCGTCCGGCAGCCCGGTCAGGCGCCGACGGAAATACGAGCGCAGCAGATCGCTGGTGGCCTGAAGGAAGGCACGGTAAGCACGCCCGTCTCCAGTCAGCCCGTCGAGGAGCCGTTCCCGCAGCTCGTGTTCGCTCACCTTGTTCGCACCATGCCAACTCATTCGTCGCGACCCCGACTCCGGTTACAGAGCGATTGAAACACGGCCATTGCCCGGGGCGATCGGAGCGGTTTTTGTCACCGGTTGTAACCAACTGCCGAATCCGGACGAATGAGATGGGTAAGCCCATCGCGCAGACCGTCGGGCCGATTGCCCGAGATCGCCATCCAGCAGGAGTCCGCCGATGAACACAACCGCTGCCAGCTCCACCGTCGAGCGGGCCGAGTCGAAGGCCCCAGGGCCCCGTCCTCGGGTTATACACCCGCGCTGGCTGCGCCTGACCCACTGGCTCAACGCGCTGGCGGTGGTGCTGATGGTGACCAGCGGCTGGCGGATCTATAACGCCTCGCCGCTGTTCGATTTCCGCTTTCCCGACGAGATCACCCTGGGCGGCTGGCTGGCCGGAGCGATCCTGTGGCACTTCGCCGCCATGTGGTTGCTGGTGGCCAACGGTCTTCTCTACCTGTCCATCAATATGGCCACGGGCCGATTCTGGCGACGTTTCTTCCCCCTGTCGCCGGGCGCGCTCTTAGCCGACCTGAAGGCCGTTGGCCACGGGCGCCTGTCGCACGCCGACCCGCGGTGCTACAACACCGTGCAGCGGGGGGCCTACCTGTTCGTCATTATCGATCTGGTGCTCCTGGTCGTCTCCGGGCTGGTGCTGTGGAAGTCGGTGCAGTTCCCGCTTCTGCGCGAGCTGATGGGCGGCTATGAGACGGCGCGCTACGTGCACTTCTTCACCATGGTCGCCCTAGTCGGTTTCGTGGTGATCCACATGGCGATGGCGCTGCTGGTGCCGCGCTCGTTGCTGCGCATGATTCGTGGTCGATGAGGGAGGAATCCGCATGAACGAGCCAAAATTGGAGTCCCTTTTGCAGGACACCGGGCCGGCGCGGCCGGATCGACGCCGATTCCTGCGAGGCTCGCTGGCACTCGGCGCGCTGCCGCTGATCGGCGGCTGCTCGATCAGCGACGAGCCGCTGGTCGAAAAGGCCTTGCTGAAGACCTCGCGTTTCAACGACCGGGTGCAGGCTTGGTTGTTCGATCCCGAGCAGCTGGCGCCCACCTATCCCGAGTCGATGATCACCCGGCCGTTTCCCTTCAACGCCTACTACCGCCCCCACGAGGTGCCGCGGGTCGACAGCGAGCGGTTCCGCCTGCAGGTCGGTGGACAGGTCGCCGAACAGCGCCCGTGGTCGCTGGCCGAGCTGCGAGCCCTGCCGCAGACGGACCAGGTGACCCGGCTGATCTGCGTCGAGGGCTGGAGCGCGATCGGCAAGTGGGGCGGGGTGCGCTTCTCCGATTTCCTGCGGCGCATCGGGGCCGATCTCGACGCCCGCTACGTGGGGTTCCGCTGTGCCGACGGCTACTACACCAGCATCGACATGCCGACGGCCCTGCATCCGCAGACCCTGCTGACACTCACCTTCGACGGGCAGACGCTGCCTGCTCGCTACGGTTTTCCCCTGAAGCTGCGCATGCCGACTAAGCTTGGCTACAAGAATCCCAAGCACGTCGAGGCACTCTTTGTCACCAACACCTACCCCGGCGGTTACTGGGAGGACCGGGGCTACAACTGGTTTGGCGGCAGCTGAGCGATCCGCTCGGTACCGTCGAGGTGCGGCCGCGAGGCCGTGCGATTTTGAGCAAATCCGAAAGAGGGTATTTCCATGAAGACGATGACTGTATCGATGATCTGTGCCGGCCTGATGACCATGGGCACCGCCGTCATTGCGGCCGATTCCATGGCGCAGGAGGATGTCTACACCACGCTGGCCATGTCGCACGAGGGCATGGAGGATGACGAGATGGGTCCTGACCAGATGGATGGCGACGAAATGTCGGACGACCAGATGGGCGGGGACGACATGTCCCGCGACGACATGAGCGAGGACGAGATGGGCCGCGACGACATGGGCAAGGACGACGCGATGGACGACGAAATGGACGACGAAATGGAGTACTAAGCCCGCCAACCCGTTCGTTAAACCCGCCGCGGTCTCGTCGACGCGGCGGGTTTTTTGTGTCACCGGTTTTACAGGCACAAAAAAACCCCGCTCGAAAGCGGGGTTCGTTCGTATCGGCGGTTGCCGAACGGTTTACATCATGCCGGGCATGCCGCCCATGCCGCTCATGTCGGCCGGCGGGGCGCCGCCGTCGTCCTTGCTCGGAAGCTCGGCGATCATGCACTCGGTGGTGATCATCAGGCCGGCAACGGAGGCCGCATTCTGCAGCGCGGTACGGGTGACCTTGGTCGGGTCGAGGATGCCCATCTCGACCATGTCGCCGTACTCGCCGTTGGAGGCGTTGTAGCCGTAGTTGCCCTTGCCTTCACGGACGCCCTGGACCACGACCGACGGCTCGCCACCGGAGTTGGCCACGATGTAGCGCAGCGGGTCTTCCATGGCGCGCAGGGCGATGGAGATACCGGTCTGCTGGTCGACGTTGTCGCCCTTGAGCTCGCCGAGGCTGCCCAGTGCGCGGATCAGTGCGACACCACCGCCCGGGACGATGCCTTCCTCGACTGCGGCACGGGTTGCGTGCAATGCGTCGTCGACACGGTCCTTCTTCTCCTTCATCTCGACTTCGGTCGCAGCGCCGACCTTGATGACGGCAACGCCGCCGGCCAGCTTGGCGATGCGCTCCTGGAGCTTCTCCTTGTCGTAGTCGGAGGAGGTGTTCTCCATCTGGGCACGGATCTGATCGACACGGGTGTCGATATCGTCCTTGCCGCCCGAACCGTTGATGATTGTGGTGTTCTCCTTGGTGATGACCACGCGCTTGGCCGAGCCCATGTCTTCCATGGTGGCCTTCTCGAGGGTCAGACCCACTTCTTCGGAGATCACCTGGCCGCCGGTGACGATGGCCAGATCCTGCAGCATGGCCTTACGACGGTCGCCGAAGCCGGGTGCCTTGACGGCAGCGACTTTCACGATGCCGCGCATGGAGTTGATGACCAGCGTGGCCAGTGCCTCGCCTTCGATGTCTTCAGCGACGATCAGCAGCGGCTTGTTGGCCTGGGCTGCGCCTTCCAGTGCCGGCAGCAGCTCACGGATGTTCGAGATCTTCTTGTCGTGCATCAGGATGACCGGGTCTTCGAGCTCGACGGTCATCTGCTTCTGATTGTTGACGAAGTAGGGCGACAGGTAGCCGCGGTCGAACTGCATGCCTTCGACGACATCCAGCTCGTTCTCGAAGCCCGAACCCTCCTCGACGGTGATGACGCCGTCCTTGCCGACACGCTCCATGGCTTCCGCGATGATCTCGCCGACGTTCTTGTCGGAGTTCGCGGAGATGGTGGCAACCTGGGCGATTGCCTTGTTGTCGGTGCAGGGCTTGGACAGGTTGCGCAGCTCGGCGACGGAGGCTTCAACGGCCTTGTCGATGCCGCGCTTGAGGTCCATCGGGTTCATGCCGGCAGCCACGGCCTTGACGCCTTCACGCACGATGGCGGCGGCGAGTACGGTCGCGGTGGTGGTGCCGTCACCGGCGACGTCGGCGGTCTGGGAAGAGACTTCCTTGACCATCTGCGCGCCCATGTTCTCGAACTTGTCTTCCAGCTCGATCTCGCGGGCGACGGAAACGCCGTCCTTGGTCACGGCC
>JAGXIF010000037.1 GCA_024635755.1 Halothiobacillus sp.
ACCGCAGCCCGACGAGACGCCGGAGCGTACCTGATGGGCTATTACGATTCGGTCCGTCCTCACCAGTATCTGGACGGCGATACGCCGGCGGAAACCGAGAAATCACTCAACGAACTGTCCAAGATCGCTTGACCACTACAACCAGCGCGCGCCATCGTTCACATGAACAGCCCCTCTCAATCCCGATCATCCGCACTGATTGCAGCAGCCGGACAGGGGCGGCGCCTGGGGCTGGGGCCCAAGGCGTTTCTCACCCTCGGAGGGCGCTCCCTCGTTGAGATCGTCGCATCGAAACTGCTCAAAGTCACCGACGAGGTGGTGGTCGCCGCACCGCCGGGACAACGATTGCGCGCCGTGCGCCTGCTACCCGGAGAGGTACGGGTCATTGACGGGGGCACTGATCGCCAGGACACCCTGATTCGTCTGACCGATGCGGCCGAGGGCGACCTGTTGCTGTTTCACTTCGTCGCCCGGCCGTTCGCCACGCTGGAGCTTTACCGGGCGGTATTGGCAGCCGCGCAACGTTCCGGCGCCGCCTCGGCCTGCATGAGTGCGGGCGTTCCGATCGGGGTGGAAAATGCCGGCGCCCTCCGAATACTGGATGCAACTCCAGGGCCGCGCATACTGCAAACACCACGCGCGCTCAGGCGCGACCGACTCGCCAGCCCGAAGGGCGTTGTTCCCGAAGGTGACTGCATGGACATTTGCACTTCTCCCGCCATGCCATTGATCGCCGTCCCGGGCGAGGAGAGCAATATCAAGATCACGTCGAGAATAGACTGGGACATCGCCCGGGATGTGATTGCCCCCCGCCTCGGGCTTGTTGATGGGTGACGAATGACAAAGTGACGAGTGCCCCCATCACCCATCACTCGTCACCCACCAAACCCGTTATCCTTACCCAAACACCCCTCAGGCAACGGACAAAAAGCTCACGCTCCCCATGAAATTCATTTCGCTCTTCCGTCCCAGAAAGGAGACCGGTCACCTGATCATCAGTGGAACCGGACGCTCCGGAACCACCTTTCTGGTGCAGTACCTCACCGCGATTGGACTCGATACCGGCTTTACGCTCGACGAGGCGTTGCAGGGACCGGACGACATTTCCAGGGGCGGGCTCGAGCACTCGCTGGGGGGCTCCGAGCCACTGCCCGATGTGGTGAAGTCCCCCTGGCTGGTGGACGAATTGCCTGCCGCCTTGCAGGAAAGGCGCATCTCGGTCAGGCGCGCCCTGATTCCCGTTCGGGATCTGCATGATGCCGCCGAAAGCCGCCGTCGGGTTTTCTCCGCCGCCCAGGCCCAGGGCAGGGATCCTCTCAATCACCCCGGCACAATCTGGCGCACCACCGAGCCTGACGAACAGGAGGCCGCACTGGCCGTCGCCATGTACCACCTTCTGGAAACACTGGCTCGCCATCGCATCCCGGTCACCCTGCTACCGTTCCCCGAGATTGTCCACGACCACGAGGCCCTCTTCGTCGCCCTGTCACCGGAGTTGCAAGCTCACGGCATTTCGCGTAGCCGATCGCTCGAGGCATTCGACAAGGTGGTCAATCCCGCGTTCGTGCACTCGTTCGGGAAGGGCTGACCCCGTCACCGATCTCCAAGATCGATGGCCGCGACCCCGACGCGGCTTTCCGCCGTCTCGCCAATCCAGCATCCCGGGCATAACCCCCTCATTTGGGGGATGGTCACCCCCCCGGGTCATTTCAGGCTGACTCAGAATAGGAACACCCGCACGAATCCACCCATGGATTCATGCAGACACGCCCGGGCCAGTGCATGCCCGGCCCAGGATCGGCATTTCAACGACTTGCGTCATTGATGCGGTGGGGGCATCCATACCCCACACTGCAAGGCCTCCTTTGTGCAGGCCTTCTCCGAAAACAGGCGCCGCCCCGAAACGTAAACGGCTGTCAGGGCAGGGAGGCAATGTAATTCCGCCTCCGGCTGCGCCCCTTGGACCGGTCCCGGAAATACGCGATCGTCCGTTGCAGACCGGCTTCGAGGCCGACCGTCGGGGCCCAGCCCAGGTTGGCGATAGCAAGAGAGATATCCGGACGACGGCAGGTCGGGTCGTCCGGTAGCCGCGCCTGGTGCCGAAACCGGCATTCCACCCCGGTCAGACGGGCAACCGTCTCGGCGAGCGTGGCAATGGATACCTCTTCCGGGTTGCCGAGATTCACCGGCCCCGTGAACGAGGCATCCAGACGCATGACCCTCAGCAATCCTTCAACCAAGTCGTCGACGTAGCAGAAGCTTCGGGTCTGGTGACCGTCTCCGTGCACGGTAAGTGACTCGCCTTGCAGGGCCTGGACGATGAAGTTGCTCACGACCCGGCCATCATCGGCCCGCATGCGCGGGCCATAGGTGTTGAAGATACGCACCACCTTGATGCCGACCCCGCGGGAGCGGTGATAATCGAAAAACAGAGACTCGGCGCAACGCTTGCCTTCGTCGTAGCAGGAACGCGGGCCGATGGGATTCACGTGTCCAGCATAGGTTTCCGGCTGCGGGTGAACCTCGGGGTCGCCATATACCTCGCTGGTGCTGGCGCACAGCACGGGCACACCCAGCCGTCCGGCCAACTCGAGCGCGTTGATCGCGCCCAGGACGCAGGTGCGCGTGGTCTGCACGGGGTCCTTCTGATAATGAACCGGGGACGCGGGCGCCGCGAGGTGATAGATGGCATCGACATCGAAATGGAACGGCTCGCAGACGTCGTGCACCACCAGCGAGAAGTGCGGTGACTCCGACAAGTACGAGATGTTCTCTCTCCCGCCGGTACTCAGGTTATCGAGGCAGATGACCTCGCTGCCTTCGGCGAGTAATCGCTCGCACAAGTGTGAGCCGATCAGGCCGGCCCCGCCGGTAACCAGAACTGTTTCCACTGAACGTCGGCCTCCTGCCGATTTTATCCGCAAGCTGGTAGCCTTGTGCCTGGATCGAAACATCCAGGTCTACGGTCGATACCCAGCCGCCACACATTGGCTCAATGCCTGCAAGGTTACAGGAAGAGCCGCAAGATCGATGTCAGCGAATGACGGCCCAATGACCTTCCAGCTCAACCGCTCACCCTGCATCGATTTGCGTCCATCGTTGATCCGAGGATTCACGCCCACATGCCATCAATAGCCGAAATCCGAGAACTTATCAGTGCCCGTGAATGGAAGGCCGCCGCCTCCGCCTGCGAGCGTCGCGTACAGGACGGCGACGGTGATGCGGAAACCACCTACCTGCTCGCCCTGGGCTACCTGAATACCGGGCGGGCGCATCAGGCGGCCCCGATCCTGGAGAAGCTGCGCAAACACGCCCCCGATCACGCCGACACGCTCGGGGCGCTGCACACCGCCTGGCTGGAGGCAGGATTTCCTCGTCGAGCCATCCCCCCGTTGCAACGGCTGAGCGAACTCGATCCTGAGAACACCTCGCTGCAACGACAGTTGGCCTCGGTGCACCTGGCCGGGGAACGGAACGACGAGGCCGCCAGGCTCTGCCAGGCACTGCTGGAAACGAGCCCGGAAGACGTCGGGGCATGGATCATTCTTTCCTCGGCACAGCGCAAGCGCGGCGACGTGACAAAGGCGGAGGAATCGGCACGCAAGGCCCTTTCCCTGGCGCCGAAAGCGGCCGAGCCGAGCGTTGCGCTGAGCTGGGCGCTGCTCGAAGGCGGCAAGCTCGACCAGGCCGTGAAGACGCTGGACAAGGCCGCCCAACTGGCCCGCTCGGGCAGCAATGCCGCCACCATGGCCGAAGCCATGGATGGTGTCGCTCTGAGCCTGGCGCGAGGCGGTCGGCTTGCGGATGCGCTGAACATCTATGCACGGATGGAGCGGGAGCTCCGGCATCATCCGGCCTCCCGGGTCCACCACGGCATGGTGCTCTTTGAACTGGGTCGCTCCTCGGAGGGGCTCGCCAAGCTCGCCGATGCGATCAACCTCCAACCCGGGGCGATCTACCCGCGACTGAAGGCGGCGGAACTGCTGCTCGAGCTCAACCGGCTGGCGGACGCACGCGGGCATTTGGAGTTCGTGCTCGATGACGACCCGACCCTGGACGTACTCTGCACCCTGGGGGCCATCGACAAGAAGGAACAGCGGCTGGAAGCGGCGCTGGAGAGATTCGAACAGGCATTGCAACTCGACCCGGATCACCCGGGCGCCCTGTTCGGCTATCTCACCACCGCGCAGCAGGCCTGTCACTGGGACGCATTCGAGCCGCGGCTGACCCACTATCTCGAGCTATTCCGGAAGAACGGGCATTGGCGAGCAAGCCCCTGGGCCTTCATCAATCTGCCTGGGACGACGCCTGCCGACCACCTGGAGTGCGCCAATCGCCAGGCGCGCGACTTGAAGAAACAGACGCCGCCGACCCGCGATTGGGAACACGAGAAGACCCGGGTCGCTTTCATCACGTGGGATTTCCACACCCACCCGATCGGCCAACTGATGTGCGAGATGCTCGAGCATCTCGATCGGGAGACGTTCGAATGGCACCTGTTCTACTGGGGGCCCATCGTTGATCATCCTCATCAGCAACGCCTGTTCGACACCATGGACGAGGTCCACCATATCCACGAACTCAGCGATCAGGCCGCGGCCGAACGCATTCGCGGCATGGAGATCGACATCCTGGTCGACCTGATCGGCTACACACAATACGCCCGCCCACGCATCACGGCTGCGCACCCAGCCCCGACGCAGATCAACTGGCTGGGCCACGCACAGACCATGGGCGAAGGGATGGCCGATGGCATCCTGCTGGACGAGACGATCTGCCCTGTCGGCGAAGAGGCACACTTCGCCGAACGCGTGCTGCGCATGCCGAACACGTACTTCCCGACCCCGCGATCACAGGAAGCGTCACCGTCGGGAACGCGAGCCGATCACGGCCTGCCGGAGAACGCCACCGTCTTCGGCTGTTTCAACCAGACATTCAAGATCACGCCCGCCACCTTCCGCCTCTGGATGGAGGTCATGGGTCGGGTGGACGACAGCGTGCTCTGGCTGCTTTGCGAAGAGCCCCTGATTATCGAGAATCTCCGCAAGGAGGCACGACACGCCGGCGTCGATGCCGACCGGCTGGTTTTTGCCGGCAAGGTCTCTCACGAAGCGCATCTGGGCCGGCTCTCGCACATGGACCTCATGCTGGACACATTGACGTACAACGGGCATACGACGGCAAGCGACGCCCTGTGGAGCAGGGTTCCCGTCATTACCCGCATGGGTGAGACATTTCCTTCGCGAGTCGCCGCGAGCCTTCTCAAGGCCTGCCACCTGGATCAACTGATATGCACCAACGACGAGCAGTTCGTGGAGTTGGCTACGGAGCTTGGGAAAGAACGCGAACGGATCGCCGAATTGCAACGACACCTCGAGGACAAGAAGGACGAGCTTCCACTGTTCGACAGTGAGCATTTCGCCAGGAATCTCGAGGGTATACTCAAGGAAAGCACTGCCTGAACCTCACCCCGGTTTCAGGCAGTGATGCACGCGCCCGCACATGCCCGACCCGGGCTCCGCATTTCAACGACCTGTGTCGTTGATTCGGTGGGCCTCCCTGCCGCGCGGCAACGCCTGCTGAAGCAGGCGTTGCCAAGCAAAAAACGCACCCGGGTCCAGCCCTGATCGATCTCCCGATGCGATGACAGCCGACATCAAGCCACGGAAACAGGCAAATGGATACCAATAGCACTTCCAAGCCGAAGAAAAGCGGCATGGGTCGATTCTTCCTCGGATTTCTCCTGATCCAGGGCATCCTGTTCACGGTCGAAATGCAGCGTTCGGTGCAAGACGCGGTCATCCAGCCGTTTACCGCCTCGCTGGCGTGGATATCGTCTGCCCTGATGAAGAGTTTCGATCAGGGGGTCTACTCGCATGGCGTCATCATCGGCAGCACCGACGGCAGTTTCGCGGTCGAGATCGCCGCCGGATGCAATGGCGTCGAGGCGAGCATCATCCTGCTGGCGGCAATACTGGCGTTCCCCGCCCCCTGGAAACACAAGTTCATCGGGATTGCGATCGGTTTTCTCGCCATCCATGCGGCGAACCTGGTGCGCATCATCTCCCTGTTCTATCTCGGCCAATGGAGCCCCCAGGCCTTCGAATGGGCGCACCTTTACATCTGGCAGGCACTGATCCTGCTTGACGTCATCATCGTCTGGCTGATCTGGGTCCGGAAGATCCCGCACAAACAGGTGGAACCGGCATGAAGCTCCCGACACGGAATACCTTCAGCCCCATCACCTGGTTCGTGTTGAAGACGCTGCTGTGGCTGCCCATCGCCTTTGCGATCTGGTATCTGCTCGCCGCCCCGCTGATGTTGCCGATGCTGCCCATCCTTGACCTGGTTCTGGGCCCGACCAGCGGTTTTCTCGAGGACATCAGGCTGGCTCACGGCCACTTCGTCTTCGATACCACTCTTGCCGTGGAAACGCCCGACGGCCGATCCGGCCTGGCCACCGTGGAGGTCAATGCACTCAAGTACACCTACAACCTCCCCCTGCTGGTCGCCCTGCTGTATGCGGGCAGCGATCGGTATTTCTCTTTCTGGCGGCTGGCTGCCATTTACCTGCTGCTGATCCCATTCCACGTGTGGGGGGTGACCTTCGACCTGTTGAGTCAGGTAACCTTTCACCTCGGTCCCGAGGTCAGTGATCAGGTCGGCATCTCCGGCTGGGCGCGCGAGTTTGTCGCGCTCGGATACCAGTTTGGGTACTTGATGCTCCCGCCCATATCCACCGCGGCCATCTGGATCCTGCTCAATAGGGAAATGGTCAACGAGTTGTCACTGCCAGATCAGAAATGACCCTGTAGCGACTTGGGAAGCTCTGCTTCGTTTAGCGCCCTCCCCTAACCTCGGGCGTTGACGAAATAGAGATACCGGAAAGGCACCTGAGGAGACCGGTCGCCTTTTTAAGCAAGGCCAAGATGGGAACATCCGGAGCTCGAAGCTGCTAAAGTTCCGCCGACATCTTGAGCCTTTTACTGAGAGAAACCACTGACATGGCAGCCTTGCACGAGGACGACTTTCCCGAAGCGGTCGGCGCGGACGAAAAGCGCGTCGAGACCATCGCCGGTGCAGTCAAGACCATCCTGGCCGAACTGGGCGAGGACACCGCCCGCGAGGGCCTCACCGACACGCCCCACCGCGTTGCCAAGGCGCTGCTCTATCTCACCCAGGGACTGGAGCAACGCCTCGAACACGCCATCGGCAATGCCCTGTTCGCCTCCGACAACGACGAGATGGTCGTGGTGCGCAATATCGAATTCTTCAGCCTGTGCGAGCACCACATGCTGCCGATCATCGGTCACGTCGACATCGGCTACATCCCGCATGGCCAGGTGCTGGGCCTGTCGAAGCTCGCGCGAATTGTCGACCTGTTCGCCCGGCGCCTGCAGATCCAGGAAAACATGACCCAGCAGATTGCCGAGGCGGTGGAGTCCGCCACCGGCGCACGCGGCGTGGCGGTACAGGTGCGCGCGGCCCACATGTGCATGGCCATGCGCGGGGTAGAGAAGGTCGAATCGGAGACGGTGACATCGCGCATGACCGGGCTATTCCGCGAGAACATGGCCACCCGCAACGAGTTTCTGCAAATGATCATGCGCCGGGGCTGAGCGACGTGCCGACAACATCCCAGACCATCCTGATCACCGGCGTGACCCGTCGCGTCGGCGCCCATCTCGCCGGCCATCTGCTCGATGCCGGCCACCGGGTGATCGGCACCTACCGGCGCGAGACCGATGCCCTGCACACGCTGATCGAAAGAGGCCTGATCGCCCTGCCCCTCGACCTGCTGGAACGCGACCGCCTGACGAACTTTGCCGACCAGCTGGCCGCGCGTGTCGAGCGCCTCGACCTGGTCGTGCACAACGCCTCGATCTGGCACGCGGATGCGGACTGCGCCGCCGATCCCAGCCTGGCCACGGTCATGTACACGGTGCACGTGACCAGCCCCATCGAGCTGACCGAGGCATTGCAGCGAGTCCTGCCCGCGCGGGTTCGTGACGACGGACAGGCCAGTCGACAGGTGGTCTTTCTCACCGACGCGCACATCGACGAGGGCGAACCGCAGCACATCCACTACATCGCCTCCAAGGCGGCCATCGAGGGCTCGATCCGCTCACTGGCCCTGCGCTACGCCCCGCACACGCGGGTCAACGCCATCGCCCCGGGCCTCCTGATGTTCCATCCCGGCGACAACGCGGACTACCGCCGCCAGCGACTGGCCCGGCGGCTGTTGCCCTTCGAGCCGGGGCCGGGCGTGGTGGCGCAGACGATCGACTACCTGATGGCCTGCCCGCTGATCAATCAGGCGGCAATCCGGCTGGACACGGGGAGACGGTGGGGGAACTAACAGGTCAGAGGTCAGAGGTCAGAGGTCAGAGGTCAGAGGTCAGCAGGATGCTTATGTCGCCTCTCGAGTCGTCAACCCCAACCGCCTCGACGCCACCTGCTCTTCCTGACCTCTGATTCCTGGCTTCTGACCTCTTCTCGCTTTCTAATCCCACAGGCGCCGGCGCACCAGCGCCACCGCCACGTAGTAGGCAACCACCGCAAACCCGGCGAGCACGGCAAGATGGGCGAGCAGGTGCTCGATCGGCTCACCCACGATCAGCGGACGGATGACCTCGATCGCATGGGTCAGCGGCAGGGCCAGAACCGCCGTCTGCATCCACCCTGGCAGCGTCTCGATGGGGAAGAACACGCCCGAGAGCATGAACATGGGCGTGACCACGAGCACGAAGTAGTAGTTGAAGAAATCGTAGTTGTCCGCGATGGCGGTCATGATGATCGCCGGACCGGCGAAGGCCAAACCCAACAGGAACACAACCGGCAGCGCCCACAGCGCGGTTAGTCCGCCAGGCACCGCCCCCAGAAGGGCCGCGACGATCAGGATAGCCACCGCGCTCAACAACCCCTTGAACGCCGCCCAGATGGTCTCGCCGAGGATGATGTCGTCGATGTCCAGTGGCGTGGCCATGATCGCGGCGAAGGTCTTCTGCGGCACCATCCGGGTGTAGACCGAATACATGCCCTCGAAGCTGACCGAGATCATCGCCGAAGAGGCGACGATGCCCGAGGCGAGGAAGACGAGATACGGCAGTCCGCCGATGTCGCCCACCAACGCCCCAGCCCGATGCCCAGGCCAAGCAGGTAAATCACCGGCTCGCCGAAGTTGAGCACAATCGCCGGACCCAGCAGCTTGCGCCAGACCAGGAAATTGCGGGCGAACACGGCCAGCGCGGCGCCACGTGCCCGGGGCATCTGCCAGATGGAGCGTTTCATTCGCGCATCTCCCGTCCGGTCAGATGCAGGAAGACGTCCTCGAGCCCCGCCCGGCGGTGAATGACCGTCAGGCCGTCAGCCTCGCCAAGGAAGTCGAGAATCACGCTGGGCGCGCCGGTGTAGACGTAGACCGCTGTGCCGTGCCGCTCGCAGCGCATGCTCATGGACGAGAGCGTGGCAAACACGCCGTCGCTAACCTCGCCACGCAGTTCGATCACGTCGGGCTCGACATGCCGCCGGATCAACTCGCCAGGACTCCCCTGGTCGAGGATGCGGCCGTGGTCCATCACCACCAGTTCGTCACAGAGGCGCTCGGCCTCCTCCATGTAATGGGTGGTCAGCACCAGGGTCACGCCGCGGGCCCGCAGTTCAGACAGCCGCCCCCAAATCACATGACGCATCTGCGGATCGAGCCCGGAAGTGGGTTCGTCGAGCACAACGATGTCCGGGTCGTTGACCAGCGCTCGGGCAATGGTCAGACGCCGCTGCATGCCACCACTGAGTTGATCGACCCGCGCATCCGCCTTGTGGGTAAGATTGGCGAACTCCAGCAGCTCATCGACGCGACCGGCCACCTTGTGGCGCGTCAGGCCGAAAAAACGGGCGTACATGAACAGGTTTTCGCGCACGGTGAAATCCGGGTCGAGGTTGTCGCCCTGAGGCACCAGTCCGATCCGCGCCCGGATGGCGCGCGCTTGGGCCGGCAGATCAAAGCCCAGCACGGACAATTCGCCGGCATCGAAGTCCGCCAAGCCCATCAACATCTTGAGCGTCGTGGTCTTGCCCGCCCCGTTGGGGCCGAGAAAGCCAAAACAACGCGCCGGGGGGACATCGAAATCCACCCCTTCGACCGCGCGCAGGCTGCCGAAGCACTTGACCAGCCCCCGGGCCCGGATGATCGGCTCGGGCGAGGTCGGATTCGATTCCTGGCTGGGGTACATCGGAACGCTCACATGGTGAAATGAAGGCAAAGAATGATGGTCGACGAACCACCCCTTTGCAACCGGGGCGCCGCGCTAGAATTCGCCCAGATCCACGCCGACACCCACGATCAGCACGATTCGGCCTTCCTCATCACGGATGGGCGTAAGCGTGGTGCGCCAGCGACGTCGGCCGGCCGGCAGGTCGAGGGTTTCGGTGTAGCGAATGGTGCGCCCCTCGTCGAGGCAGCGTCGATAATGGGCCTGCACCCCGCCGGCAAGATCGGGCGGCAGAATGTCCGCCGGGGTCTGCCCCACGAATGCGTCAGCCGATAGGCCGGTGGCTCGGGCATGGGCGGAATTGTTGGCAAGGAAGCGGAAAGTGCCCTCCGGGCCCACCCGCACCAGGAAAATCGCCTCTTCGACACCCTCGACGATCGACCGGTAGAGTCGCTCGCTTTCTGCCAGGCGTCGCTCGAGGGCCACGGTCTCCTGGGCATCGATCAATGCGCCCACCACGCGCTCGGGCCGACCATCCGCGTCCCGGAGCAGCCGCGCATTGTCGGTCACCCAAAGCGTCGTGCCGTCAGGACGCATCAACCGATAGCGGCTTTGCTTTCGATCGTCTGCCCAGGCGTTGAAATCCCCTTCCCGGATCGCTCGCTCCCGGTCGTCTGGGTGCAGGGTCTCGGCCCACCAGTCCGGCCCGTCGAGCAACTCATCAGGCGTATACCCGAGAATCTCGCGAATATTGGCACTGACGTACTCGACATGGTCTGGCCGATCGACGGGGAAGGTATAGATCACGGCAGGGCTGGCCGACAGCAGGTCGTCCAGACGATCACGCTCAGCCTGGGCCACGGCAACGGCCCGGCGTTCCCGCTCCACGTCCTGAAAAAACCACCACAGGCGATACGTCTGACCCAATTCGTCACGGATCGGCACCACCTGGACGCGGAACCAGCCCATCTCACCCAGCGGGGATGGCAACCTCAGCGCGCCGTTCCAGCGCTCCCCTCGCGACACGGCCCGCTGGAAGGCCTCCAGCTGCAACCCCTCCAAGCCACGACCGGACCAGCGCGGCTCCTCGGGTGCATCGCAGGATTCAGAGGATTCGGCGACATCGACGAAAGCCGCGGCACCGAACACCTGGCGGAAGGCCTCGTTGACCTGGAGGGTCCACCCGTCTGCATCGGTCAACTCGACCGGCTGGGGGCTGAGTTGAAACAACGCGTCCCGTTCGGTCTTGGCCTGGTCGACCACCACCATCCAGCGCGTACCCTGCCAGCGAGAAAGCAACCACAACGCCCCGACCGTGAGCAGGAAGGCGAGGAAAACCGCCAGCAACAGCGTGACCAGGCGTTGCTGCATGCCGGCGTGCAATCCCTCCACCGACTCCACGGCCAGCAGCCGGGCGGCACGCCCGTTACTGGCCTCGAAAATGGGCACGGACCGCAGCACGCCCAGCCACTGCTCGCCCTCCGCCGCGAACCGCCAACGTCCTTGCTCGTCGGAGCGAACGTCCTCGAGCGCGGCCGCCAGGCCGGGGTGGTCGACGGCGGGGCCGTCCAGGTAGTAGGACCCGTCACCCACGGGGGCGATGTTGCGCTGCCGGCGCATCTCGTCCCAGATATTCGCCTCGGCCAGCGAAGCCGGCAATAGCAATGCCGCTCGGGCATCGAGGCTCTCTTGGAGGTAGGCATCAATGGGCGCCACCCCCGTCCCCACCTCGACCGTACCGGTCACACGGCTCGCGCCACTGCGGTCCGGCGCCCAGACCGGCTCGACGGCCCGAAACCCGGAGAAGACCCGCCCGACCTCGAAACCCACCGCACCGCGTCCCTGGCGAAAGACCTGGCCGAGCAGCGGCCGGACCTCGGCCAACTCGTCACCGAAATGCTCCGGGGCGTGCACGCGCAGAAAACTGATCGACTCTGCGCCCAGGTGAAACTGCAGGACCCGATCCTGGCCGTGGATCAACTCGATCGAGATGGGGGTGACGGCCTCGGCCAACTCGCGGCGAAGCGCCTGGGCGCCGTCACCCCCGCCGCCGCCACCTTCCAGGGCCACCATGGCCTTGGCCTGGGACATCAGCTCCCGCACCCGCTGGTCTTTGGCCAATATCCGGGCAATGCGCGCCAATTCGGCCTGGCGACTCTCGAGAGAATAATCGAGGGATTCGAGCAGCCGATCCGCACGCTGGTCGACCCCCTGTCGGAACTCGCCGTGCACCGCCATGGCGCCAACCACCGCCAGCACCACCCAGGCCAGCAGCACCAGCAACCAGATGCCACGCAGGCCGGGCCGTCGCCGGGGCGAGGGAGGTGTTCGCCGCCCTACATCCGTGTAAGTCTTCGTTTCCATTGCCGGATTATCACGCATTTGGCCGCCCAACGGTAAGACCCGTGCCAAGGTCCCCCGGGCCATCGACGACACCTGCACTCTCCAGAACCAAAAAAACCCCGCACGAGGCGGGGCTTTGGCATCTGCCAACCGGGGAAACCGGAGGGTGTCCGGTCTTCCGGTCGCCAGCGGGTCTTAGCGAACCTTCTGCTTGAGGCTGCCGGACTCGTAGCGCTTGTACATCTCTTCCAGGGAGATCGGACGGATCTTGGAAGCCATGCCAGCCGAACCGAATGCCTCGAAGCGCGCCTTGCAAACGGCCTGCATGCCGGCGGTCGCTTCCTTGAGGAATTTGCGCGGGTCGAAGTTGGACTTGTTCTCTTCGAGGTGCTTGCGCACCGCACCGGTGGACGCCATGCGCAGGTCGGTGTCGATGTTGACCTTGCGAACACCGTGCTTGATGCCTTCGACGATCTCTTCAACCGGCACGCCGTAGGTCTGACCCATGTCGCCGCCGTAGTTGTTGATGATCTCGAGCCACTCTTCCGGAACG
>JAGXIF010000038.1 GCA_024635755.1 Halothiobacillus sp.
GGCATTTCCGGTCGCGTACGCCACCGCCCAGGGCTTTGGGGTCGACCCGATGCCTTTCATCATGGCCGTGGCATTCGGGGCTAGCGCCTGCTTTCTGGTGCCCTTCGGCTATCAGACGCATCTCATGGTGTATTCGACCGGCCGGTACCGGATGGGGAACTACCTACGCACCGGCCTGCCACTGACGGTGGTCTACTCGGCGGCCGTTCTCACTCTTGTCCCGTTAGTATTTCCGTTTTAAAACCTCGCCCAAGGGCGATCTCGAGCCACGAGCTGGATGTACGGAGCACGCGGCAAGCACTTCCTGCACACTATGCTCCGGCTGGGCCGGAGCCAACCGGCGCTCAAGGTCATCGACGACCAAATAGGCGCGCCACCCCCGCGCCCGCCTCATCGCCGAGGTCACCCTAGTGGCACTTCGTGATGGCGGGAGCAAGCACGACAAGCGGGAAGGCAACCCGGCCCTTCGTCCCATCGCCGCGGGTGTCTATCACCTGGCACCCCGTAGTGAGACGAGCTGGCATGGGTTTGCGACCACAATTTTCGAGCTTGCCACGTCACGGGAAGTCGAGTTGATCCTGACGCCTCAGATGTCGCTCGCATCCCGACCTCGGAATACCCCACGCCGGCCAAGCGCCCACTCAAATCCCGCCTGTCCCTGACCAAGCTCGAGTCTGCACTCGGAGTGAAGATGCCCCTCGGCGGGATCGAGTCGAACTCGTGTTGGACGGAGTGGTTGACCGAACGTGAAGTCGCAACGCCCGACGATACTCTGTCCCACTTTTCTGGTCACTGCTTAACCAGTCGAGCGAAGGGGCGTTTCACGTTCGCCATTCCGGGAACGGGACGTCGGTCAACCATCCGTGACTGACCTCACATGCCGAGCGACGGGCCAGAGTTATCAAAATCGCCGAGCAAGTCATCATCGCTCCAGGCATCTTCGTTCGCACCGACGCCTTGCTCCTGCGACTGATCTGCTGACCCGGCATCACCGTCGTTCATCCCTCCGTCCGCCCCGGTGGCGTCGGGGGCCACCGACGAGCTGTTGTGTTGCCGCACTTCCGAGGCTGTTTCGACGCTCTCGATGCCATGGCGGCCGCTGCCTCTTCCATACACAAACATTCCGTAACGCCGTCGAGACAGGTCGCTGGCGTGCCCAAGAACTTGACTGATCGCATCATCTTCGAAACCCCTGCACTTCAGAATCGAGGCAAGTCGATGCCGCAAGGTATAGGCCGAAACATTCGGCCAACCGAGGTTGGCAACACGACGTTTCAATTTTTTCTGCCAGGCGCCGCCACTAATGGATACCGTCCGTGTTCGACCGGGTTTCGGGAGGCTCGCGAGGAACAGCCCAGCGACAGGACCAAGCGCCTGACAAGTGTCAATGACCAGACCACGCCAAGGTTGGCCACCTTGCGTTCGACGACTCACTTTCGCCCCCCAAATGTAAAACCGAACTCGGCACTGATCGAGTCGAGTGACTTGAACCCCGAAACGAAGCTCCGCCGGTCGACAGCCGGTGGCAATCGCGACCATCGTGGCCATTTTGTCCTCCGCGGTAGGCATCGCGTGGACCAACCACCAGGGCCAGTCGTCCGGTAAGCCCTGCAAGGAACGGCGCTTGGCGTGACTTTTGGGCTTCTTCCCCGTTCTCGCTCGCGACACCATCTTGGCGGTCGCATCCGCCGTCTCGTCGTTTTCATCACGCTCCATATCGTGTGCGAGAGCCCGTATCGCCGGCTCCTTGAGATGGGCATGAACGAAATCACGCGTCAGGGCTGCCTCCTTGCCAACATCAAGCGCATCGAGCGCTGCCTTGGCCAAGTACCAACGGGAAGCTGCCCGATGGGTTCTAAACGTCGATTTAGTCCAACCACGCTCTATGCCGGCCGCGCGCCAATCCAGGCCGGACAAGCGAGCCACCATATGACGGTACTCATGTTCAGTGCTCACCCCGACCCCTTGTTGGGCATTTATCAAACACTCGCGGACCCGGAGGACAATGCTTGAATGGGGGCTGATCTTATGCAGCCTCCTGGCGTTTCGGCCGACGCCCTTCTTAACACTGCTATCAAGAGGACTTTTGGACGGGAAAGGGGAACGCCGAGAACCGACTCGCGGCCTCTCGGATTCTCTTGAGCGCGGATCCGACAACGAGCCTCCTCCCCGGCTGCCCTCGATCGACTTGCTTATCATGTCTCCCCGTCGAGGGGCGGCAGTTTGATGGCGATTTGGATGCTGTTGAGCGAACAGTTCCGTCACAGTCGAAATGCCGGAGATGAAGCGTTGCGGGTGTGCGCTGAACGCTTTCCGGGCGCGCAGCTTTTTGAGAGATTCCATATTCGGATCCTGAATTCGACGGGTCGAGAACTTGGCAACACTTCATGTTTGCCGGAGTCCGCACTCGACCATTACTAACCAGGCTCAAACGCTTGAGCCGTTTCAGACAGTACGTGTCGATTCAGGTCTGGGAGGGGGATTGCTCGAGGAAGGAAAGTGGGATTTAAAATCTTCGCGAGAGGCGCTATTGGTAAGGATGCCACGCTTAAACCGCAGCGAGGCTAGTTGCATCAGACGGCGCGTTACAGCTTTCTGGGTGCGATAAGCGACGGCAGCCGTTAATCCTGTAAGCAATCCCGACAGGAAAAACCCGGCATTGGTCACGGCCTCGACGTCGCCGGTTGCCAATCCCCAATACACAGCCAACATCGTCCCGCCGAGGACGAGAACGGAGCCCACGGTGACACACAGGGAAAAGCGTTTCCGCAAGCGCTGGTTCGCCCGCATCGTCCAGGATTTCCTGATTCCTTGGCTGATCGCAAACCATGCCAGGAGAAACCCGGCGCCAGCGTCCGTCAGCGCATGCCACGCCGAGGACGAGGAATAGGCAACGACAAGCAGGATCAGAAAAAGCGCAGAGACAATGACATACGCGAACCCCACGCAGGCCCAGACGCTCCCTCCGTCATAGGCCCGGTCCAGGCTGGAGACATGGCCGCCTACGGAGGATGCCCAGGTGTATCGCTTGTCGAATGTGGTATTCACGTTTCCGATCATGCCGGGAGTCGACTCGATCGCAAAAATCTGGGACACACTTAACGAGAAAACACTCGAGTCACTGCTCAAAGTCGCTTGACCACTACAGTTCGGGAATCCGTCTTTTGGGCCATCGCTCGATCGGGCGGACAGCAAAAGAGAAACCGGACGCGACTTCTGAGCAGGCATTCGATGTACCCCGTGGCCCCTTCTGGCAAAATGGCGCCCATTCACCCTTATCCCGAAGCCAACGCGTTGATCAGTCCCGACGACATTACGAAGCAGGAACTCTCGCGATCGATTGATCACCCCAGCATCGCGCGCGGGTTGGATTATTTCGAGCGCGACCGCGCCGCCCTCGATGACGTGATCGATGAAATCGACCAGGTCACGATTCACGCCCATGTGCTGGGCAGCGGGGGGCATGTTTACAGCCAGAACATTCTGCTAATCAAGACCGATGGCCTCGAAGTCGACGGCAATTGCAGTTGCCCCGTCGGCTTCAACTGCAAGCATGTCGTGGCCGCCTGTTTTCTCTGGAAGGAGATGTACGCCGAATCGTTCTGTCCCGATTCGATCGGCAGTTGGTTGGATCAACTCGTCCAACCCGCTGAAAAGGCGCCCGACGAGATCAAGGCAGGCGAGCAGGCGCTCCTCTATGAGTTGGGTCAGGCTAGCCTGATGTCGGGCAAGGCAGGATTGGCCGTCGGCCTGTGCATCGCTCGGCGCAAAAAGAACGGCGAATGGGGAAAGGGGCGGACCGTAAGCGCCCTGTCCGTCGGGGGCCATCGACCCTTCGGAACGCCACAGTACTTGCAAAAGTCGGATCTCGAAATCACGGCCCTGCTCCGCGCCACGGACCCCACCTCCTTCGGATCTCATATTCAGCTTCACGGTGTGACGGGCCGCACGGCGCTGCAGATGATGCTGGCCAGCAATCGGCTGTTCATCCGCACGATTGACGGGCGCGCGGGCCCTTTAAGGGTCGGGGCCCCCCGCTCTCTGGGACTCGACTGGCAAAAGGCCCAGGACGGCCTGTATCGGCTAGGCATCGACACGGGTGTGCAGGGCGGCATCCTAGCCGAGACCACTCCGCCGCATTACGTGGACCTGGATCATCTGGAGATCGGGCCACTTGAGCTTCCGGACGGCCTGCCGCCAGATGCTCTGTCTCTACTGGAAAGCGCCCCGGCGATTAGTGAGGAGGAGGCGCAGGAGATCAGTGACCTGATCGCGTCACGCCACCCCGGGCTGCCCACCCCGAAACCGGTGGCCATTGAGGAGTGGCGCGAGCCGGTGCGTCCTCGCTTGAGAGTGCGCTTCAGCCCTTCTCATCCGGCGGCCAGCACCGTGGATCTGGACATGCTTTACGGCGATGTCGTCGTCTTCGCCGATTCGCAGGACGACCCGATCACCGTGGATCTCAGTGATCGACTGTGTCGCATCCATCGTGATGTCGCTGGAGAAGAGCGGGCAAGGGAAACCCTAGAATCGCTCGGCCTTCGCGCAGAGGCATCCGGCACGACGCATCATCTCGCCAACCATCCCAACGATCCTCACGCGGCGCTGGCCAGGTGGATGCACCTATTCGAGGAGCAATTTCCTCGTTTGGAAGCCGAGGGCTGGCAGATTGAAATGCCAGCCGACGACTCGTTGTCACTGCGACACGGTGAGCAAATCAATGCCGATGTCGAGCAGGGAGGAAACGACTGGTTCGACCTGCGATTCGACCTGATGGTGGACGGCAACCCCGTTCCACTGCTTCCTCTCGTCGACCAGATTCTCGAGGCCCACGAACCGGGGAGCATCCCCGAAACGCTCTATCTCGAGACCGAGCCGGGGCAATACATCAAGATCGCGGGTGAGCAGATTGCACCGGTGCTGGATACCATCGTGAGCCTTCACGATCGACAGGCATCCCCGAACAAACTGCGGCTGGCGCGCCCTGATGCACCCCGCCTGCTTGAGCTGGGCGATGCGGTCGTGCGCGGGGGCGAGGACATCCACCGCTTGGCCCGCCAGCTACGCGGGTTCGATGGCCTCCGCCGCATCGAGCCGCCCGACACGTTTCGCGCCACGCTACGCCACTACCAGAAACAAGGACTCGACTGGCTGCAATTCCTGCGCGAGTACGAACTTGGCGGGATACTGGCCGACGACATGGGACTCGGCAAAACCGTGCAGACACTGGCCCACCTCGCCGTCGAAAAACACGAGGGTCGACTCGACCGGCCCGCGCTGATCGTCGCCCCGACCAGCCTGATGGGAAACTGGCGCCGTGAGGCCGAGCGATTCGCTCCCAACCTCGATGTCACGGTCTTCCACGGACCCGACCGACGCCGTCACGTCGACGATCTCGACCACACCGACGTCGTGCTGACGAGCTACCCCCTGCTGCCCAGGGATAAGGACGTGCTCTCGACCCGATCATGGCATTACGTGATTCTCGACGAGGCCCAGCAGATCAAGAACCCGCGATCGCAGGCGGCACAACTCGTGCGCGCATTGGACACCCGTCATCGCCTGTGCCTGACCGGAACGCCGATGGAAAACCACCTCGGCGAGTTGTGGGCGCAGTTCGATTTCCTGATGCCCGGCTTTCTCGGCGACCGAAAGAACTTCGTTCGAAACTACCGCACCCCGGTAGAGAAGCACGGCGATCAAGAAGCGTTGGAACGGCTCAAGAGTCGGATCCGCCCATTCGCCCTCCGACGGACGAAGGACCGGGTTGCCAACGAATTGCCGGATAAGACCGAGATGGTTCGCACTGTTCCGCTGGGTGGTCGTCAGGCAACGCTTTACGAGAGCATCCGGCTGACAATGGAAAAGCGCGTCCGCGACGTCATTGCCCAAAAAGGCTTGGCCCGCAGCCACATCACGGTGCTCGATGCCCTGCTCAAACTGCGGCAGGTCTGCTGTGACCCGCGCTTGCTGCCAAAAGAAACGCAGGGAACCAACGAGACAGGATCGGCCAAGCTCGCCCTGCTAATGGAACTGCTTCCGGAGATGCTCGAGGAAGGTCGACGGATCCTGCTGTTTTCCCAGTTCACCACCATGCTCGGATTGATCGAACAGGAGTTGAAGGACAAGGGAATCCGTTACAGCAAACTGACCGGCAAGACGAAACATCGTGAGGACGCCATCGACTGCTTCCGCCGAGGAGAGGTCGACCTCTTTCTCATCAGCCTCAAGGCGGGCGGTGTGGGATTGAACCTCACCGAGGCCGACACGGTGATTCATTTCGATCCTTGGTGGAACCCCGCCGCGGAATCGCAGGCGACCGATCGTGCCCACCGTATCGGCCAGGAAAAACCGGTATTTGTCTACAAGCTGATTACCGAAGGGACCATTGAGGAAAAGATTCTCGGCCTTCAGGCAAAAAAGCAGCAACTCGTCGACACGATTCATGGCTCGAGCCGAGGTACCAACGAACCACCGATCGATGAGGCCACCATTCAGGCCCTCCTCGAGGGAAACTGAGCCACTAAAGCCGGGCAGCATCGTCGGCTCTTTCCCTGGCGAACCAAAACACGGGATTTGGAGATGCCTTGGATTGATCCGGTCAAGCTCAACCTTGGGAGGCGCTGCCACCGGATAGACAAGAGGGATCGAACAGCTACCCGCCTGCCGAAGATGCCTCGGCAATATTGGCCGTCTCGACGAACAGCTTGAGGCGCTTGCGACCGCGGAAACTGTCGGCGACGGGACGGTAGGCGATGTGCCATTGGCGGCCGGGAGGCAGTGTTTCCGGGGCGCGGAACCAGATGGCGTCGATGGCCGGGGCGTCGGGGGCATCGAGTGGACGCAGGGTCAGTCGCCAGTGTTTGCCCTCCTTGAGCGCCTTGCGCTCGATCACCTCGAAGTGGTTGTCGAACACCGGCTCGGGAAAGCCGGTGCCCCAGGGGCCTTGCTCGTCGAGCTGTTCGATGAAGCGCAGGTCGAAGTCCTCACGTTCCAGCGGGCCGTCACTCAGCACGGTCTGGCCTTCGGGCAGGCGGTCGGTGAACCGGGCCATCGCGTCGGCGAAGGCGGCACGGAAATCCTCGAGGCGCTCGGCGGCCAATGACAGGCCGGCGGCCATGGCATGCCCGCCGAAGCCGGCGATCAGGCCGGGGTGCCGGGCGTCGATCTCGACCAGCAGGTCGCGCAAGTGGATGCCGGGGATGGATCGCCCGGACCCCTTGAGCAGCCCCGCACTATCACCATCGGCCTGCGCAGGGGCGAAAACGAACACCGGGCGGACCCAGCGGCTCTTGAGACGACCGGCGACGATGCCGATCACACCGGGATGAAATCCCGGGTCGAAACGCACCCAGTGGGCGGCCTCTTCGGGTGGCTTGTCGCCCTGCCCACCCAGCGCGCGCTCGAGGTCGGCAGCGACGGTATCGAGCATGCCCTGCTCGACCTCGCGGCGTTCGCGGTTGATCCGGTCGAGGCCCTTGGCCAGTTGCAGCGCCTCGACCGGGTCATCAGTAAGCAGACAGGCCACGCCCTGGCGCATGTCCTCCAGGCGCCCGGCGGCATTCAGACGCGGGCCGATGGCAAACCCTAAGTCGGCCGCGTTGGCTTCGCGCGGATCGCGCCCGGCCTCGGCGAACAGGGCCAGGATGCCCGGCGCGCATTGCTGGGCGCGGATGCGCGTCAGTCCCTGGGCGACCAGGCGACGGTTGTTGTCGTCGAGCTCGACCACGTCGGCGATGGTCCCCAACGCCACCAGGTCCAGCCAGGTGGACAGGTTCGGCCGGGGCCGGCCGGCGAACCAGCCGCGCCGATCGAGTTCCGCGCGCAGGGCGGCGAGCAGGTAGAAGGCCACGCCCACGCCGGCCAGCGCGCCCGAGGCGAATGCGGCATCGCGGCGATTGGGATTGACGATCGCGTCGGCCGGCGGAAGGGTCTCGCCGGGCAGGTGATGGTCGGTGACCACCACGCGGGCGCCCAGCGCCTTGGCGGCGGCCACGCCCTCGTGGGCGGAAATGCCGTTGTCCACGGTCAGCAGCAGGTCGGGGACGGCCTCGATGTCCTCGAGCAGCGCCGGGCTCAGCCCGTAGCCGTGGCGCTGGCGATCGGGGATCAGGAAATCGACGTCGCTCGCGCCCATCGCCGCGAGCGCCCGCAGGCACAAGGTGGTGGCCGTGGCGCCGTCGGCGTCGAAGTCCCCCACGACCAGGATGCGCTGGCTGTCCATCACGGCATCGGCCACCAGCCGCGCCGCCATCTCCAGGTCCGGCAGGCCCCGGGGCGGCAGCATGGCCGACAAACGCCGGTCGAGCTGCGCCGACTCGGCGATACCGCGCGCGGCGAGCACCCGGGCCAGGCGCGGGTTGAGGTGGGACAGCGCGGCCGGCATGGCCGGCGCCGGGCGGCGGGCGATTGTCGCCACCCCCAGCATCCGGGCCGTGCGCTTGGGGGCCGGTTTGGCCGTCATGACCGCGCCCTGCCGAACAGGCGCTGCCGCAGGCGGGACCAGAATGTCTCGGGGCGCCAGCGCCCGCCCTGCCCGTCGACCAGAGCAATCACCAGACCCGGCGCGGCATCCTTGATGGCCTTGAGCCAGGCATCGATAGCGAGCAGTTGCGCCTGATAGCCGCCCAGGTCGCCTTCCAGTCGGCACCAGGCCGCCTCGGTGAGCACCACCCGAACGTCCTGGGCATTGCGCAGGGCCTCAGTGAGCGCCTCGCCGGGCGTCGGGTGCCAGGGCGCCGCGGACAGATGGCGGGCCAAGACGGCCGGCGAGTCGCTGATGAGCATGCGCTCGCCCTCGATGACTGGCGGCAGGCCGGCGGCCAGATCGGCCATGCCGTGCGGCCAGAAGCTACTGACGATGGGCTTGCCCTGCCCGGCCCGGCGGTCGTTGAGCGGCTGGGGGTAGAGCCACATCTGCAGTTCGGTGAGCCACTGGCGCAGGACCGGCTCGCTGTGCGCCTCGTCGAGGAACACCCCGGCATTGCGATTGAGCAGGCAGGCCAGCGGCGCGAGTGAACGGGTGAGCGAGCGGGCCGCCGGACCGACGCCGTCATCATGTACGCGGGCGAGCAGGTAGACCTGTCGGCCGATGCGCTCGGCGTGCATGCCGTCGTTGCCCAGCCAGCCGTTGAGGTCGGCCAGCAGGCGGTCGAGTTCCGCCTCACTCAGGTCGAGGAAACGGGGCCCCAGCGTGATGGCGTGGTCGGTTTCGGGCTTGAGATGCACCGGATCGAAGGCCAGCAGTCGTTCGAAGCCCTGCTCGACCCATGCCCGACGCTGGTCCTCGAACCCCTCGCGCGTGCCCCCGCCGAGACGCCAGTCACCCAGGGCGCGGGTGATCGCATCCACCGGGCCCGGAACGGCCGTCCCTTCCAGCCAGGCCACCGCCCGGGCATCCGGGTCGTCGACCCAGTCGTTGTCCCGCTCGTCAGTGTCTTGTCCCGCCATGCCCTCGCTCTTGTGCGACGGGGTGGGCGCGCGGAAACCACCGGCCATCAGCCGCGGCAGCCCACCCTCGACGGGCAGGTCGCGCGGCCAGGTCCAGATCGCGCCGGAGCGGTCAGGTCTGCCGTTGGCCGGCCCCTCGATGGGGTCGAGGCCGAGAACGGCAAGTTGCAGTCGGGGAACCGATGCCGACATCAACCGGCCACCTCGCCCAGCGGACGGTTGTCCAGGCCCGCCAAACGCCGGCCGCGCGAACTGTGCAGGATGGACAGGGCCGCGGCGTATTCGGTTTCAACGCGGGCGACGGCGGCCATGGGCGCGCCCATAACCCAGGCACAGGCGGCGCGCATGACCACCGCGTGCGCGAAGATCACTACCGAGCCGCCGGCGTGGGCCCGTTCCAGGCGTTCGAGCCCGCGGATGACCCGCTCGAAGAAGGCATCCATCGCCTCGCTGCCCGGCGGGCGGCCGTAGACCGGGTCGGCCAGAAAGGCGGCGTGCTGCTCGGGGTAGCGTGCCGGGATCTCGGCATGCCGCAGGCCTTCCCAGGGGCCAAAACCGATCTCGCGCAGGTCCGGGTCAACCACCAGGGGCAGACCGCGCTTGTCGGCATAGTCCTCGGCGAATGCCCGGCAGCGCGACAACGGCGAGGTGGCGACCACCGTCCAGTCGGCCGCGCCCTGCGCCTCAAAGACCTGCATGCGCGCTTCCAGTTGGCGCCAGCCGGCGTCGCTGAGGGGGTCGTCGACGCGATCGCCACGGTAGCGTCTGCCGCCGACGGGTTCGCCGTGGCGAATCAGGTCGAGTCGGGTGGTCTGGGTGGTCATGGTGACTCACGGTTCAAATTCGGGACGGCATTCTATCAGTCGGCCGAGGGTCTCGGAGGGGGAGATCGGTTGCCTTGGGACGCTGGGTTCTCGGCAAAAATCAAAGACGCCTGCCGCAAGCCCGTCAGGCAGCGCACAGCAAACCCAACAACAGCGGCACAGCGACGTTCGTAGGCTGGGTCGGTTATCCGGCGAGTATCACTTCTTGCCGAACAGCAGCATCACCAGCCCGACCACCGCGCTCACGGCACCGGCGATCCAGTAGAGCATCGTCGCATCGGTGTAATTTCCGGTGAACGCCTCGCTCACCTGGTCCTCCAGACCTTGCGATGCCTGATAACCGAAGAAGAGAAGGATAAGGCCCAGTACCAGCAGGGCAATGCCGATAAGTTGCTGCGTTTTCATGACGATATGCTCCATGGCACGGAAGGTCGGTTCACGTCGATATGGCCGCTCAAAAAACGAGTTTCGATGATCGAACCCTTCCCTGGGAGCATGGGCGAGCAGCCGGGCGTTAGCAAGCACTGGGCATCACACGGGCATCAAGGGACCCAACCGACCATGGTGAGCACGGCCACCAGCGCCAACCCGAACAACAAGGCACGCAGCACGATCGCATGGGCGGCGCGATACCAGGTGCGCTGGTCGGCCAGGCAGGCGTTCTCGTCCAGGCACTCATCGGCCCGCTCGACATCGATCACGGCATGACCGACCCGGGCGATCAGGCCGATCGATCCAGCCTCGAAGTCGTTCTGGGCACCATGGACCCGCCCCAGGTCGGGATCGCCGCGCCAGGCGTTCAGGCCACGCTGGAAGGAACCGGCCAGCAGCATCAGCACGGTGAACACCGGCGCAGCCGGCCAGACGAACAGGGCGTGGACGCGTTTCTGCCAGCGCAACAGCCGTGAGTCTTCCCCGACGGCGTCGTCCGATTCCTCGCGGGGGTCGGCGTGACAGCAAAGCCAATCGGTCAGCCGATAGAGCAACGCCCCGGCCGGCCCGGCAATCACGAACCAGAACAGCACCAGGAACCACTCGCTGAAGGCCAGCACGATAATGCGCTCGCCGGTCTGGCGCGTGGTGGCCTCGGTCGGCTCGACGGGGGTGTCGACGAACAGCACTCGCTTGGCCGAATCGACCGTCTCCACATCGTCTTTCAGGGCGCCATCGAGCAGGTCACGATTGATCTGCGAGGTATTGCGTGGCGTGATCACCAGCAACAACACGACCACCGAAACCACCCAGCCGATCACCCCGTCGCCGCCGAATCCCAGCCAGGCGAACAGCGCCAGCGGCAGCACCAGCCATACCAACAGCCGGGCGGCGGTGGCACCGACGAGCCCGGCGAGTTGGTCGAACACATCAAGGATGACGCGGTGCGGCCAGCGCTCCGCCCGCCAACGCTCGAAGAACTCGAGGAAGCGGTCAAACGCGATGACGAGGATCAGTGCCAGCAGTTTCATCAGCGAAAAGCCCCTGGGAATGGGTTGGCGATAAGTTGGGCTGCCGTAGTGGCAGGCCTGCGATGCGTGGGCGAGTCCATTCCACCCGCTCGATGCCCGATCATGGTGGGATGGCGACCATCACGCAATGGCCATGCCCTCGGGTAGCCGCGAGGCAAGTTGTCCCCAGTCGAATGCCGGGCCGGGGTCGGTCTTGCGGCCCGGTGCGATGTCGCTGTGACCACGCACCGCTCGCACGCTGGGATAGGCCCGCTTAATCGCATCCAGAACGTGGCCGAGTCGCTCGTACTGCACGCCGGTGTAGGGATCGGTATCGGTGCCCTCGAGCTCGATGCCGATAGAGAAATCGTTGCAGCGCATTCGATCCTCGAAGCGCGAGTCGCCGGCATGCCAGGCGCGCCGATCAAAAGGCACGAACTGACGAATCGACCCATCACGGTAGATCACAACGTGGGCCGAGACATGCAGATCGCTTATTTCCTGAAAGTACGGGTGCTCGTCCGGGTCGAGGCGGTTGGTGAAAAACCGCTCGATCGCTGTGCCGCCGAACTCCCCCGGCGGCAGGCTGATGGCATGCACCACCACCAACTCGATCGGCATTTCCGGCGGTCGCCGGTCGGCGTTGGGCGACCGGTCGAAAGGCACCGAGTCCAGCCGGTGAGTGGCGGGGTCGACGTTCAACGGATGGCCGTTCACAGCTTCAGCCCCGCGACGGGCCAAAAAGCGGCCGACCACTCGGCGGCCTGTGCCTTGGACCAGCCGTGTCCGGCCAAATGCGCGCACAGACCGCGCAGGGCCACGTCGACGCTGGCCTCGCGGATGGCGTGACGGTCGCCATCGAATCGGTAGCGGGCGGTGAAGGTCTCCATGGGCGCCGACGCCGAGCCGTTCGGTGCGACCGGGGGCTGGAACGCCCAGCCCAGCCAGATGGTGCCTACCGGCTTGCTCTCGCTGCCGCCATCGGGACCGGCCACGCCACTGATGCCCACCCCGTACTCGGTGCCCGCCTGTCGCACCGCGCCCGCGGCCATGGCGGCGACCACCTCGGCGGAGACCGCGCCGACCTCGGCGAACAACCGGGTCGGCACGGCCAACTCGCGCTGCTTGGCGGCATTGCTGTAGGTCACCCAGCCGCCCACGAACCAGGCGGAGCTGCCGGCCCGTTCGGTGAGGTTCGCGGCCAGCAATCCACCGGTGCAGGATTCGGCCACCGCCAGGCGCATGCCGTGGGCCTCCAAGGCCTCGGCCAGGCACCGCAGACGGGTGGCGCGATCGCTGTCGCCGCCGTCCAATCGGTCGCTAGACGACACGGCCGGGGGGATCGGCTGGTTCCCGTTGTCCTGTTGGTCCATCCGGTTGATCTCCGGCGTCCGTTGGCCCCGCCGCGAGCGGGGTTTTGGTTACAATGTGGCGCATGACAACGCAGCCCCAGCCGACCCAGGACCCGAGCGGTGACGCCGACGCATTCGCCGCGCATACGCCCATGATGCAGCAGTTTCTGCGCATCAAACAAGAATACCCCGACGTGCTGCTGTTCTACCGGATGGGGGATTTCTACGAGCTGTTCTTCGAGGACGCCCGCCACGCCGCGCGACTGCTGGACCTGACCCTCACCCAGCGCGGCACCTCCGCCGGCGAGCCCATCGCCATGGCTGGTGTGCCCGTGCATGCCTACGAGTCGTACCTGGCGCGGCTGCTGCGCGCCGGCGAGGCGGTGGCGATCTGCGAGCAGGTCGGCGAGGTCCAGGCCAAGGGGCCGATGAAACGCGAGGTGGTCAAGGTGGTCACCCCGGGGACCGTGACCGACGAGGCGCTGCTCGAACAGCGCCAGGCACACCGGCTGGTCGCGGTCGCAAGCATCCGAAAGCGCGGCCGGACCCGGCTGGGACTGGCGCACCTGGATCTTTCCAGCGGCCGGTTCGCCATCATGGCCCCCGAGGGCCCCGACGAACTGGCCACCGAGCTTGCCCGCGTCGATCCCAAGGAACTGCTCGTCCCGGAGGGCCTGAACCTCGCGCAGGTGACCGACGGGCTGTTCCGCGAGGCACACATCAGCCGGGAACGCCCGGTGTGGCACTTTTCCGCCGACACCGCCGAGGAGGTCCTCTGCCGCCAGTTCGGTACGCGCGATCTGGGCGGCTTTGGCATTCACGCCGACAACCGCGCTCCGCTCGAGGCGGCCCTGGGGGCGGCGGGCGCCCTGTGGCAGTACGTCGCCGACACCCAGAAGACCGCCATCGCCCACATCGACGGCCTGACCGTGGAACAGACCAGCGATGCGTTGTTGCTGGACGTGCACACGCGCCGCCATCTGGAGCTGTTCGAGGATAGCCAGGGCAATGCGGCCGGGGCGCTGATCGGCCTGCTCGACCACACGGCCACCGGCATGGGCGCGCGGCGCCTGCGCGACTGGCTGGCCCGCCCGCTGCGCGAACACGCCACCCTGGCCCGCCGCCATCAGGCCATTGGCGAGTTGCGCGAGAAGGCCCTGCCCGAGACGCTGAGCCAGCGCCTGCGGCAGGTCAACGACATCGAGCGCATCACCACCCGCATCGTGCTGGGCAGCGCCCGGCCGCGCGATCTCGCCGCGCTGCGCGACTCCCTGCAGCAGTTGCCCACGATCACCGCTGACTTGGCCGACTGCGAGCAGCCGCTCCTGCAGGGGCTGGTCGAGGCACTGGCCGACCTGCCGGCGGTGCGCGAGCTTCTGGAAGCGGCGATCGCGGAGAAGCCCTCGGTGTGGCTGCGCGACGGCGGGGTGATCGCCGCGGGCTACGATGCCGAACTCGACCGCCTGCGGGCCCTGTCCGAACGCGCCGACACCACCCTGAGCGCCATGGAACAGGATGCCCGCATGCAGTCGGGGATCGACAACCTCAAGCTCGCCTACAACCGGGTGCACGGCTATTACTTCGAGGTGCCGCGCAGCCAGTCGGCACGGATGCCAGAGACCTTCACCCGCCGCCAGACGCTCAAGTCGGTGGAGCGCTACACCAACGACACGCTCAAGGCCTTCGAGCAGGAGGTGCTGACCGCCCGAGACCGCTCGCTGGCGCGCGAGCGCGAGTGTTTCCAGTCCCTGCTGGTCACCCTGGCGGCCGAGCAGGCCGAGCTGCGCCAGCGCGCCGACGGGCTGGCCGACATCGACACCCTCGCCGCGCTGGCCCGGGTGGCCGAGGCGCAGGACTGGGTGGCACCGACCTTCCGCGAATCGCTCGGAATCGACATCCGCCAGGGCCGCCACCCGGTGGTCGAGGCCAACAGCGATGCGGTGTTCGTGCCCAACGACGCCGGCCTGGACCCCGACCGGCGCATGCTGCTGATCACCGGCCCAAACATGGGCGGCAAGTCGACCTACATGCGCCAGACCGCCTTGATTGTGCTGCTGGCACACGCCGGGGCGCACGTGCCGGCCGAGTCGGCCGAGATCGGCCCGATCGATCGCGTCTTCACCCGCATCGGCGCCTCCGACGATCTCGCCTCGGGGCGTTCGACCTTCATGGTGGAAATGACCGAGACCGCCGAGATCCTCCACCACGCCAGCGAACGATCGCTGGTGCTGATCGACGAGATCGGCCGGGGCACCTCGACCTTCGACGGGCTGGCCCTGGCCTGGGCCGTGGCCGAGCACCTGCTACAGAAAAACCGGGCCATGACCCTGTTCGCCACCCACTACTTCGAGCTCACCGCCCTGGCCGAGCAATTCGAGGCGCTGGTCAACGTGCACCTGGAGGCGATCACGCACGGCGGCGAGCTGGTGTTCCTGCACGGGGTCAAGGACGGGCCGGCCAACCAGAGCTACGGCATCGACGTGGCCCGGCTCGCCGGCCTGCCCCGCCCCACCATTCGCCGGGCACGCGGGCTGCTGGAGAAACTCGAATGGCAGGCGCGTGCCGGCAGCGAGGCGCCGCAACTCGACCTGTTCGCCGCCGAGCCGGTCGGCCAGCCGGCTGTCGAGGAGCCCGACCCGCTGCTCGAGGCCATCGACGCGCTCGACCCGGATGAGCTGTCGCCGCGTCAGGCCCTGGAACTGCTCTACGAGTGGAAGACCCGACGCGAGGAGGACGCGACAGGCTAGGCCGGAACATGGTGGGGGAAACCCGCCGGGCGACCGCGCCCCTTGCGTCAGACGTTATACTGTTGGCCATGACTGCCCCCGCCTCCGACCGACCACTCGTCTCGCTCACCGTCGCCGGGATTGCCTGCCGCGACGACCAATACCTCGTCATCGAGGAATCGATCGGTGGGACGCGCTACCTCAACCAGCCCGCTGGGCACGTCGAGCCCGGCGAGAGCCTGATCGATGCCGTCATTCGTGAAGTCCGCGAGGAGACGCGCTTTGCCTTCGCGCCCCGCCATCTGCTGGGGCTATACCACGACAATCCGGCGACCGGGCGACGCGTGCTGCGCGTGGCGATCATCGGTGATCTGGACGGCGAGCCGGATGACCGGCCGCTCGATGACGGCATCATCGAGGCCCGCTTCATGGACCGCCAAGCGATCGAGGCCAGCCCCATCGCGCACCGCTCGCCGTTCGTCACCGCTGCGATCCGCGACTTCGAGTCCGGCCGGCGGTGTCCCCTCGACCTGATTGACTCGATCCAATGACCCCACCTGACGACATTCCAGCCAACGCCCCAGCCGTCACGCCAGCCCCGGCCGACGCCCCCCGGATCATGGTGGGCATGTCCGGTGGCGTGGACTCGTCCGTGGCCGCCCTGCTCCTCAAACAGGCCGGTTACCGGGTCGAGGGCCTGTTCATGAAGAACTGGGAGGAAGACGACGAGCCGGAATACTGCGCGGCCAAGGAGGACATGCTCGATGCCATGGCGGTAGCGGACAAGCTCGGCATCGAGTTCCACTTCGTCAACTTCGCGGCCGAGTACTGGGACCGGGTGTTCGCGCACTTCCTGCACGAATACCAAGCCGGGCGGACGCCCAATCCGGACATTCTCTGCAACCGCGAGATCAAGTTCCGCGCCTTTCTCGATCACGCCCGCGACCTGGGGGCCGATGCCATCGCCACCGGCCACTACGCCAGGCGCCTGGACGGCCCGTTCGGCCCCCGGCTGGGCCGCGGGCTGGATCCGAACAAGGACCAGAGCTACTTCCTGCATGCCCTGAGCCGCGAACAGATTGGTGCCGCCCACTTCCCGGTGGGCGAACTGGAAAAACCGCAGGTGCGCGAGATCGCCAGCCGGCACGACCTGATCACCGCCGGCAAGAAGGATTCGACCGGCATCTGCTTTATCGGCGAGCGCCGTTTTGCCGATTTTTTGCAAAATTACCTGCCCGCCCAGCCCGGGCCGATCGAGACCCTCGAGGGCGAGCGGGTGGGCACGCACCAGGGCCTGATGTATCACACCATCGGCCAGCGCCAGGGGCTGGGCATCGGCGGGCTCAAGAGCCACGGGGACGCGCCCTGGTACGTGGTGGGCAAGGATCTCGACCAGAACGTGCTGCAAGTCGCCCAGGGCAAGAACCACCCTGCCCTGTTCGCCCCGGCACTGGCGGCCGAGCAGGTCCACTGGATCGAGCCGCCGCCGACCGATCGACCCATTACCGCCAAGATCCGCTATCGCCAGCCCGACCAGGCCGTCGAGATCGAGCAACACGGCGACCGATTGATTGCCCGCTTCGACGTGCCGCAGCGCGCAATCACGCCGGGCCAATCGATCGTGTTCTATGATGGCGCCGTGTGCCTGGGCGGTGCCGTAATCGACCGCGCCCTGCCCGACACCTGACCCACACCGACTGCAAGGACTTCATCACTCAATGGCTTCGATCGACGACCAGCTCATCGCCATGGCGGGCATGACCCAGGCCGTGCAACTGATCCAGACGCTGGCCTACGAGGGCCGAGTAGCCGACCAGCAGGCCCTGGAGTCCAGCGTCGGCTCGCTATTCGCCTTCGATGTCCCCGACACCGCCAGTGTCTACGGCGGCCTGTCCGGGGTGCGTCTGGGTCTCAAGCGGGTCAATGAACTGCTCGCCGGCAACGCGCGCCAACCCAAGGACCTGGAACTGACCCGTTACCTGGTCACCTTGTTCGCCGTCACCAAGGCCTTCCGCCAGGATGCCGACATGGGGGCCAAGCTGCACAGCCGCCTGGAGGAGCTCAAGCCGAGCTTCGACCAGCACGGGGCCGACACCGGCCTGATGGCGGATCTCAACAGCCTGTACCGCTCGACCTTGAGCAACCTGCCGCAGAAATTCGTCATCAACGGCGAGAAACACCACCTCGAGGACATGCAGACCTCCTCGACGGTGCGAGCGCTGCTGCTGGCCGGCGTGCGGGGCACCATCCTGTTCGACCAGGTGGGCGGTCGCCGCTGGCGACTGCTGTTCATGCGTGGCAAGTACATCGAGGCCAGCCAGCGTCTGTTACGCCGGGCCTGATAACCGCCCCGGCAGGCAATGAAAAAGGCGGCGTCGGTTGTTCACCGGCACCGCCTTTGTTCGTCCCGCAAGGGGATTACATCTGTTCAGACCTGCAGGTGCTTGCGCAACTGGTACTGCCAGATAAAGCCGATCACCGAGAACACGGCGAAGATCGCCAGGGAAACCGACCAGAAGATCCAACCCTTGGGCTCGATCCCGCCGATGCTGTACTCAATGTACAGCCCGGCGCCCATGCCGATGACGAAGTAGACCAGCCACTCGACGATCCGCCACCAGAAGGACTTCTGCCTGCCGGGGGCGGCCACGGGAATGACCAGGAACAGGCGCTGGTTGACGAATGGCAGGTTGGCCAGCACCAACAGCGCCAGCAGGTAGCTGATGATAATCCAGTCAGTGATCATGAAAGCCTCGTTGCGTTTGAGCGCGAATTACAGGCCGAATGCGCCGGCGGTCAACGCCGTCAGCGCGGTCGGATAGAGGCCGAAGATCAGCATCGACGCGCCGCTAAGCGCGAGTACGCCGCGCACGTTCATGTCCGCCTCGATCGGGCTGCGGTCCACGGGGTCGTCGAAGTAGACCATCTTGACCGCCCGCAGGTAGTAGAAGGCGCCGATCACCGCGGTGACCACGGCGAAGATGGCCAGCCACCACAGCCCGACCCCGACGACCGCCTGAAGCACGGCAAGTTTCGCCCAGAAGCCGAAGGTGAACGGGATACCGGCCATGGAGAACATCAGCAGCAGGAAGACGAAGGCCATCGTCGGGCTGCGGTCGTTGAGCCCCTTGAGGTCGTCGAGGCTCTCCGCCTCGAAGCCCTGACGCGCCAGCAGCAGGATGATGCCGAAGCCGCCGATGGTCATGGCCGCGTAGGCGATGGTGTAGAACAGTGCCGCCGAGTAGCCCTCGGCCGTCCCGGCCAGCACGCCCAGCAGGACGAAGCCGACGTGGCCGACGGTGGAATAGGTCAGCATGCGCTTGAAGCTGGTCTGCGCGATGGCCACCACGTTGCCGATCGCCATCGAGACCATTGCCAGCACGATCAGCATCGGCTGCCAGTCGGCGAAAAGCGGGCCCATGCCGTCGACCAGCAGGCGCAGGATCAGCGCCAGCGCGGCGATCTTGGGCGCCGCCGCCAGGTAGATGGTCACGGCGGTCGGCGCGCCCTCGTAGACGTCAGGCAGCCACATGTGGAACGGGGCCACGCCCATCTTGAACACCGCGCCCACCACGATCAGGACCACGGCGGCCTTGAGCACGATCGAGTCCTCGCCGCCGGCGACCGCATCCGAGATGGCCGTCAGAGTGAGACTGCCGGTCACGCCGTAGAGCAGCGACATGCCGTAGAGCAGGATGCCCGAGGCCAGCGCGCCCAGGACGAAGTACTTCATCGCCGCCTCGGAGGCCCGGCCGTCGTCGCGCTTGAACGCCGTCATGGCGTACATCGCCAAGGACAGCAATTCCAGGCCGAGATAGAGCAGCAGCAGGTGGTTCGAGGAGATGGTGATCATCATGCCCAGCACGCCGAACAGGCCGAGCATATAGTACTCGCCCTTGTCGATGCCGCGCTGGCGCAGGTAGGTCCGCGAGATGAGGAACACCGCCGCCACCATGACGTAGACCACCAGCTTCATCAGGTCGGCCATCGGGTCGTTGACCACCATGTCGCCGAAACTCATGCGCACCGAGTCATCCATCTGCACCAGGGTGATCACGAACAGCGCGATCAGGGTGAGGATGGAAAGCACGAAGCTTACCGTCGGCCCGCGCTTGGGCAGGAACGGATCGACGAGCAGGATCAGGCACGCCATCGCCGCGAGGACGATTTCGGGAAGGACCGGTTGCAGATTCAGAGAAGCAAGTGTCATAGGGGCAGTCTTACAACTTGGTGGTCAGCGCCTGTTGCGCAAGGTTTTCGATCGAGGCGTGCATGACCTCGACCAGCGGGTTCGGCCAGACGCCGATCAGCACAATCAGGAAGGCGAGCACGCCCAGCACCCAGGCCTCGCGGAAGTTGAGATCCTCGAGCGTCCTGACGCCCTCGTTCTTCACCTCACCGAAGATCACGCGCTTGACCATCCACAGGGTGTAGGCCGCGCCGATGATCAGGGTCAGGGCGGCGGCCAGCGCGATCCAGAAATTGGCCTTGAAGGCGGCGAGAATGACCATGAATTCGCCGACGAAGCCCGACGTGCCCGGCAGGCCCACGTTAGCCATGGCGAACAGCACCACCAGCGCGCCGAACCAGGGCATGGTGTTGACCACCCCGCCGTAGGCCGATATCTCACGGGAGTGGAGCCGGTCATAGAGCACGCCGATGGAGAGGAACATGGCCGCCGAGATCAGCCCGTGGGAGACCATCTGCACCATGGCCCCCTCGAGCGCCAGTGTGACACCGCTGGCCGTCAGATTGGCCGGGTTTTCCACGATCATGTAGATCACGAATAGGCCGAGGGTGACAAAGCCCATGTGCGCGATCGAGGAATAGGCGACCAGCTTCTTCATGTCCGACTGGACCATGGCGATCAAGCCAATGTAGACGATGGCGATCAGCGACAGCGCGATCATCAGCCAGTCGAGCTCGGCGGCCGCATCCGGTGTCATCGGCAAGGAGAAACGCAAGAACCCGTAGCCACCGATCTTAAGCATGATCGCCGCAAGGATCACCGAACCGCCGGTGGGCGCTTCCACGTGGGCGTCCGGCAACCAGGTGTGCACCGGCCACATGGGGATCTTGACCGCGAAGGCGATCAAAAATGCCAGGAAGATCAGTATCTGCTCGGTCATCGTCAACGGCAGATCGTGCAGCACCGGGATGGCGAAGCTCCCTGCCTGAAAGTACATGTAGATCAGGGCGACCAGCATGAACACCGAGCCGAGGAAGGTGTAGAGGAAGAACTTGATCGTCGCGTAGACCCGGCGCGGCCCGCCCCAAAGGCCGATGATGATGAACATCGGGATCAGCATGCCTTCAAAGAAGAAGTAGAAGACGATGGCGTCCATGGCGGCGAAGGTGCCATTCATCATGCCTTCCATGATCAGGAAGGCGGCCAGGTACTGATGCGCCTTGTCCTTGATCACGGTCCAGGCGGCGACCACCACGAGGACGGTGGTGAAACTCGTCAGCACGATCAGCGGCATGGAGATGCCGTCCACGCCCAGGGCGTAGTTGATGCCGAACGACGGGATCCAGGGTACGTGTTCGACGAACTGCATCGCCGCGGTCTGCGTGTTGAATCCGACGATCAGGCCAAGGCTGATCAGGAAGACCACCACGGTTACCGTCAGGGCGAACCAGCGGGCGGAATGCGCCCGTTGATTGCCGAACAGCATCACGGCGAGGCCCGCCGCGATGGGCAGCCAGACGAGTAGGCTCAGTATCGGCCAGGAGGTGAGCATCGAACCGTTATCCTTCGCTTGTTATCGGTATTACGGGTTCAGGAACACGATCCAGGTCATCAGGCCGATGAGTCCCAGGATCATGACGAACGCGTAGTGATAGAGGTAGCCGGTCTGGATCTTCCGCCAGGTCCGGGCGAGGTAGCTGACCACGACGGCCGCGCCGTTGACGACCACGCCGTCGATGGCGCGCACGTCACCGATCTGCCACAGGCCCCGACCCAGCAGGCGCGTGCCGCCGGCGATCACGGCGTTGTTGAAGCCGTCAAAGCCGAAGCCGTCATCGAGGACGCGCTTGGGCCACGCGAATACCCGGGCGAACAGCGGCGGCAGCACCTTGGGCGCGCCCAGGTACATGATCGCCGCCCCGGCCACGCCGGCCAGTGCCAGCCAGACCACCGGGGTGGCCCAGCCGTGGAGGAACATCGCCCAGGCACCGGTGAACTGCGCCTCGAGGGCCGCCATGGCCCCGTGGTTCGCCAGCACCCGGATCGAGTCGTCGAAGAAGCCGCCGAACAGCAGCGGCTCGATCACGACAAAGCCGATGATCAGGGAGGGCACGGCCAGCAGCATCAAGGGCACGGTGACCACCTTGGGCGTTTCCTGGACATGCGCCGCCGTTTCCTTGTCCATCCGCGACTCGCCGAAGAACACCAGGAACAACATGCGGAAGGTGTAGAACGCCGAGACGAACACCCCGGCAAACACCGCCCAGTAGGCGAATTCGGCGCCCGGCAGCGTGGAGGCCTGCACCGCGTAGATGATCGACTCCTTGGAGAAAAAGCCCGCGGTGCCCGGGAAGCCGATCAGTGCCAGGGCCCCGATCAGGAAGGTGATGAAGGTGATCGGCAGCTTCCTGGCCAGCCCGCCCATCTTGCGCATGTCCTGCTCGTGGTGCAGCGCGATAATCACCGAACCGGCGGCGAGGAAGAGCAGTGCCTTGAAGAAGGCGTGTGTCATCAGGTGGAACAGCGCCGGGCCATACGCCGAGGCGCCCAGGGCGACGGTCATGTAGCCGAGCTGGGAGAGCGTGGAGTAGGCAATCACCCGCTTGATGTCGTTCTGCACCATCCCCAGCAGACCCATGAACAGCGCGGTGATCGCCCCGATCACGAGGATGAACGACAGCGCGGCGTCGGAGAGTTCGAACAGCGGCGAGAAGCGCGCCACCATGAAGATACCGGCCGTCACCATGGTCGCCGCGTGGATCAGCGCCGAGATCGGCGTAGGGCCTTCCATCGAATCGGGGAGCCAGACGTGCAGCGGCACCTGGGCCGACTTGCCCATCGCCCCGATGAACAGCAGGATCGCGATCACCGTGACCACCGACCATTCGACGCCCGGCCAGTACTCGACCGTCATATCGGCCAGCTCCGGCAGGCGCTCGAACAGCGTGGCGTAATGCAGGGTGTCGGCATACGCCAGGATGGCAGCGATGCCGAGCAAAAAGCCGAAATCACCCACCCGGTTGACGATGAACGCCTTGAGGTTGGCGAAGATCGCCGACTCGCGCTTGTACCAAAAGCCGATCAGCAGGTAGGAGACCAGGCCCACGGCCTCCCAGCCAAAGAACAGTTGCAGGAGGTTGTTGGCCATCACCAGCATCAGCATGGAGAAGGTGAACAGCGAGATGTAGCTGAAAAACCGCTGGTAGCCGGGGTCGTCCTTCATGTAGCCGATGGTGTAGATGTGCACCATCAGCGAGACGGCGGTGACCACCACCATCATCATCGCGGTCAGGTTGTCGACCAGGAACCCAATGTTGAACTCGAACAGGTCCGAGGCCATCCAGGTGTAGACCGTGCCGTCGAAGGTAGGCAGCCCGCCGAACACGTGCATGGAGAACACGTACACCGAGGCGGCCAGCGAGATGGCCACGCCGATGATGGTCACCCAATGTGCGCCGGCCCGGCCGATCTGTCGTCCGAACAGGCCCGCGATGATCGAGGCGATCAGCGGGGCGAGTACGACGGCAAGATAGATCATTTCCATTGAATCAGCCCTTCATCTCGGTCAGGTCTTCGACGTTGATCGTGCGCCGGTTGCGGAACAACGTCACCAGGATCGCCAGGCCCACGGCGGCCTCAGCGGCGGCCACGGTGAGCACAAAGAAGACGAAGGCCTGGCCGTCGATGTCGCCGGAAAAGTGCGAGAACGCGACGAAGTTGACGTTCACGGCCAGCAGCATCAGTTCGATGGCCATCAACAGGACCAGGACGTTCTTCCGGTTGAGAAAGATCCCGGCAACGCTGATCGAGAACAGCAGGCCGCCGAAGATCAGGAATTCAGACAGGCTGATCATGATTCGTCCTTCCCCTTGTTGGCTTGGCCCTCGATGTCGCCACGGCGGGTCTTGTCGCCGTCCAGTTCCGCCATTCGCACGCGATCTTCGGCCCGCACCCGCACCTGGGCATCGATATTCTGGTAGTGCACGCCCGGCCGGCGACGATGCGCCAGGGCAATCGCGGCCACGATGGCCACCAGCAGGATGAAGGCCGCGATCTCGAACGGGTAGACGAACCTGGTGTAGAGCACCTGGCCGATCGCCAGGGTGTTGCCCGCACCCGCCGGCGCCGGGTCGGGCGAAGGATAGAGCTCCAGCCCGAAGCTGGCCGGGCCGAGGATCAGCGCCAACTCGATGATCATCACCAGCAGGACGAACACGCCCACCGGCAGGTTGCGGATGAAGCCCTCGCGCAACGGCGCAATATTGACGTCGAGCATCATCACCACGAACAGGAACAAGACCATCACAGCGCCCACGTACACCAGCAGCAACACGATGCCCAGGAACTCCGCCTCCATCAGCACCCAGATCAGGGCGGTGGAGAAGAACGTCAGCACCAGGTACAGCGCGGCGTGCACCGGGTGTCTCACCGTCACCACCCGAGCGGCGGCAATCACCGCCACCGAGGCGAACACGTAGAAAAGGATCTGATAGAGCGACATGACCATCCTTCTGCTGGGGGCGGCATTCCGCCCCGACGCGGTTTTTAAACGTTGTTCAGTGCCGTTCCGGCCGCTGACCTATCGGTAGGCGGCGTCGGCAAGACGATCGGCCGCAATCTGCGGCTCGAGGCGATCACCAATCTCCATGAGCTTTTCCTTGGTCATGATGTTCTCGCCACGGTTTTCAAAGTGATACTCGTACACTCGGGTCTCGACGATCGAATCCACGGGGCAGGCCTCCTCGCAGAAGCCGCAGTAGATGCACTTGAACAGGTCGATGTCGTAGCGCGTCGTCCGGCGGGTGCCGTCTTCGCGCTGTTCAGACTCGATCGTGATCGCCAGCGCCGGGCACACCGCCTCGCACAGCTTGCAGGCAATGCAGCGCTCCTCGCCGTTCGCATAGCGGCGCAGGGCGTGCAGCCCGCGGAAGCGTGGCGACTGCGGGGTCTTCTCCTCCGGGTACTGCACCGTGTACTTGTGACCGAAGAAGTACTTGCCGGTCACCGACATGCCCAGGAACAGTTCCCACAGGAACCACGTTTTGAAGAAATGCTTGATCGCGTTCATTGCAGGCTACCCCTTAACCGAACCACGGGCCGACTTCAAAGTAGACAAATGCCCCTTCCACCACGATCCACAGGATGGTGAGCGGAATAAAGACCTTCCATCCCAGACGCATGATCTGGTCGTACCGGAACCGGGGGAACGTCGCCCGGAACCAGATGAAGACGAACAACAGCATCGAGATCTTAGCCAGGAACCAGAAGATGCCCGGCACGAACGCGAAGACCGGTTCGAGGACCGTGCCCTGGAACGGCGACAGCCAGCCGCCCAGGAACAGCACGGCCGCCAGGGCCGAGATCAGGATCATGCTGGCGTACTCGGCGAGCATGAACAGGGCGAAGGCGATGCCCGAGTACTCGACGTGGAAGCCGGCGACGATCTCGGATTCACCCTCGGTGATGTCGAACGGCGCGCGGTTAGTCTCGGCCACGCCGGAGACGAAATAGACCACGAACATCGGCAGCAACGGCAGCCAGTACCAGTGCAGGATGCTGCCCTCCTGGCCGCGCACGATATCCGACAGGTTGAGGCTCTGCGAGGCCATCAGCACGCCGACCAAGGCAAAGCCCATCGCCAGTTCGTAGGAAACCTTGTGTGCCGCCGAGCGCATCCCGCCCAGCAGGGCGTACTTGGAGTTGGACGCCCAGCCGGCGAGGATCACGCCGTAGACCCCGGCGGCCCCGATGGCGAGCACGTACAAGAGCCCGGCGTTGATGTCGGCCAGTACCCAGCCGTCGTCGAAGGGCACCACGGCCCAACCAACCAGGGCGGCCACCAGAATCAGGATCGGGGCGAGGTAGAAGACGAACTTGTTGGCGACCGTCGGCGTGATCACCTCTTTGAACATCAGCTTGAACACGTCGGCGAACGGCTGGAACAGCCCCCGCGGCCCGACCCGGTTAGGCCCGATCCGCACGTGCATGTAGCCGATGACCTTGCGCTCGACCAGCGTGAGGTAGGCCACGGCCAGCACGACGGGCAGGATGATCACCAGCACCAGCAGCAGGTGCGCGACGAAGTATTGCCAGTTCGGCGACATCCAGCCGATGACCGGGGAAAGCCATTCGGTGATCATGCGGCGACCTCCACGTGAATCTGCACTCGTCCCTGACGCGGTGCCAATGCCCCGGCATGAGCGCCGTTGAACACCACGACGGTGTTCGGACTCACGCCGTCGTCAATCCGCACCGGCAACTCCAGATGTTGGCCGTCCTGCTCGACTGTCACCATCGACCCGTCGTCCCAGCCCTCGCGCTCGGCGTCGGCCCGGTTGACCAGCACATGGCGCTGCAACTCGGCCTTCTCGGTACCCTGCAAGGGCTGGGCGCGACGGATGACGGGGTCGATGCCGTACATGGCATTGGGCGCGATGCGAATATAACCGCCCTCGCCTGCCACCTTGGCCGGCGTCACGAAACGCGCGTCGGCCAGCGAAGTCGTGGTGTTGCTCAGTGCCACTTCCTGGCACTGCGACTGGATCTCGCGGCGGACCTCGGTCACGGCCATGTAATCGAAACCGTTGAGATCGAGGAGGTTGCCCAGCACGCGCAGGATCTTCCACGCCGGGCGGGCCTCGCCCAGCGGACGCACCGCGCCATTGACCGTCTGCCAACGGCCCTCACCATTGACCCAGGTGCCGGCCGTCTCGACCGCCGTACCCATCGGCAGCAGCACGTCGGCGTATTGCTTCATCGCCGGAGTGACGTAGCTGGTGATCGCCACGACACAGGCGGCCTGCTCCAAGGCCTCCAGGGCCCGCTGGCCGACGGCACTGTCGTACTCCGGCTCGACGCCCTGCAGGATCATCGCCTCGCTGGGCTCGGCCAGCATTTCGGCGGCGGTGCGGCCGTGCCCCACGGCATCCGCCCCACCCGTGGTGCGATGCGGGACCGCGCCGGCCAGCCACGCACCGGCGGCGTTGCCGCCCTGGGAGACCAGCCCAAGCTGGGCGCCGGTCAGGCGGGCCAGTTCGCCGGCGACCGCGCGGATGGCGGCGAACTCGGTCGCGTTCTGTGCCACGGCACCAAGGAAGATCGCGGCCTTGTCGTTGTCCCGAAGCTCGGCGACGATGGCGTCCGCCTCCTCCATCGAGGTGACGGGCCAATCAGTCAGGCTGGCCGGAATCTCGCCGCCCGCGGCCTTGAGCAGCGCCAGCAGGCTCGCGAGTTGGCCGCCGTCGGCCTCGTCGCTCTGCACCTGGCGCGCCGGGAAGGTCAGGCCCTGCTTGAACGGATGCAGCAAGGTGATGCGCGACTGGTTGTCCAGCGCAGCCTGGCGCAGGCGGTGGCCGAACAACGGCACTTCCTCGCGCACGGCAGCGCCAATGGTGAGCACGCTGTCGAGCGCGGCGATCGCCGGGATGTCCATGCCCAGCCAGGGCATGATCGGGTCGTCCGCATCGCCGGAGAAATCCGTCTGGCGCAGGCGGTGGTCGATGTTGTTCGACCCCATGCCACGCACGATGCGGGCCGCGAGATACTGTTCCTCGAGGCTGGCGTTGGGCGAGACCAACGCGCCCAGGGCGGCCGGACCCTGTTCGTTGACGATCTTCTGGACGCCGCGCGCGGCCTCCTCGAGCGCCTCCTCCCAGGAAACGGTCTGCCATTGGCCATCGCGCTTGACCATCGGACGGGTCAGGCGGTCCTCGGTGATCAGGCCCGTGTAGGCGTAACGGTCACGGTCGGCAATCCAAGTCTCGTTGACCGCCTCGTTGTCACGCGGGACCACCCGCATGACGCGGGCGTCACGGGTGTGCAGGTAGAGGTTCGAACCGAAGGCGTCGTGCGTGGAGACATGCTTGTGCTGCACCAGCTCCCAAGCACGGTGGGTGTAGCGCGACGGCTTGGCGGTCAACGCGCCCACCGGACAGAGGTCGATGACGTTGCCCGACAGCTCGGAGGTCACGCTCTTGGAGATGTAGGTGCCGATCTCCATGCGGTCGCCCCGACCGGTGGCGCCCAGTTCCTTGAGCCCCGCGATTTCCTCGCCGAAGCGCACGCAGCGGGTGCAGTGGATGCAGCGGGTCATGTCGGTGGCGATCAGCGGGCCGATATCCTTGTCCTTGACCACGCGCTTGGCCTCGGAATACTGGCCCACGCCCTCGCCGTAGCCCATGGCGACGTCCTGCAACTCGCATTCGCCGCCCTGATCACAGATGGGGCAATCGAGGGGGTGGTTGATCAGCAGGAACTCCATGGTGGAGCGCTGGGCCTCGATGGCCTTGTTGCTGCGCGTCGAGACCTTCATGCCCTCGGAGATCGGCGTCGAGCAGGCCGGCAACGGCTTGGGCGCGCGTTCGACTTCCACCAGGCACATGCGGCAGTTGGCCGCGATCGACAACTTGCGGTGATAGCAAAACCGCGGAATATTGATCCCGGCCTTGTCCGTCACTTCGATGAGCATCTCCCCGGGGTTGCCCGCCAAGGTCATGCCATCGACTTCGAAGCTAATCTGCTCGTCACTCATACCTGGGAACCTGCTTGCACGGCCGGCCTTAGGCCGCCTGGGATGCGCGGTCGACCATGCTGTGGCCGTGCTTGATGTAATACTCGAACTCGGGACGGAAGTGCTTGATGAAGCTGCGCACCGGGGTGGCCGCCGCGTCACCGAAGCCGCAGATCGTGCGTCCCTCGATCTTGCTGGCCACGTCGTCGAGGCGATCCAGATCGGCCAGCGTTCCCTTGCCGTCAACGATCCGGTTGAGCATGCGGAACAGCCAGCCGGTGCCTTCGCGACACGGCGTGCACTGCCCGCAGGACTCCTTGTAGTAGAACTGCGCGATGCGGCGCAGGGCCTTGACCATGCAGGTGTCCTCGTCCATCACCATCAGGCCGCCAGAGCCGAGGAAGGTGCCGGACTTGGCGATCGAGTCGTAGTCCATTTTGGTCTCGAGCATGATCTCGCCCGGGATCACCGGCGAGGAGGTCCCGCCCGGGATAATCGCCTTGCAGCGCTTGCCGTCGCGCATGCCGCCAGCCATGTCCAGCAACTCGGCGAATGGCGTGCCCATGGGTATCTCGAACACGCCCGGCTTGTTGACGTGCCCCGAGACCGACCACATCTTCACGCCGCCGGAATTGGGCACGCCCAAGTCGGCGAACCACTGACCGCCGTTGCGGATGATCGCCGGTACCGAGGACAGCGTCTCGGTGTTGTTGACGGTGGTCGGTCGACCGTAGAGACCAAAGTTGGCCGGGAACGGCGGCTTGAACCGCGGCAGGCCCTTCTTGCCTTCCAGGGATTCGAGCAGCGCGGTCTCCTCGCCACAGATGTAGGCACCGGCGCCCAGCGACCCGTAGAGGTCGAACTCGATGCCGGAGCCCTGGATGTTCTCGCCCAGCCAGCCGGCTTCGTAGGCCTCGCGCACGGCGCCTTCGAAGCGCTGGAACACCAGATCGCTGAACTCGCCACGCATGTAGTTGTAGCCCTTGGTCGAGCCGATGGCATAACCGGCGATCGCCATGCCCTCGATCAAGGCATGCGGGTTGGTCATCAGGATCTGGCGGTCCTTGAACGTGCCCGGCTCAGACTCGTCCGAGTTGCAGACGATGTACTTCTGCCCCGGGGCATTACGCGGCATGAACGACCATTTCAGTCCGGTGGGAAAACCGGCCCCACCGCGCCCGCGCAGGTTGGATGTCTTGAGCTCCTCGATGATCAGGGCCGGATCGGTCTTCTCGTCGAGGATCTTTTTCCAGGCCTGGTAGCCGCCGGTCTCGAGGTACGCCTCGAGGCTCCACGGGTTGTCGTGGTCGAGCGTGGCGAAACAGACCTTGGTCGAACTGGCATAGTTGAAACTCATGGCATCACTCCAGCTTGTCGAGGATCTCGTCGACCCGTTCCGGGGTGAGATCCTCGTGATAGACGTGATCGACCTGCATCATCGGCGCGCCGCCGCAGGATGCCAGACATTCCTCTTCCCTCTTGAGAAAGATGCGACCGTCCGGGGTCGATTCGCCCGTCTTGATCCCGAGTTTCTTCTCGCAATGCTCGACGATGCGGTCGGCGCCCATCAGCCAGCAGCCGATGTTCGTGCACACGGAGACGTGATGCCGACCGCAGGGCTTGGTCTCGATCATGGAGTAGAACGTGGCGACCTCGTAGACCGATATCGGCTCGAGCTCGAGGTATTCCGCCACGGCGTCCATCAACTCGACGCCCACATAGCCGTCGTTCTGGTGCTGCACGACGCGGAGCGCGGCCAGCACCGCCGACTGCTTGCGGTCCTCGGGATACCGAGACAGCCACTGATCGATCTCCTCTCGGGAGTGCTCGCTCAGCAGGTGGAGTTTGCTTTCGCTCATCAGCGGTCGACCTCTCCGAATACGATGTCCTGGGTGCCGATGATCGCCACGACGTCGGCCAGCATGTGGCCGCGTGACATCTCGTCGAGCCCCGACAGGTGGGCGAAACCCGGCGCACGGATCTTGAGGCGGTACGGCTTGTTGGCCCCGTCCGAAACCAGGTAGATGCCGAATTCGCCCTTCGGGTGTTCCACGGCGGCGTAGGCCTCGCCGCGCGGCAGGGTATACCCCTCCGTGAACAGCTTGAAGTGGTGAATCAGCGACTCCATGTCCGCCTTGAGCTCCTCGCGGCGCGGCGGCACGACCTTGTGGTCGTCAGCCATCACCGGGCCCGGGTTCTTGCGCAGCCAGTCGATGCACTGGCGAATGATGCGGTTGGACTGGCGCATCTCTTCGACCCGCACCAAGTAGCGGTCGTAGCAGTCGCCGTTCGTCCCGACCGGGATGTCGAACTCGAGCTGGTCGTAGACCGCGTAGGGTTGGTGCTTGCGCAAATCCCATTCCACGCCTGAACCGCGCAGCATCGGGCCGGTAAAGCCCATCTGCAGCGCGCGCTCCTTGGAAACGACGCCGATATCGACGGTGCGCTGCTTCCAGATACGGTTGTCGGTCAGCAGGGTCTCGTACTCGTCGACGTATTTCGGGAAGCGATCGGTGAAGTCCTCGATAAAATCAAGCAGCGAGCCTTGCCGCGCCTCGTTCATCCGCTTGACTTCCCGCTCGCTGTGCCACTTGGATGCCTGGTATTTCGGCATCGAGTCCGGCAGGTCACGCGCCACGCCGCCGGGACGGTAGTAGGTGGCGTGCAGGCGAGCACCCGAGACCGCCTCGTAGCAGTCCATCAGGTCCTCGCGCTCACGGAAGGCGTACAGGAACACCGCCATGGCGCCGATGTCTAGCGCGTGCGCACCCAGCCACAGCAGGTGGTTGAGGATGCGGGTGATCTCGTCGAACATCACGCGGATGTACTGGGCCCGCTCCGGAATCTCGAGATCGAGCAACTGCTCGATGGCGCGCACGTAGGCATGCTCGTTGCACATCATCGAGACGTAGTCGAGCCGGTCCATGTAGCCGATCGACTGATTGTAGGGCTTGCTCTCGGCGAGCTTCTCGGTCGCCCGGTGCAGCAGGCCGATATGCGGATCGGCGCGCACGACGGTCTCGCCGTCCATTTCCAGGACCAGCCGCAACACACCGTGGGCCGACGGGTGCTGGGGACCGAAATTCAAGGTGTAGTTGGCGATCTCCGGCATCTATCAGCCCTCGTCGAGGTCAATGTAGCGGCTGTCGTCGCGGTGCACCTTCGGCACCAGCACCCGGGGTTCGATCGACACCGGCTCGTAGACCACTCGCTCCTTCTCGGCGTCGTAGCGGACCTCGACGTTGCCGATCAGCGGGAAGTCCTTGCGGAACGGGTGACCGACGAACCCGTAGTCGGTCAGGATGCGACGCATGTCCGGGTGGTCGTCGAACAGGATGCCGAACAGGTCGAACGCCTCGCGCTCGAACCAGTTCACACCCGCCCAGACGGACACCACCGAGGGCACGGCCGGGGCCTGGTCGTCCGGGCAATAGATCCGCACCCGCAACCGCCAGTTGTGCGTGTAGGAGAGCAGATGGGCCACCACGGCAAAGCGCGGGCGCCCCAAGTCGCCGCCCCCCGGCTCCTCGCCGAACTTCAGCCAGCCACTGGTGTTGGGTTGCACCGCCCGGCTGTAGCCGGTGTGAGAGACCGTCTCTTCGCCGGCCCACTCGCCGCGGCCGTACTCGAGGTAATCGATACCGCAGATATCCACGCACTGCTCGAAGCGGGTCGCCGCGCTCTGTTCCAGGCGCTCGGCGACTTCGCGCCAGTGCTTCTCATCGACCTCGATGGTGACTTCGCCGCGATCCACTTTTTGATCGACGATGTATTCACCGATGGTCTCTTTGAGGGCCGTTTGCAGGTTCATCAATGAGGCTACCCCTGTGCTTGCCGCTACCCGTCAGGCACGTGCGATGGTGTTGGTGCGGCGGATCTTGTTCTGCAACTGGATGATGCCGTAGAGCAGCGCCTCCGCCGTCGGCGGGCAGCCCGGGACATAGATGTCCACCGGCACGATCCGGTCGCAACCGCGCACCACGGAGTAGGAATAGTGGTAGTAGCCACCGCCGTTGGCGCAGGAGCCCATCGAGATCACCCAGCGCGGCTCGGCCATCTGGTCGTACACCTTGCGCAGGGCCGGTGCCATCTTGTTGACCAGGGTGCCGGCCACGATCATCACGTCGGACTGCCGCGGGCTGGGCCGGAAGACCACGCCGAAACGGTCGAGGTCATAACGCGCCGCGCCGGCATGCATCATCTCGACTGCGCAGCAGGCTAGGCCGAAGGTCATCGGCCAGAGCGAGCCGGTGCGCGCCCAGTTGATCAGTTTGTCGGCCGAGGTGGTGACAAAGCCCTTTTCCAGAACGCCTTCTACTCCCATTCCAGCGCCCCCTTCTTCCACTCGTAGATAAAGCCGATCACCAACACGCCCAGGAAGATCGCCATGGCCGCAAGGCCGAAGCCCCCGATCGCATCGAGCGCGACCGCCCATGGAAACAGGAATGCGATTTCGAGGTCGAAGATGATGAACAGGATCGCGACCAGGTAGTAGCGGATGTCGAACTTCATGCGGGCATCCTCGAAGGGAGGAAAGCCGCATTCGTAGGCATCCAGCTTGGCCGGATCCGGTCGCTTGGGTGCCAGCACCTGGCCGATGACCAGGAGACCCAAAGAGAACAGGGTGGCCACAGCAAAGAAGATCAGGATGGGAATGTAGCCTTCAAGCATCTGACACCCTCTTGCTCGAAACCCGCCCGGGAATGCCCCGACGGTTTTTTTCTGCGCGTTCGACTGCCTTGCGCGTTTCCCCTGAGGTCAACGTACAACATTAGACGATCGAACCGGAAAAGTGTGTTTGGTGCGGACGGTGGGACTCGAACCCACACGGCTTTCGCCACTACCCCCTCAAGATAGCGTGTCTACCAGTTCCACCACGTCCGCTTTGATTTTCAATCGAACCGAGAAACTCGGCCCGACCGAACAGCGATCACTCGCTGTTACTGTCCAGGCACGTCAGACGACGGTTGGGTGCTGTCGTCTGCGCCTTGCCCAGAGGGTGCCGCCGCGTTCGGGGATGGGACGTCGGCCGGCTGTTGTGCCCGCGAGGAGGAAGGGGTGTCTCCGCCTTGCTTGGGCACGGTTCCGCTCTCGGAAACGGGTGCAGAATCTACCACGCTCGAGGGCTCCTGGGAAGAGGTAATCACGTAGGCAAGCAACAAACTGGTGCCGAAAAACGCGACCACCATCCAACCGGTCACCTTTTGCAGCACATTGGCCGGCCCACGGGCCCCGTGGACTGTCCCGGAGGCGCCCGAACCGAACGCTGCACCAGCATCGGCGCCCTTGCCGTGCTGGATCAACACCAGCCCGATCAGGGCCACGCCGAGCAGCACGTGGATGATGAGTACGATTGTCGTCATTTAGTTACCTACCGTGTCGGCCGCAGCGCGACAAATGCCCAGAAAATCTTCTGCCTTCAGAGAGGCCCCGCCAATCAGGCCGCCGTCGATGTCCGGCTGGGCGAGCAGCTCCGCGGCGTTGGCCGGCTTCATGGAGCCACCGTACTGGATCCGCACCGACTGGGCCACCGAGGCATCGTGATCGGCCAGTTGGCCGCGGATGAAGGCATGCACCTCCTGCGCCTGCTCCGGCGAGGCGGTACGCCCCGTGCCGATGGCCCAGACCGGTTCGTAGGCGATCACCATGCGCTCGAATGCCGCAATGCCGTTGCCAGCGATCACGGCCGCCAGTTGCTGGCGCACCACGGCCTCGGTCTGGTCCGACTCGCGCTCCTCCAGGGTCTCGCCCACGCAGAGGATCGGGGTCAGCCCGGCCGCAAGGGCCGCCTTGACCTTCGCGCTGACGATCTCGTTGGTTTCGCCGTACATGGCCCGACGCTCGGAATGCCCCAGGATCACGTAGCGGGCACCCACGTCGAACAGCATGCCGGGGGCGACCTCGCCGGTGAACGCGCCCGAGTCGTGCTCGGAACAGTTCTGCCCACCCACACCCAGCGACATGGACGTCGCCAGGCCTTCGACCTGGGGGATGAAGACGAACGGCGGGCATACGGCCACGTCGATCGCGGCCATGTCGGCCATGTCGGCCATTTCAGACAGGACACCCGTCACCAGCGACTCGTTGTCCGCGTGCGAGCCATTGAGCTTCCAGTTTCCTACGACGATCGGTTTACGCATCCGATGGTTCCACTTGTTTCTTTGAGATCTAAGTCACATGACCCCCGCCAAACCCGACGCGGCCAGCCGCATCGCATTTCCCGGGGGCCGGAAAACGGGCGACAAGCCTACTCGGCCGCCCCCCATAAATCAATCCGTCGCGGCGATACCGTCCGAGCCGAATGGCACCCGACGGATCAACACCACGGCCTCGGCGGCGATGCCTTCCCCGCGGCCGGTAAAGCCGAGCCGTTCGGAGGTGGTCGCCTTGACGCTGACCGCCTCGATGCCTTCACCGCAGGCCGCAGCGATCGCCTCGCGCATCGGCTCGATCCAAGGGGCAAGCCGGGGCGCCTGCGCGATCACCGTGGCATCGACATTCACCAGCCGCCATCCCTCACCGGCCAGCATCTCGACGACCTGACGCAACAGGACCCGGCTGTCGGTGCCCTGCCAGGCGGGGTCGGTATCGGGAAAATGCCGGCCGATATCGCCCAAGGCGGCCGCGCCCAGAAGGGCATCGCAGATGGCATGCAGCAATACGTCTCCGTCCGAATGGGCGCGGAAACCCCGGTCGAAGGGAATCCGGCAGCCGCCGAGACAGAGATGTTCCCCCGGCTCGAAGGCATGCACGTCAAAGCCGTGGCCGATGCGAAAAGCAAACGGGTCAGTCACGCAAAACCCCCTGCTGCACCAGGATCGCCCGGGCGATCGCGAGGTCCTCGGGATGGGTGATCTTGAGATTGTCGGCCGCCGCCGGGACCATGCGCGGCGACAGGCCGACCTGCTCGACGGCCGATGATTCATCGGTGATCTCACGACCGGCTTGGAGCCCCTGGTCCAGCGCCGAGAGCAGCACGCCCACCGGAAACATCTGCGGCGTGAGCGCGTGCATCAACGGGCGACGATCGACGGTCGCCGCCACGCGCCCCCTTCGATCGACCCGCTTGATGGTGTCGCGCACCCTCGCCCCCAGCAGCGCCCCGTCCGGGGCACGCGAGGCCTCAAGCAGGCCCCGGACGTCCTTGGGGCGCACGCAGGGTCGGGCGGCATCGTGGATCATCACCCACTCGCCCAGCCCGGCGTGCGGCGGCTCGGTCGGCGCCAGTTCCGCCCAGCGGTCCCGAAAGACGGCGAGCCCGTTGCGCACGCTCTCCGCCCGCGTCGCGCCACCGCTCACCTGCAGGATGGGCAAGCCGTAACTACCGGCGGCCTCCACGGCCTCGGCTGGGATATCGCCGGCAGCGACCAGCACCACCCCCGCCAAGCCGGGTAGGCCCACAAAGCGCGCCAGGGTGATCTCGAGAATCGTGCGCCCACCGATCGTCATGTACTGCTTGGGTGTCTCGCTGCGCATGCGCCGGCCAAAGCCAGCCGCCGGCAACACCAGCCACCATCGTCCGGCCGCCACCGGCGTGGGCGCCACCGCGACCTGCTCGTCAGGCCCGGTCATGACCGGGCCGCCCCGGCCGGCCTAATCCATCGTGGGCGGAGGTCGGCACCGACACCGGCGGCCATAAGCGGGCAACACAGACGGGTATCAATCATCCAGGGGAAAACGCGGTGTTGACGGCGCATCCAGCACCGAGGGCGTGATCGTGTCGGGCCGTACCGCCTCGATCACCTGGTAGAAATGCTCGTCCTTGCGCACGAAGCCCAGGCTCAGGCGTGCCTGGGCCTCCACGGCATCCACGCCCTGGCGCAGGCTCTCGACCTCGGCCACCAGGACATCGTTGCGGCGTGCCAGGCGATCGAGCTCGGCATCCAGCGCCTGCAGACGTGCCTGCTTGGCCTGCACCGCCCCCACCGAGGCGTCACCGAACCAGACCCGCCATTGGAGGCCGGCGAGCATCAGTACCAGGATCAGGGTGAGCCAGCGCATCCGAGCGGGCGCGTCGGCGCCTTACTGGCCGAAGGCCGAGCGACCGGGGAAACGGGCGCGGTCACCGAGACGCTCCTCGATGCGCAGCAACTGGTTGTACTTGGCGATCCGGTCGGAGCGCGACAGCGAACCGGTCTTGATCTGCCCGGCATTGGTCGCCACGGCCAGATCGGCGATGGTGGTGTCCTCGGTCTCGCCCGAACGGTGGGAGACGACGTTGGTGTAGCCGTTCTCCTGCGCCAGGCGCATGGCGGCCAAGGTCTCGGTCAGGGTGCCGATCTGGTTGACCTTGACCAGCATGGAGTTGGCGATCTTGCGCTCGATGCCCTCGCGCAGGATCTTCTCGTTGGTGACGAACAGGTCGTCGCCGACGAGCTGGCACTTGTCGCCCAGTCGCTCGGTCAGCAACGCCCAGCCGTCCCAGTCGTCCTCGGCCATGCCGTCCTCGATCGAGAGGATCGGGTACTTCTCGACCCACTCGGCCAGCAAATCGACCATGCCGGCGGCATCCAGGGTGCGGTTCTCGCCGGTCAGCACGTATTTGCCGTCCTTGATGTACTCGGAGCTCGCCGCATCCAGGCCGAGGAAGACGTCCTTGCCCGGGGTGTAGCCGGCCTTCTCGATCGCTTCCATGATGGCCTCGATCGCCGCCTCGTTGGACGGCAGGTCCGGGGCGAAACCACCCTCGTCGCCAACGGCAGTCGACAGCCCGCGCGCAGAAAGCACCTGCTTGAGCGCGTGGAAGACCTCGACGCCGTAGCGCAGTGCCTCGGAGAAGCTCGGCGCGCCGGCGGGGATGATCATGAACTCCTGCATGTCGATGGAGTTGTCGGCGTGCTCGCCGCCGTTGATGATGTTCATCATCGGCACCGGCAGGGTCACGGCCGCCTCACCGCCGAGGTAGGAGAACAGCGGCTCGCCACGCTCGAGCGCCCCCGCCTGGGCGGCGGCAAGCGAGACGGAGAGGATGGCGTTCGCGCCCAGCCGCGATTTGTTCTCGGTGCCGTCGAGATCGATCATCTTGTTGTCGATGTCGGAGAGAGCGTGAACGTTCATGCCCTTGATCGCATCGTTGATCTCGCCGTTGACGTTGGCGACCGCGCCGGTCACACCCTTGCCGAGAAAACGGTTCTTGTCGCCGTCGCGCAGCTCGATCGCCTCGCGTGCGCCGGTGGAGGCGCCGGAGGGCACGATCGCCCGGCCCACGATCCCGCCGGCCAGATGAACCTCGGCCTCAACGGTCGGGTTGCCGCGTGAATCGATGACTTCACGTGCGTGCACTCGCTCAATGGCTGCCATGCAATATCTCCTAATGTGCAATTTCGATGTCGGTTCTTGGTGCCCGCCGGCCATAGACCCGCGGGGCTCACTGGTTCTATGTTTGCCGGCGGTGGTGCCGGCCGGACATCAGTCGGTGATACCCAGGCGACCGTTCTCCGGAAAGCTCGAGGCCTTGACCGTGCGATCGAGCGTGGTCAGCGTCAGCAACAGGTCGGCCATTTCGTCGAGCGGCCAGGCGTTGGGCCCGTCGGACAGGGCCTTGGCCGGGTCCGGGTGGGTCTCCATGAACAGCCCGGAGATGCCCGCAGCAACTGCCGCGCGCGCCAGAACCGGCACGAATTCGCGCTGCCCGCCCGAGGCCGTGCCCTGCCCGCCCGGCTGCTGGACCGAATGGGTGGCATCGAAGACCACCGGCGCGCCGGTCTGGCGCATGATGGCCAGTCCGCGCATGTCCGAAATCAAGGTGTTGTAGCCGAACGAGACGCCGCGCTCGCAGACCATCACCTGATCGTTGCCCACGGCGCGGGCCTTGTCCACCACGTTGGCCATGTCCCAGGGCGCGAGGAACTGCCCCTTCTTGATGTTCACGGGCTTGCCCTGACGGGCGACGTTCTGGATGAAGTTGGTCTGCCGACAGAGGAAGGCCGGGGTCTGCAGCACGTCGACCACCGAGGCGACTTCCTCCAGCGGCGTGTCCTCGTGCACGTCGGTGAGCACCGGCAGACCGAACTCGCGCTTGACGTCCTCGAGGATCGCCAGCCCCTTTTCCAGGCCCGGGCCGCGAAAGCTCTGGGTAGAGGACCGGTTCGCCTTGTCGAACGAACTCTTGTAGATCAGTCGGATACCGGCCGTTTCCGCCATTTCCTTCAAGCGCCCCGCCGTCTCCTGTGCCAGGCCGGCCGATTCGATCACGCAGGGACCAGCAATCAGAAACAGTGGCTGGTCCAGCCCCACCTCGAAGTCGAGTAGTTTCATCGTCATTCGTTGTCCATGGCCTCGGATTTACCGACCCGCTGGATATGGGCCGCGTTGACGAACGCGATGAACAGCGGGTGGCCATCGCGCGGCGTGGAACGGAATTCCGGGTGGAACTGGCAGGCGAAGAAGAACGGGTGATCCGGCAGTTCGACCGTCTCGACCAGTTCGTTCTCCGCCGACCAGCCGGCGAACACCATGCCGGCGTCCGCCAGGGGCTTTTGATAGCCGTTGTTGAATTCGTAGCGGTGCCGATGGCGCTCGCTGATCTCGTTGCTCTCGTAGATGCGGTGAGCCAGCGTACCCGGCTCGATGCGACAACGCTGCGAACCCAGACGCATGGTGCCGCCCAGATCGGCGTCCTCGCCACGCTCGATGCGATTGCCCTGCTCGTCACGCCATTCGGTGATCAGGGCAATGACGGGGTGATCGGTCTCGCGATCGAATTCGGTCGAATGCGCGCCTTCCAGACCAGCGACATGGCGGGCGTATTCGATCACGGCCACCTGCATCCCGAGACAGATGCCCAGGTACGGCTTGCCGCTCTCTCGGGCGTAACGCACCGCGGCGATCTTGCCCTCCACGCCGCGCGAACCGAAGCCGCCCGGCACCAGGATGGCGTCCATCTGCTCGAGACGCCCCACCCCGTCGTGCTCGACGGACTCGGAATCCAAGTAGTGGATATTAACGCGCGTTCGGGTCTGGATGCCGGCGTGCAGCAACGCCTCGTTGACACTCTTGTAGGCATCGACCAGGTCGACGTACTTGCCCACCATGGCGATATCGACGATGCGATCCGGCTTGGTCTGCGCCTCAACCACGCGGTCCCACTCGGTCAGATCGGCCGGCCCGGCGCTCATGTGCAGCTTGCGCAGGACGGTCTCGTCGAGATTCTGCGCATGCAGCAGACGCGGGATGCGGTAGATGGTGTCCGCGTCGATGGCCGAGATGACCGCGTCATGCTCGACATTGGTGAACAGCGCGATCTTGCGGCGCTCTTCCTCCGGCAACGGCACCTCGGCGCGGCAGACCAGCACGTCCGGCTGGATGCCGATCGAACGCAGTTCCTTGACCGAGTGCTGGGTGGGCTTGGTCTTGACCTCGCCGGCGGCCTTGATGAACGGCACCAGGGTCAGGTGCATGAAGATGGCGCGGTCACGGCCCATCTCCACGCCCAACTGGCGAATCGCCTCGAGGAACGGCAGCGACTCGATGTCGCCGACGGTGCCACCGATCTCGATCAGCGCGACGTCGTAACCCTTGGAGCCCTCGACCACCCGACGCTTGATCTCGTCGGTGACGTGCGGGATCACCTGCACGGTGCCGCCCAAGTAGTCACCGCGACGCTCGCGCCGGATCACCGTCTCGTAGACCCGCCCGGTGGTGAAGTTGTTGCGCCGGCCGACCGGCGAGCGCACGAAGCGCTCGTAATGCCCCAGATCAAGGTCCGTTTCCGCACCGTCGTCGGTGACGAATACCTCACCGTGCTGGAAAGGGCTCATTGTGCCGGGGTCGACGTTGATGTAGGGATCGAGCTTCATCAGCGTCACGCGCAGGCCGCGCGACTCCAGCAAAGCGCCCAGCGAGGCGGCAGCGATTCCCTTGCCCAGTGACGAGACGACCCCACCGGTAACGAAGACGAACTTGGTCATTAACGAACCATATCGAGAGAAGGTTGATGGCGGACCGGCAGGCCCCTACAAGGCGCAAATCTTACCGCAAAGCCCCTGCCCCGGCAATCTGGCGGCCGTTGGTGAAGCACCTGCCGGCAGGCCGGACCTACCGCTCGGCAAACGAGCGCTCCATCCACTATCTTCTCCCCAGCCATACCGCGATAAAGCCGCCTTGAAGGTGTCCAGCGCGCACATTCCCGAGTCACGTGCGGAAAACGCAAGCAACCCATTCGAACCTGAAGACATCCATTCCATGACCCAACCCGCCGACCATGCACAGGAACGAGAAGACGAAATCACCCGCCTGATATTCGACGTCTCCCGACTCTGGCGAACCCAGGTCAACGAGACACTGGCCCGATTCGATCTGACCGCCTCGGCCTGGGCCGTGCTGCGCCTCCTGCGTGACGAGGGCGACGGCCGGACGCAGAAGGAGCTTGCCGGCGAGTTGGGCATCGAGGGCCCCACCCTGGTCAAGCTTCTCGACAACCTGGAACAGGGCAAATGGATCGAGCGGCGCCTCTCCGAGACCGATCGTCGCGCCAAGACCATCTGGCGACTGCCCAGCGCCGTCCCGCGCATGGAATCGGCCGACCAAGCGCTGGCCGAATTTCGTCGCCGGGTGATCGGTAAACTGGACGAGGGGGAAAAACGCGACTACATCGCCCTGAGCCGGAAGGTCCGCGATCGCTTGAAAAGTCTTTAGCCCCCCTGCCGACCGGGAAACCGCAGGGCGCCCCGTCTTCGGGACTGGCGATCGAGCCACCTGGTCCGGCATAATTTTGCAAACCGTGACGGCATCCGGCAGCCTGCGCCCTTGCCGGGGGCGAAAGGGATTTGCCAATCGACACGGCACGACCGGACCCTCCCACTTTTCCATGCCGAGGTTCGACGAGGCCGACATGCCCCGCAAGTTTTTTCGTCGACTGACACCCAACCGGAGCCGGATCGTCACCCAGCCGGTTCTCAAACCGGTGGCGCAGTTTCTCGGCGACCCGAACATCTGGCATCTAAACCGCCGCTCGGTCTCCGGCGGGGTGGCTCTGGGCCTGTTCCTCGCCTTCATCCCCCTGCCCGGCCAGATGCTGATCGCCGCCGTCTTCGCGATGGCCATGCGGGTGAATATCGCGCTCGCCGTGGCGATGGTGTGGGCCACCAATCCCATCACCATCCCGCCGTTGCTGTGGCTGGCGTATCAGATCGGCGCGATGCTCACCGGAGCGGCGCTGGCCCCGCCCACCGGCGAGATGAGCATCGGCTATGCCATGAGCCAATTGCCGGCCATCTGGTTGCCGCTGGGCGTGGGCTTGCTGACGCTGTCGTTCCTCAGTTCGCTGCTGGGTTTTGCCATCATCCGACTACTGTGGCGGCTGCACATCTCGGCCCACAAGCGCCGCCGTCGGGCCCAGCGCTTCCAGCGTTTCCGCCAGCACCAGCGTGACCGCGACCAGGCGGACCAACACCAGGATCGACGCTAAACCGCCCGGCCCACCACCGGCTCGGCCGCGCCCCGCTCTACGTTATACTGCCGCCCACTTCATTCACCCCATCGGCCGAACGTTCGGTTTGGCCGTTTAGATGACACCGTGCCGCTCATGACATCGATTGACCGAGATCACCCCGTTTTTGACCAGATCCGTGACCTGATGCGCGAGCGCATCCTGGTGCTCGACGGCGCCATGGGCACCATGATCCAGAACGCCCAGCTCGACGAGGACGATTTCCGTGGCGAGCGCTTCGCCGACTGGCCGGTGGATCTCAAGGGCAACAACGACCTGCTGGTGCTGACCCGTCCCGACGTGATCGCGGACATCCACCACCAGTACCTAGATGCCGGCGCGGACATCATTGAGGCGAACACCTTCTCGTCCACCCGCATCGCGATGGCCGACTACCGGATGGAGGAGCTCTCGCGGGAGATCAACGTGGTCGCCGCGCAGATCGCCCGCCAGGCCGCCGACGCGAAGACGGCCGAGACACCCGACAAGCCGCGTTTCGTCGCCGGCATTCTCGGACCGACCAACCGCACCGCCTCGATCTCCCCGGACGTCAACGACCCCGGCTACCGCAACACCAGCTTCGACGAACTGGTCGAGGCCTACCGCGAATCCGCCGAGGCCCTGATCGAGGGCGGCGTCGACATCTTCCTGATCGAGACCATCTTCGACACGCTCAATGCCAAGGCCGCGGTGTTCGCGCTCGAGGAATTGTTCGTCGACCGTGGCCAGCGCTGGCCAGTGATGATCTCCGGCACGATCACCGACGCCTCCGGGCGCACGCTGTCGGGCCAGACCACCGAGGCGTTCTACAACAGCCTGCGCCACGCCCGGCCGTTGTCGATCGGTCTCAACTGCGCGCTGGGTCCGGACCTTCTGCGCCAGTACATCGCCGAACTCTCGCGGCTGAGCGAGTACGCCGTGTCCGCCCACCCCAACGCCGGTCTGCCCAACGAGCTGGGCGAGTACGATCTCGAGGCCGACCCGATGGCCGCCTCGATCGGCGAGTGGGCGCAAGCGGGCTTGCTGAACATCATCGGCGGCTGCTGCGGCACCACCCCGGCCCACACCGCCGAGATGGCCCGACGGGTCGAGGGCGTGGCACCGCGCAAGCCCAGGACACTGGAGCCGGCCTGCCGTCTGTCGGGGCTCGAGCCGTTCAACATCACGCCCGACTCGCTGTTCGTCAATATCGGCGAGCGCACCAACGTCACCGGTTCGGCGCGATTCCGTCGCCTGATCAAGGAAGGTGACTTCGACACGGCCCTGGACGTCGCCCGCCAGCAGGTCGAGAACGGCGCGCAGATGATCGACGTCAACATGGACGAGGGCCTGATCGACGGCGTCGAGGCGATGCAGCGGTTCCTCAACCTGGTGGCCGCCGAACCCGACATCTCGCGCGTGCCGATCATGATCGACTCCTCGAAGTTCGAGGTGATCGAGGCGGGCCTGAAATGCGTCCAGGGCAAGGCCGTGGTCAACTCGATCTCGCTCAAGGAGGGCGAGGCATCGTTCCTCGAGCAAGCGCGCACCGTGCAGCGCTATGGGGCGGCCGCGGTGGTGATGGGCTTCGACGAGGACGGCCAGGCCGACAGCCTAGATCGGCGCAAGCAGATCGCCCAGCGGGCCTATGACCTGCTGACCGGCATCGGCTTCCCGCCCGAGGACATCATCTTCGACCCGAACATCTTCGCCATTGCCACCGGCATCGAGGAGCACAACAACTACGCGGTCGACTTCATCGACGGAACGCGCTGGATCAAGGAACACCTGCCGCACGCGTTGGTCTCCGGCGGGGTGTCCAACGTGTCGTTTTCCTTCCGCGGCAATGAGGCCGTGCGCGAGGCGATACACAGCGTGTTCCTTTACCACGCCACGCAGGCGGGCATGGACATGGGCATCGTCAACGCCGGCCAGCTCACCGTGGTCGACGAGATCCCCGACGAACTGCGCGAGGCGGTCGAGGACATCGTGCTCAATCGCCGCAGTGATGCCACCGACCGGATGCTGGAGCTCGCCGATCGCTACCGCGACTCCGGTGGCGAGAAATCCAGCGGCCCCAGCCTCGAATGGCGCGAGTGGCCGGTGGAAAAGCGCCTGGAGCACTCACTGGTCAAGGGCATCGACGAATACGTGATCGACGACACCGAGGAGGCACGCCAACGCGCCGAACTGCCCCTGCACGTGATCGAAGGCCCGCTGATGGACGGCATGAACACCGTCGGGGACCTGTTCGGCGCCGGCAAGATGTTCCTACCCCAGGTGGTCAAGTCCGCCCGGGTGATGAAAAAGGCGGTGGCCCACCTGCTGCCCTACATGGAAGAAGAAAGCTGTCAGGTGCAGTCGGCCGGCAAGATCGTGATGGCCACCGTTAAAGGTGACGTCCACGACATTGGCAAGAACATCGTCGGCGTGGTCCTGCAGTGCAACGGGTTCGAGATCGTCGATCTGGGCGTGATGGTGCCGGCGCAGAAGATCCTGGACACCGCCCGCGAGGAAAACGCGGACCTGATCGGCCTTTCGGGCCTGATCACCCCGTCGCTCGAGGAAATGACGAATGTCGCCAGTGAGATGCAGCGCCAGGGCTTCGACATCCCGCTGATGATCGGCGGGGCGACCACCTCCAAGCTGCACACCGCGCTCAAGATCAAGCCCTCCTACGATCAGCCGGTGATCCACGTGCTCGACGCCTCGCGCGCCGTGGGCGTAGCCAGCAAGCTGCTGGGCAAGAACAAGCAGGCGTTTGTCGACGAGGTCGAAGCCGAGTACGCCAAGGTGGTCGAGCGGCGCGTTGCCAACCAGAAGGAGGCCAAGCGCGCCTCCATCCAGCAGGCCCGCGACAATCGCCAGCGGGTCGACTTCGACCACTACACCCCGGCCCAACCCCGCCAGGCCGGGGTGCACATGCTCGAGGACTACCCGCTCGAGGAGATCGTCGAACGCATCGACTGGACGCCGTTCTTCCAGAGCTGGCAGTTGTTCGGCAAGTTCCCCGCGATCCTCGACGACGAGAAGGTCGGCAGCGAGGCGAAAAAGCTCTACGAGGACGGAAAAGCGATGCTCCGGCAGATCGTCGAGGAGAAGTGGCTGACCGCCCATGCCGTCTATGGCTTCTGGCCGGCGGCCTCGGTCGTTGACGACATTCTCCTGTTCGCCGACGAATCCCGCGAGCAGACGCTGACCACCCTGCACCACATCCGCCAGCAGATGCCGCGCAGCGGGGGCAAGCCCAACCAGTGCCTGGCCGATTTCGTCGCCCCGGCGGACTGCGGCATCAAGGACTGGGTCGGCGGGTTCGCCGTGACCACCGGCCACGGCATCGAGCCGCACATCAAGCGCTTCGAGGAGGCCAACGACGACTACCAAGCCATCCTGCTGCAATCCTTGGCCGACCGGCTCGCCGAGGCCTTTGCCGAGCGCCTGCACGAGCGGGTACGCAAGGAGTTCTGGGGCTATGCGCCGGACGAGAGCCTGTCCAACGATGCGTTGGTCGCCGAGAAATACCAGGGCATCCGCCCGGCCCCGGGATACCCGGCCTGCCCGGATCACACCGAAAAAGGCGCGCTGTGGGAACTCTTGGAGCCGGGACGAATCGGAATGGAACTGACCGACTCGTATGCCATGCACCCGGGCGCAGCGGTTTCCGGCTGGTATATGGCCCACCCGGAATCCCGTTACTTCGGCGTGGGCCGGATCGGCCCCGACCAAGTCGACGATTACGCGCGCCGCAAGGGCTGGAGCCGTGCCGAGGCCGAGAAATGGCTGGCACCCATCCTGGGCTACGAGCCGGACTGAGCCCCGTCACGCGTGGACCTGTCAGGCGGGAGTTGAGTTATTCCGCGGCCGAGCCGAGAATGACACACACGCGACGGGCGACTCACATTCGAGCAAAATCGGCATCCAATGGATCGGAACGTACCCCTGAAAATATTCGAGCAACCACTGAACGAACGGATACGGGCCTGCCTACGGCTCGACAACCTGTTCGCGCGCATCGACCACCACCTGCAAAACCCGTCGCGCAACGACACCCTCTGCACGGTTCTGCTGCTGCTCGAGGCGGCCGATGTGCTCTCGCGCATCGATATCAAGCGCGAGCTGATCAAGGAACTCGAGCGCCAGCAGGGGCGCTTGATGGGCGTGCCCGACTCGCCCGGCGTCGACCGCGACAAGCTCAACGCCCTGCTCGACCAGCAGAACGGCTTGATCAAGGCGTTGCACGGCTACGCCAACCAGCCCGGGGCGCATCTCAAGAACCACGAACTGCTCAACGCGGTGCGCCAGCGGGCCTCCATCCCCGGGGCCCTGTGCGAGTTCGACACCCCCGGTCTGCACTACTGGCTGGGCCTGCCGGAAGCCGAACGTCGCGCGGACATCGACACCTGGCTTGCGCCATTCGCCGACATCCGAGCCGCCAACGAGCTGGTGATCAACCTGATCCGCAACAGTGTCGATACCATGTCAGTGGTGGCCGAGGATGGTTTTCTCCAGCAGAGCATCGAGAGCGCGGCGCCCTACCAGATGCTGCGGGTCATGCTCGACGAGGATACCGACGCCTACCCGGAGATCAGTGCCGGCAAGCACCGGTTTACCGTGCGCTTCATGACACTGGATCGCGACAACGGGCACCCACGGCAAATCCACGAGAACATCGAATTCCGGCTGGCCCTGTGCCGCCTGTGATCGGCTAACACCTTCAGGACGAGAACCAGGCAACCCCATGACGCTTTCCACGCGCCCCGCCAGCAAGAACAGCGCCCCGGCGCTCGACATCGACCAGCAGCCGCTCGAGATCACCCACGTGCGGCTCCACGAGACCCACCTGCTCAAGCTGACCCGCAGCCTGAGCGAACGCTTCGGCAACCCGGGTGTCAGCGACGACCGCGAACCCTGCGTGATCGACCTGTCCGCGATCGAGGACAGTGGCAAGTGGATCGACTTCCCAGCGCTGGTCAGCCTGTTGCGCAACTATCGTCTTGAGCCAGTGGGCGTGGTCCACGGCAACGAGCAGCAGAAGACCCAAGCTCGCGGGGCCGACTTGCCGATGTTCAGCGGCCAGCCGGCCGCCAACCGCTCGCCGGCACCGCCGCCCCCGGAGGAGCCGACAACGCGGACTGAACCGGAACCCGAACCGGCACCTCAGCCCGAGGCCCCGCCCGCAGCGCCCATCGCGCCGATGGTATTGCGCCACCCGGTGCGCTCGGGCACCGAACTCTACGCCCACGGCCAGGACATGGTGGTGATGAACACCGTTGGTGCCGGTGCGCGTGTGGTTGCCGATGGCTCGATCTACATCCACGGCACGCTCAAGGGCACGGCGGCGGCCGGGGCCAACGGCATGGCCGATGCGCGCATTTTCTGCGAACAGTTCGAACCGGAAATCATCGCCATCTGCGGCACGTTCCTCGACGGCGAGCAACTCGCCCGCCACCCGGCCTGGGGCAAGCGGGTGGTGGTCGAACTCGAAGACGGCCAGTTAGTGGTACACAGTTTCGACTGAGTGATGATCGAGTAATCAAGGGATCGTTGGGAATGCCGGTGCTTTGTGGCACAGTCCGGCCCACCAAACGACCGCAGCCCCGGCGGGCAGGAGCCCGTCGGGTGAGACAAGCGTCAACAATATTTCGCGATTAGGGAGACAATCCGTGTCCAAAGTCCTGGTGGTAACCTCCGGCAAGGGCGGCGTTGGCAAGACGACGACCAGCGCCGCCATTTCGAGCGGCCTGGCCATGGCCGGCAAGAAGACCGTGGTGATCGACTTCGATGTCGGCCTGCGCAACCTTGACCTGATCATGGGCGTCGAGCGCCGCGTGGTCTACGACATCGTTAACGTCATCCAGGGCGAGGCGGGCCTCAACCAGGCCCTGATCCGCCACAAGGAGGTCGACAACCTCTACGTCCTGCCCGCCTCGCAGACCAAGGACAAGGAGGCACTCACCGAAGAGGGCGTCGGCGAGGTCCTCGACAAGCTACGGGAAGAAGGCTTCGAGTACATCGTCTGCGACTCGCCGGCCGGTATCGAGCGCGGCGCGCAATTGGCGATGTACTACGCCGACGAGGCCATCGTCGTCTCCAACCCCGAAATCTCCTCGGTGCGCGATTCCGACCGGATGCTGGGCATCCTGGCGAGCAAGTCGCGCCGGGCCAAGGATGGCGACACCGCCATCCGCGAGCATCTGCTGATCACGCGCTATGCCCCCGCACGCGTGGGCACCGGTGACATGCTCTCGGTGGAGGACATGCTGGAAATCCTGGCGGTGCCGCTGCTGGGTGTCATCCCAGAATCCGGCGCCGTGCTCCAGGCATCCAATGCCGGGCGGCCGGTCATCCTGGACGAGAACACCGACGCGGGTCAGGCCTATGCCGACGCCGTGGCACGATTGCTGGGCGAAGACCGCCCGATGCGTTTCATCGAGACCGAGAAGAAGTCCCTCCTGGGTCGTCTTTTCAGCCGGAGTTAAGCCATGGGACTGCTGGATATCTTTCGTTCCCGTCCGCAGGGACCCTCCGCCAAGATGGCCAAGGAGCGCCTGCAGATCCTGATCGCGCACGAGCGCGCCTCGGGTCAGCACGGCGCCCCGCACTACCTGCCGGCAATGCAGCAGGAAATCCTCGAGGTAATCCGCAAGTACGTCCATGTCGAGGACGACGCGGTGAAGTTCGAGGTCGAGCACAACGAACAGTTCGAACTGTTCGAGCTCAACATCACCCTGCCGGAAAAGGGAGAGGCCTCGCGCCAGTCGGACTGACCCGGTCCGGGTGCTCCGACGGGCGGCATGATGCCGTCCCCCCTGTTCCACGGCCCCGCTTGCCGATCGCGGTTATGGGCACAGAAAAACATCTGTTAGCGCGAAGGCGAAATACTCGCTAAGGTGCCGTTTTCCCGACGAAAACGGTGCTTTCGGCGATGACTGATGCGCTCTCCAGCCTCTGGGCTGCCTTTTTCAATCCCCTCTGGACGCCGGTACTGGTCGGTGCGCTCATCGCGCTGCTCGCCTTCGCGCAGCGCTGGCTGGCCGATCAGCCGCTCTCCTGCTCGACCGGTTTTGCCTGCCTTGCCCAGGACATCACGCCCGGCACACGCCGCGACCGAGAAAGCGATTGGCGGGTTGTGTTTCTGCTGGGCATCGTTCTCGGCGGCCTGCTGGCCGCATTGAGCGATGGGTCCCCGGCCTGGCAGGGCACCGCGGCCGAGTTCGGTCGCTTCTACACGGCCTTGGTACCCGACTCTGCCTGGGGCGCCGCCCTCTGGTGGATTGGCGGCGGCCTCCTCATCGGCCTGGGGGCGCGCCTCGCCGGTGGCTGCACCTCGGGGCACACCATTGCCGGCGTGGCCATGGGCGCGCCGGCCAGTCTCGTGGCCTCGGCGGTCTTTTTTGCCGTCGCCGTGGGCACCGCCCAACTCGCCGCCTGGGCGATGGGGGTCTGAACGATGATCAACCGCAAGAACGTCCTGTTCCTCGCCTTCGGCATCGGTTTTGGTTTCCTGCTCAGTCGCGCCGGGGCCACCAGCCCGGCGATCATCAGCGAATTGCTGCTGTTCGACGACCTGCGGCTGCTCTGGGTGATCGCCACCGCGGTGATGGTCGGCGGCCTGCTCACCTGGCTGGCGTGGCGGTTCGGCTGGCGCGCCCGGAACACCGGCAAGCCGATCTCGATCCAGCACAAACCCTTCAAGCGTGGCCTGATCGCCGGCTCGGTGTTGTTCGGTCTGGGATGGGCGGCCACCGGGGTTTGCCCGGGGACGGCCCTGGCCATGATCGGCGAAGGCAAGGGCTTCGCCGTATGGGTGGGCCTCGGCATCGTGGCCGGCTCGGGCCTGGGTAGCTGGGTGAACCAGCGCCTCACGCGAGACTGAGGGCGCGCCCTCTTTAGCCAGCGAGGTGCTGGCGCGCGTACCAACCGTTCTGCTTTCTCAGCATCATGGGGAACAGCTCGTCGAAGCCATCGGGCAGCGACGCTCGCACCACCGGCTCCTCCACCAATCGTTCGGCCCAGCGCTTGACCGTCGGCACGGTGTTCCAGTCGAGAATGGGCTCGGGCAACGCGAACAGGCGCTGGAACAACGGGGCGAACGCGGCATCCACCAGCGAGAGCCTGGCACCGGTGAAGAAGGGTGAGGGTGCCGGCGGGGCCTTGGCCAGTTGCCGCTCGAGATGACCGAACAGCTTCGCCAGCTCGTCGCGCTTGGCCGTGCTGCCCGGCTCCTCGGGTGCCGTGATCGACCCGAACATGGCGAAGATCGCGGCCGAACCCAGCTCGATCCAGGCACGCTGCTGGGCACGCTCGAGCGGATCGGATGCCAACATGCGATCGCCACAGGACTCGTCGAGGAACTCGTTGATCACCGCGGACTCGAACAGCACCGCATCATCGACCTTGAGCACCGGCACCTTGCCCAGCGGCGAGAGTTCACCGAACCACTCCGGCGGATCGTCAAGCTGGATGAAGGTGGTATCGAACGGCACCTCCTTGTGCCGCAAGGTGATCACCGAGCGCTGGACGAACGGGCAGAGCTTGAAGCTGATCAGTTCGAGTTGCATGATGCCTCCACATCGAGATGAATCAATACGCCCGGCCATGGCCGGGCGTCGACTCCCGACAGCTTAGCCCAACGACCGCCCCCATCGCAGCCGAGCCTAGTGAAAAAACGCCCTTCCCAATCGACTCGATCCACCGAACCGGCCGATCGCCACGAAAGCCAGCGCCTCGACACCTGGCTGTGGGCCGCCCGCTTCTTCAAGACCCGCCAACTCGCCTCCACGGCAATCGACGGCGGCAAGATCGAGCTCAATGGCCAGTCGGTGAACAAGCGCGGCAAGCCCGTCCGGCCCGGAGACCGATTGACCATCAGCAAGGGCGGAATGCGCTTCGTGGTGGACGTCGAAGGATTGAACCAGAAACGCGGGCCGGCGGTGGAGGCCGAACGGCTGTACCGCGAGACGGCCGAAAGCATCGAGCAACGTCGACTGGTGGCCGAACAGCAACGCGCCGAACGCGAACTCAACCCGCACCACAAGCCGGCCAAGCAGGCGCGTGCGCTGCTACGCGCCTTGCGGGGCAAGTCCTTCTAAACCGCGACTGCCCGTCTCCCTGCATCACTGCTTTCGGGCCCAATGGACAATTCCACCCGCAAGCGGGCATTAATCCCCCGTTCCCTTGCCTATACTCCCGCGGTCACATGGAAACCCGAATCGGAGGATAGGCATGCAAGTCACCGAGGCCATCGAAAGCCGCCGCGCGATCAAGTCATTCGACCCCGAGCATCGCCTGGGCGAAGCGGAGCAGGATCGCCTGATCGAACTGGCGATGCGCTCGCCCACCGCCTTCAACCTGCAGCACTGGCGCTTCGTGGTGGTACGTGATCCGGCCAAGCGCCAAGCGATTCGCGAGGTGGCCTGGGACCAGTCCCAGGTCACCGATGCCTCCATGCTGGTGATCCTCTGCGGGCGCCGCGACGTCTGGGCACACGACGTCGAGCGCGTCTGGAAAAACGCCCCGGAGAACATCCGCGAGATGATGGCCGGCGCCATCGATGCCTACTACCGCGACTTGCCACAGGTCGAACGGGACGAGGTCATGCGCAGTTGCGGCATCGCCGGGCAGACGCTGATGCTCGCCGCCCGAGAGATGGGGCTGGACTCCTGCCCCATGGACGGCTTCGACTACGAGGCGGTCGGGCGATTGATCAACCTGCCCGACAATCACCTGATCTCCTTCATGGTGGCGATCGGCAAGAAGGCCGACGAAGTCTGGCCGCGCCCCGGGCAACTGCCCCTTGACGAAGTCAGGCAGGTGGACGCATTCTGAACTTACCGACGCCGAGGGGTTCCAAGGAGGAGTGCGTGGGCTGGCACCGGTCAGGCTGTGCACTCGATTTTCAATACCGACACTAAAAATGTGCCGGAAAGACCGGCACGACAAGGAGAGCAAACCGATGAAAGCACGTAATGCAATGATCGCCCTGATGATGGCACTGGGCCTGACGGTTGCCGGCTGCGCCGACGAAGATAAAGGCCCGGCCGAAGAGGCTGGCGAGCAGATCGACGAAACCGTGGAAGCAGCCGGTGAGGCGGTCGATGAGGCGGTCGATGAGGCGGGCGACGAAATCGACGAGATGGGCGACGAAGCCGACGAAGAAAACAACTACTGATCGGCACGCACGCCCCGACGAAAAAGCCCCGGCATGAACTGACCCCCAAAAGTTGGACGGTTGGTTAGCCGGGCACCAAGGCCTGAGTCCTGTATTCCACGGGGCTCAGGCCTTTTAGTTTCTCTTTGATCCGGTCGTGATTGTAATAGCGGATGTAGCGCTTGATCTCGAGAA